>DGEC01000058.1 GCA_002385745.1 Firmicutes bacterium UBA3936
TTAAGCCGCCCCTGGGATTACAACAAGTTCGATCTTTTTTATGCCGGCGCCCAGAAAAATATAGGCCCCGCCGGCGTGGTTGTGGTCGCGGTCAGAAAAAGCTTGCTGGAAAAAGTGCCGGATCACCTGCCCAGTATTTTCAACTACAGGCTTCTCGCGGAAAAGGACTCCCTTTATAATACCCCGCCAACCTTTGCCATTTATGTACTGAAGCTTGTGCTGGAGTGGATCAGGGACTCAGGCGGCCTTGCGGCAATCGGCAAAACCAACAAAGAAAAAGCCGGTTTGCTTTATGAGGCAATTGATGTCCATGATCTTTACACGGGATTTGCGCAAAAAGAAAGCCGCAGCCTGATGAACGTCACCTTCCGCCTTCCCTCGGAAGAACTGGATAAGCAGTTTATTGCCGAAGCTGCCGAAAAAGGCCTGGTGGGAATTAAGGGTTACCGGACCCTGGGCGGTATCCGCGCTTCCATTTATAATGCCATGACGAAAAAAGGCTGTGAACTGCTGGCTGAATTTATGAATGATTTTGCCAAAAAACACGGCTAATCCCAAGCATTGATCCGCTTGCAGAGGAGAGTGAAAAATGTTTTCCCGTAAAGCACAGTCCATTTCCCCTTCACCCACCTTAACTATAGATGCCAAGGCAAAACAGCTCAAAAAAGAAGGTGTGGATGTTATCGGATTCGGAGCGGGCGAACCAGATTTTGAAACGCCGGCGCATATAAAAGAAGCGGCCGTCAGGGCAATTGAAGCCGGCTTTACCCGTTATACGCCTGTTGCCGGCATACCTGAACTGCTGGAAGCAGTCAGTCAAAAATTGCAAAAGGACAACGGCCTTGCCTATGAGCCGCGGAACATTGTGGTTGCCAACGGCGCCAAGCATGCACTGTGCAATGCTCTTGCCGCCCTGCTTAACCCGGGTGATGAAGTTGTTATTCCCGCTCCCTACTGGGTCAGCTATCCCGAAATGGTAAAAATTAATGACGGTGTTCCCGTTGTCATCCAAACCAAAAAGGAAAACAACTTCTGCCCCTCCCCAGAAGACCTCAAGCAGGCTTTGACACCGAAAACCAAGGCCATTATCATCAACAGCCCGGGCAACCCCACCGGGCAGGTTTACAGCAAAGAGCAGCTACAGGCCATAGCTGATTTTGCCGTTCAGCATAACTTGTTTGTCATTGCCGATGAAATTTATGAAAAACTTATTTACGGCGACTCCGAACATGTAAGCATCGCCTCCCTGGGGGAGGAAATCAAGAAACGCACCGTTCTTGTTAACGGTGTTTCCAAAACATATGCCATGACGGGCTGGCGGATCGGCTATTCCGCTTCCACTGCAGAAATAGCCAAAATAATGTCCAGCATTCAGAGCCATGCCACAAGCCATGCCAACTCCATTGCCCAAAAAGCGGCTGTAGCCGCCCTGACCGGTCCGCAGGATTGCGTGCAGGAAATGAAAGAAGCCTTTGACGCCCGCCGCAAAACGATGGTGGGAAAAATCAGGAGCATTCCCGGTCTTTCCTGCATTGAACCGCAGGGAGCCTTTTATCTTTTCGTCGATGTAAGCAGTACATTCGGGCGGGCATATAACGGCAGGACTGTCAACTCCAGTGACGATTTTGCCGCCGCCCTGCTGGAAGAAAAGCAGGTGGCCGTTGTTCCCGGCACCGGCTTCGGCGCCCCGGACTATATCCGCCTCTCTTATGCCCTTGCCACGGAGCAGATGCTAAAAGGACTGGAGAGGATAGCCGCTTTTGTCCGTGCCCTGGCCTGAAATTAAAGGCAAAGGCCGCTGCAGAGAATTGCAGCGGCCTTTTTTCTGTTCCATTTAACCGGCGGCCTGTGTTTCCTTTTGTCCGGAAGCAAAGGCCATGCCGCCCCCGGCTATTATTTCCGCCAGCACCTCCGCCGCCGTCCGGGCGGCAAAGGGCCTGCCCATGGCTGCCGCAAGACCGGCAATCACTTCCAGACCGGTGCGGCCGGCAGGGGGAGGCAGGGCAGCCCTGACGGGCAGCAGGCAGCCTTCGCTGTTAACTACCGTTCCGTCCGTTTCGGCAAAGGCAGCCAGCGGAAGAATCACATCCGCCCGTTCCAGGTCATCCCGCCAGCTGGTGGCAAGGGCAATTACCATGGTATCACTGTCAAAAACTGCCGGAGACAGCTCAAAGCCATCTCCCGCCACAAGGGCGGCGGCCAAATCACCCCGGCTGATTTTCTGAAGCAGGTCGGGCAATTCAAAGCCGGCTGTCTGCGGGGCCGTGCCGGCTCCCGCCCCGGAGATGCGCTTCCGCCCCGGCAAAAGGTCAGGGTGTACGCCCGTCTCCAGCAGACCGTGGGCATTGCCGCCGCGGTACAAAACCAGCATGCCGCCGGCTGCGGTTTTCTTGAAGCCCCGCAGCAATTCTCCTGCGATTTCCAGCTCCTCCTCAGCCACACTGTCGCCGGTAACAATAACCGCAGGTGCTTTAGCCAGGGTAAGCTCTTCCGCCAAGGCCGTCAGCCGGGAAGCCCGGACACGGGCCAGCCGCGGCAGTTCGGCAAACAGGCGCCTGATATCTTCCGTACTGAACATTATACCGGCAGTATCCGCAAGCAGCCCCTTTTCCGCGGCGTATCCGTGGAGTGCGGCCAGGATTTCAAGGGTGCAGCCCGGATTAACCAGCAGGGAATGGTCCGCATATTTATCCAGGCGGGTTGGATGTTCGCTTATTATGGCAAGCCTGCTGCCCTTTTCCACCGCTTTGCGGACCATGGCGGCCAGGACAGGAAAATCAACGGTCAGGTCTTCTCCTACAAGCATTATCAGGTCGCTTGCCGCCAAATCGCCGTAAGCGATGGCATCTTGCAGGGCATGAGAGGAAGCGGTGTCCGCTCCGGCAATGTTATTTGTGCCAAGAACATCCCTGGCCAGTTTTTGCAAAAGATAATATTCTTCATTGGTCAGGCCCGGCGCGGCAATTACGGCAAGGCTTTCGCTGCCAAGCTGTTTTTTAACTGCCTCCATTATACCGGCGGCAGCGGCCAGGGCTTTCTCCCAAGAAGCAGCTTTAAACTCGCTGCCGTTTCTCAACAAAGGAACTGTCAGGCGTTCCCTGCTGTGGACATAGTGGGCGGCATAATGGCCAAGCTTGCAGAGGTTGCCGCCGTTTCTGCCCGCGCGCAGCGGTGTGGAGACTTCCACTATTTGTCCTTTTGACACGTGCAGCTCCAGTTCACAGCCGATGCTGCAGCGGGTACAGGTGGTACTTACCACTTTATCCGCCCTAAAGGGCCCCGGTTTGTTAAAGGGCTGGACAGCCGTCAGGGCGCCTGTGGGACAGGCGGAAATGCACTGGCCGCAGGACTCGCAGTCTACCTGGGACAGGGGCAGTTCCAGGCTTGGTCTCACAGTGGTGTCAAAACCGCGGTTGACAAAGCCTAAAACGGCATTGTCCTGCACTTCCTGGCAGATGCGGACACAGTTGCCGCAGAGGATGCATTTGTTTTCATCCTGCACCAGATGCTCGTTTTGTGTTATTTCATAGCGTTTCTCATGTGTCCCCAGTTCCTTGATGTCCACTTCGTACTCGGTGCAGAGGCGGCGCAATTCGCAGGCAAAAGCATCCTGGCAGCCGCAGGAAAGACAGCGTTTTGTCTCTTCCAGGGCAGCCTCCGCAGCAAGTCCCAGGTTAAATTCCTCAAAGCCGGTTTTTCGCTTTTCGGGAGCGATAATATCTTCTTCCCGGCGCGGCAATTTTTCCTTGTCGGCCAGGACGGAGGGGTCAATATCCTCCCAGTTTTCTCCCATGGTGCAGTTGAATTCTTCCCTGGCCGGGGCGATGTCCTCTCCCGCCAGATAACGGTCCATGGCAAGGGCCGCCTTTTTGGCCGCTCCGATGGCTTCCACCACTGTCCTGGGTCCCGTTACACAATCACCGGCTGAAAATACACCCGGCAGGCTGGTTGCACCCGTTTCCGGATCGGCTTCCACATTGCCGCGGGAAGAGACTTGCAGGCCGCATTTTTCTATCTCGTCCTTTTCCGTAGCCTGGCCGATGGCCAGGATAACGGTGTCTACAGGAACGGTAAACTCACTGCCCTCTACGGCTACCGGACGGCGTCTTCCGGAAGCATCGGGCTCCCCCAGCTTCATGCGCAGGCATTCAAGTTCCTGAATGCGGTCTCCTGAACAGATATAGCCTTTCGGATTGGTCAGAAGCTGGAATTTAACTCCCTCTTCTTCCGCTTCTTCAATTTCAATGCTGTTGGCCGGCATTTCATCCCGGCTGCGGCGGTAAACAACCGTCACATTTTCCGCCCCGAGGCGGACGGCTGTGCGGGCCGCGTCCATGGCTGTATTGCCGCCGCCCACTACCACCACATTCTTGCCCACTTCCGGCGGGCGTCCTTCCACCACAGCCCGCAAAAATCCAATGCCGCTTAAAATGCCGGAGGCAGTTTCCCCCGACAGGCCCAGCATCTGGGCTGCCTGGCTGCCCAGGCCCAAAAAGACGGCGTCATAAGCGGCCCGCAATTCTTCCAGGGTAAAATCCTTGCCCAGAGACACTCCCAATTTCACTTCGGCACACAGGTCGGTAATCAGTTTTATTTCCCGGTCCAGGATTTCTTTGGGCTGGCGGTATTCGGGAATGCCGTACCGCATCATCCCGCCCAGCTCCGGACCCCTGTCATAGACGGTTACCCTGTGCCCGGCAAGGGCGAGATAGTAAGCGGCAGTCAACCCCGCAGGCCCCCCGCCAACAACGGCAACCCGCTTGCCGGTGTCCGGCAGGGGGGTGGGCAGGTATTCATTATGGTTAAAGAGATCATAATCCCCGGCATAGCGCTTTAGAGAACAGATATTTACCGGTTCATCCACGATATTGCGCCGGCAGGCATCCTCGCAGAAGCGGGGACAGACGCGGCCGCAAACAGAAGGAAAGGGTAATTGTTCTTTGATCAAAGCGGAGGCGGCAGCGCGCCTGCCGTTGGCAATATGGGCTATAAAGCCCTGAATATCAATATGCGCGGGGCAGGCCAGCTGGCAGGGAGCCACACAATCTCCGCAATGTTCCGTTATCAGCAGAGAAAGGGCTGTTTTACGCAGCCGGCGAAGCGCTTCGCTCTCGGTGGCTACCTTCATGCCCTCCGCAACAACATTGCCACAGGCAGGTACGGGGGCCCGCCCTCCCTCAATTTCTACAAAACACAGACGGCAGGAGCCAAAAGGTTGCAGCCGCGGGTCATGGCAAAGATGGGGAATATGGATCCCGGCGGCAAGGGCAGCTTCCAGGAGGTTGCTCCCTTCCTCGGCCCAGACCTCTTTTCCATTAATCCAAATTTGAACTTTTGGCATTTTTACACCTCTGTTTCCCATATGGATTACCGCTTTTTGTCCGTGTCGGCTTCCGGGAGACCGGTTTCTACCACGATGGCATCAAACCTGCAGCCGGCCTGGCAAAGCCCGCAGCGGATGCAAATCTCCTGGTCAATAACATGAGGTTCTTTTGGCGCGCCCGAGATGGCGTTAACGGGGCAGTTGCGGCGGCAGACACCGCAGCCTACACAGGCATCCGGCAGGATTACATATCTGATTAGTGCTTTGCATATTTTAGCAGGGCAGCGCTTGTCACGGACATGAGCCAGGTATTCGTCACGGAAATACTTAATGGTTGTCAAAACGGGATTGGGGGCTGTCTGCCCCAGGCCGCACAGGGAGCCGGCCTTAATCTGTTCTCCCAGTTCTACCAGCAGGTCGATGTCGCTTTCCTCTCCCCTGCCTTCCGTGATTTTATCCAGAATCTCCAGCATTTTTTTCGTTCCGGCACGGCAAAAAGTGCATTTGCCGCAGGATTCATCGCAGGTAAAACTTAAAAAGAAACGGGCTACATCCACCATGCATGTTTCCTCATCCATGATCAGCATGCCGCCGGACCCCATAATGGCTCCGATGGCCTGCAGGGAATCGTAGTCCACGGGGGTGTCCCCGAGCTCTGCCGGAATGCAGCCGCCGGAGGGGCCTCCGGTTTGCACGGCCTTGAATTTTTTGCCTGTGGAAATCCCGCCGCCTATATCAAAAACAATTTCGTTGATGGTCATGCCCATGGGTATTTCCACCAGGCCGCCCCGCTTGATTTTTCCGGCCAGGGCGAATACCTTCGTCCCCTTGCTGTTTTCCGTGCCCAGGGAGCTGTATGACTTGCCCCCGCGGCTGATAATGCAGGGAACATTGGCCAGGGTTTCCACGTTGTTAATACAGGTGGGCAGGCCAAACAAACCTTTTTGCGCCGGGTAAGGCGGCCGGAAGCGGGGCATTCCCCGTTTCCCTTCCATAGACATCAGCAGGGCCGTTTCTTCACCGCAGACAAAGGCCCCTGCCCCTTCCCGGATTTGAATGTTGAAATTAAAGCCGGAACCGCAAATTTTTTCACCCAGGTATCCGTGTTCCCTAGCTTCGGCAATGGCCTTCCGCAAATTTTTAATAGCCAGGGGGTATTCCGCCCGGCAGTACACATAACCCTGTGTTGCCCCGATGGCATAACCGGCAATAATCATCCCTTCCACAACACCGTGGGGATTGCTTTCCAGGATGCTGCGGTCCATGAAGGCGCCGGGGTCGCCCTCGTCGGCATTACAGACAAGATATTTTTGTTCTCCCGGTGCTTCCCGCGTAAATTTCCATTTCAGGTGAGTGGGGAAGCCCGCTCCCCCGCGGCCGCGCAGGCCGGCAATTTCTATTTCCGCTATTACTTCCTCGGGTGTCATGGTCCCGACAGCTTTTTTCACCGCCTCATAACCGCCGGCGGAAAGGTAGCTGTCAATGCTTTCAGGATTAACTTTTCCCAGAAAACCCAGCAGCACGCGGTGCTGCTTTTCCATGTAGGGGGAATGTTCGGTTTCCTCTTCCGGTGACAAAACCAAAAGTTCCTTGACAGGCCGATGGCCTTGGATATGCTCCCTGACGATTTTTTCCGCTTCTTTTTCATCAACACTGCCGTAGACATAGCTTTTGCCCTCGGGAGTTATCACTTCCACCAGCGGTTCACAATAGCACATACCCATGCAGCCCGTTTTTTCCGGGTCGATTCCCAGCCCGGACAAAAGCTGCCGCAGTTTTTCATAGGTTTTTTGCCCGCCGGCGGCAACACCGCAGGTTGCAAGCCCGACCTTAACTTTATATTGACCGGTTCCCATTACGGCCTCCCCCCTTTGGCGGTTTTATTCTTTTGGGCGGCTTCGCGCAGCGACTTAACGACAGCCCTTGCTTTTTCGGGTGTTACCTTGGCAACCGTTTCTCCGTTGACTGTCATCACCGGTGCCAGGCTGCAGCAGCCCAGGCAGGCCACCTTTTCCAAGGTAAACAGCCCGTCGGGACTTGTTCCGCCCGGTCTGGCACCGGTAGCATGCTGCAGCGCTTCGGTTACTTTTTCCGCTCCGGCCAGGTGACAGGCGGTACCATGACAGACGCAAATAATATTTTTTCCTACCGGTTCCAGGCGAAACTGGGCATAAAAGGTGGCAATGCTGTACAGTTCGCTTTCTGCAATGCCGGTAAGGTCTGAAATACGGGTGATGGCTTCCGGCGGCACAAAGCCAAAAGTTGTCTGAATTTCCTGCAGGATGGGAATGGCCGCCCCTCTGTGAATATTATGACGGCGGACTATCTCGTCAATGATTTTGATATTGTCTCCGGTTGCCGGACTGTTATTTTTCACTTTTATCATGGGCTTGGCTCCTTTGCCGGTTTTAATCCGCCAGTTTCTGCAGCAGTTCCTGCCGCAGTGTGCGGTGACGCTCCAGGGCACTGCAGATCCTTAAGACGGAGACATTTTCCGTACAAGGCATGGCTGCTACTTTTTCCGCCGTTTGCTCAATGTTATCCGTTTCCACCATAACAACCAGGTCGGCATCTCCAACGACAGGATCGGCAAAATCCACTTCATCCAGAGCTTCTATTTCCTTTACGGCCTGGGGAAAAGATTCTTTTTTGCATTCATCGCGCACACTAACCAGTAGATAAGCGCGCAAGACCATAAGCCTCTCTCCTTTCCAGATTTGGGAGAATATACATCTATATTGACAGGCTAATTAGTTTATATATTGCAAGTATAACATGTCTACATAAATCGGTAAACACCACGGAAATAGTTAATTTCTTCACTTGTCTGGCAACAAATCCCTTTCCTGCGCTGCCCGGACTAATGAGCAAGCCCGCGGGAAAAGGGCGGCAATTAATTTCCTCATATTAAAATAAACGGCGGCAAATACCGCCGTTTACTGTTCAGCTGCCATTTTCCGGGTCGATTACCAGCTCTTCTGTTTTTTCCAGACAATCCCTGACCAGCGCCGGAATGTCCAAGGCTTTCTCCGCCTCTTCTACTGCCTCCGGGCGCGGCTTTATCGCCGGATGGGGCGGCAGGAAAACAGTACAGCAGTCTTCATAGGGACGGATTGAGATGGGGTACGTTCCTATGCTGCGGGAAAGTTCCGTTATTTCCTGTTTATCATAAGTTATCAGGGGGCGGTAAACAGGTATTGACACCACCTGTTCAATTACGGCTATGCTTTCCATGGTCTGGCTGGCTACCTGACCGAGGCTTTCCCCCGTTATCAAGGCAAGGGCGCTTCTTTTGGCCGAGAGCTGTTCCGCTATGCGGAACATCATGCGCCGCATCAGCGTGACAGACAGTTTCTCCGGCGTTTTTTCCTGCAATTCCTTTTGCACTTCCGTAAAACGGACCAGGTGAAGGCGGATTGGACCGCCAAAGACAGCCAACCGCCGGCATAAATCTATAACTTTATCCCTGGCCCGCTCGCTGGTAAAGGGAGGACTGTAAAAATGCACCGCTTCCAGGGTAACTCCGCGCTTCATGGCCAGCCAGCCGGCCACCGGGCTGTCAATGCCGCCGGAAAGCAGGAGCAGCCCTTTGCCGGAAACACCCACCGGCAGGCCGCCGGGCCCCGGAATCCTTTGAGTATAAATATAGACGGCTTCATCACGGATTTCCACATCCAGCACGGTCTCAGGATTATGAACGTCCACCTTCAGGCCGGGGATACTGCGCAAAATGTGCGCGCCAACCTCGGCGCTAACCTGCTGTGAAGCAAGGGGAAAGCGCTTATTTGCCCGCCGGGTGTTAACTTTAAACCGCAGTCCGGGGCGGGCAAGAACAGAAAACTCTGCCAGCGCCGCATCTTTAATGGCAGCCATGTCCGGTCCGGCTACGGTTACCGGACTGAGCGAGACGATGCCAAATACCTGCTGTAGCCGTTGCAGCGCTTCTGCCGCCCTCTCCTCCGGCACTTCTACATAGTTGCGGGTATGGAGCTGCCGGATGCTGCAGCCGGGGATGCCCTGCAGCGCTTTTTTAATATTTTCCGTAAGCCTGTTTTCAAAAAAACGGCGGTTTTTCCCTTTCAGGCCTATTTCTCCATAGCGAACAAGGTAGATCATGGTTATTTTTTCCTCCCTGTCATCCGGCGCAGCGCGGCCACTGCCGGTTCTAGTTTCTCCAGGGTATATTCAATGTCCTCCCGGCCGGTCAAAGCGGAAAAACTGAAGCGGACGGAAGCCCCCACTTCTTCGGCCGAAAGTCCCATGGCCAACAGCACGTGGCTTGGTTCGGGCCGCCGCGAATGGCAGGCCGAACCTGTGGAAACATAAATTCCCTCTTCGGCCAGGAAGCGAACCAGCAGCTCTCCCTTGATGCCGGCAAAGGTTACGTTTAAGATGTGAGCGGCCCCCTCTTCAGGACCGTTAACGGATGTGTCCTTAATCTGCCGCTTTATCTCCGCCGCCAGGTATTTTTTTAGACCGGTCATTTTGCGGTAGTTTTCTTCCCTGTCCCGCAAAGCCAGGCGGCAGGCAACGGCAAAGCCGGCAATTCCCGCCGTATTTTCCGTGCCGGGGCGGATCCCCTGCTCCTGGTCGCCGCCATGGAATAAAGGCTCCAAAAGCAGACCTTCCCGGCAGAGCAGGGCGCCGCTGCCTTTGGGACCGTGAATTTTATGGGCGGAGATTGAAACCAAATCGGCCTGCCACTTGCGGGGATCAACGGGCAGCTTGCCAAAGGACTGCACGGCATCCACATGAAAAACCGTCTGCGGGTTTTTCTCCTTTAGAAGCCGTCCTATTTCCGCAACCGGCATCACCGAGCCAACTTCATTGTTAATGTGCATGACACTGACCAGCAGGGTGTCTTCCCGCAGCGCGGCGATTACTTCTGCGGGACTGACGAGGCCCTCTCTGTCCACCGGCAGGTAGTCAACCTCAAATCCTTCCGTCTCCAGCGCCCGGAAGGCATTCAAAACCGACGGGTGTTCCACCCGGGTGGTTATCAAATGCTTGCCCCGCTTCCGGTGGCGCCGGGCAACGCCTTTTACAGCCAGGTTGTTTGCTTCCGTGCCTCCGGAGGTAAAAATAACTTCCGCTTCATTTACCCCGCAGGCCGCGGCCAGCTGCCTGCGGGCTTCTTTAATAATGCGCTCCGCCTTTATCCCCAGGGAGTGGAAAGATGAGGGATTGCCGTAGTCGGAAAGCAAAACCTCCCGCATGGCATCTGCCGCTTCCGGCCGCACCGGTGTAGTCGCGCTGTTGTCAAGGTATATCTGACGCATAATCTCCTCCGGTTTTTATTGCTACTATGTATTTTATCATATTTTCTTCTTAAGACCCTTTATAATTCAAATCTACCACTCTTATTGACTTTTATTCAATCTTCGCCAAGCAGATTTCAGTTGCCATTAACAACCGGTCGACCAAATCAAACATAGAGGTGTAAATTATTGATTCATCTATTATATCCCTGCCATTCCGATCAATCAATAATTCCCTGGTGAATCTTTAGCCGGTATCAACAGCTTGCAACATCCTGACGGCAGAATTTATACTTGCATACATAATGAGGAAATAAAAAGACGGCGCCCCTCGGGCGCCGTCTTTTTGGGCTGTTGCTTAAAAGCACTGACTGCTGCGTAGAGGTCCGGTTCTTACGCTCTGCAGCCCGGCGGCAATGCTAAAATCTGCCAACATTGCGAGCAATGGTCATGGCCTGTGCCGTAGCATCACCGATATTCCCCGGCGTCACGCAATCGCCCAGCGGGTAAAAGTGGGCGGCACAGTCGTATAAAGCCATGGCTTCTTCCGTCAGGGGCTTTTGCCCCACTGCATAAATTACAGTATCGGCTTCATAATACCGTTCCCCTGCGGGCGTTTTACACCATACGCCCCCGGCGTCTATTTTTACGGCTGCAGTGGAAAAACTGACCTCTATACCTTCCTCGGCAAGCTTGCTTTTCACTGCCATGCCATGCAGTTCATTTGAACCGTGGTTAAACTGCGCGATCTTTTCAATAATTTGGACTTTCTTGCCAAGTCCGTGGAGATATATGGCCAGTTCCGTGCCTACCAGTCCGGCGCCCAGAATAAGGGCTGAATGCTTGACCTTGGCGGGATTTAGAAAGGCTTCCTCGGCGCCAATGACGTTTGCCCCGTCTATGCCGGGAATATCCGGTATAAGAGGGACGGCACCAATGGCGGCAATTATTACATCGGCTTCTGTCGATTTTGCATATTCCGGCGTCACTTCAGTGTTCAAGCGCACCTCAACGCCCGCTTTTGCAAGGAGGCGCTCGCGTTGCTCGATGTACCTTTTCAGGTGTTTCTTAAAGGGCACATTTTCTTCGCAGCGGATCCTCCCGCCCAGCCTGCCGCTCTTTTCGCACAGTATTACTTCGTGGCCGTTCTCTGCAGCGGTGAGAGCCGCCTGCATGCCGCCAATCCCGCCGCCGACAACAAGTACTTTTTGTTTTTTGGCCTCCGGAAGCAGCCGCCCGAAAGTACGCTCCCGGTTTGTCACGGGGTTGAGCGCGCAGAAACAGCCGCCGTGTTTTACAAGGTCTGAAAAACACGCAAAGCAGCGGATGCAGCGGACAATCTCGTCGTCGCGCCCGTCACGCGCCTTGCTTGGCAGATCGGGATCGCAGACAAGCCCCCGCGCCATTTCCACAATATCGGCCTTTCCGGAAGCAATAATTTCCTCCATCATGGCGGGGTCGGAGAGGGCGCCGACAGTGGCTACTGCAGATTTTTTAACATGCTTCTTAATTTCGGCCGCGTATTTTACATTCACGCCATCTTCTTTGAACATGCAGGGATGCGTGATGCTGAAGCCCAGCTGGGCGTTTGGCAGGCCGATGCCGCCGCCGACGGAGACATGAATAATATCGGCGTACCCGTCAAGTGCTTTGGCAATGCGGATGCCCTCTTCAATACCGTAGCCGCCCTCCAGCACTTCCGAGCCGCTGATGCGCACTTCAACGGGGAAGTCGTCGCCGCAGAGCCTGTGAATTGCATTGCACACCTCTACTACGAAACGGGCCCGGTTTTCCGTGTTTCCGCCCCATTTATCCTTGCGCCTGTTCAGTCTTGGAGCAAGGAACTGGTTGAGCAGCCAGCCGTGCCCGGCATGCACGGTTACCATGGTAAAGCCGCAGTTTTTCACAAAAAGTGCGGCCCGGGCAAATTTTTCAATAATCTCCAGGATGATTTCCTCCGGCATCTCTCTTATTTTTTTCCCGTCCAGCTCATAGTCGGACGGGCCGTAAACTATATCGGACGCCGTGCAAAATCCGGGTGTTACAATGCCGGGAGTAGCCTGCATTCCGGAATGCTGCAGCTCAATTGAAACAGCGGCACCGTGGCGGGTTACCGAATCGGCCAAACGCGAGAGGCTGTGAAAGACATTTTGATTGTCCAGGCTGATTTGAAAAGCATGCCGCTTGCCGTAAACACTGTCCACAATTGCTTCACCAAGGGTGACGGCCGCCGCGCCGCCCTGCGCCTTGCGTTCATAAAATGCTATGGCATCGTCGGAAAAGTTCCCGTCAAGCGTCACGTCAGGATGGCCTATGGGTGCCGAAAATATTCTGTTTCTAAAAAGTGTATTGCCGATTTTTATTGGCTTAAATAAATTCGGATATTTCATTTTATCTTCCCCTGCTTAGAAAATGTTGCAGTCCCATGCTTGACATCTTCTTTGCGCTTGCCCGGCAGAACCCGGCAAAAAACGGGGCTGTGTAAAATAATCTTATTCTTCAGAATCGAGACTGATAACGGCCCCGCCCGGAATCCGCACGAGATTTTCTTCGTCCAAGAATCTCGCGTAGCCCGAAATCATGATGGGAGTCATGCCGCCTCCCATGACACAGCCAACGGTCATCATATGGTCGTAATCCTGAAGCATGATGACACGCTCGGTCAATATGGGAGCGCAGGTGTTATAGGGAACCCAGCCTTTGATGTCAACAAGAAAGAGCGGGCCTTTGATCTTTGTGGCCTTGCAGAGGTGCTCGTTCTTGGCCTCATCTATGGGAGCCCAGCTTACGCGGCACTTGCCCTCCTCGAAATACTCGTGCTTAACGTAGCGGCCGCAGCCGAGAACCCAGGCAACACCCGTACCTACCATTTCATCGCCTGCGTCTTTATGCTCCGCCCCGTCCACATATTGGCCTTCAATTTTGCCGTAGAAATATTTATCCTTCTGGATCAAAGTTATAAGGCCCTGGTCAAGGTCCACAACGGCAACATCAAACCCAAGGCGGACAAAATATGTGGTTGCTTCCAGCTTTAAAGACTCAAACTCGCGGCCTTTGCCGTCAAGTTCCATATAATCCTTTCTGAGAAAATTCAAATGGTGTTTTTCGTCTCCGTCGTAAATTGTAAATTGTTTACCGACAAGTTCATAGTTATGGGGAAAGCGATACTGGCCAATGCCGTAATGGTCCCCCGTATTGCTCAGGTTCTTTATATAGACGCCGTCTTGATCAAAATAATGATTAAACATTCTCTTCTGCTCCTTTCACCTTATTTATGACTCAGTTTAGGTCGTGTAAGGGTTGGGTGCGTTCTCAAAGCTCTCCGGCAGCACAACGGGGTTGCCGAACGCGCCGAACAAAATATGGCAGGGGACTACTTTGTTTGTCTTGGGATCAAGAATGTTGCCGAAAGTCCGCCCGACATGGTACATCCGGTCATAATTCTGCAGGAATTTCATATCGTTGGAACGGTAAGGCGGGTTGTCTTTATGGAAAGCACGTTCCATGAGCTCTTCCGTCAGGCTGAAAAGATACATTTTATCTTTAATTTTAATATACTGCGCAACTTCATCCGTGCTGGGCAGTCTCATGAACATATTGCTGTCGTCCCTGTTGATGAGGGTTTCAGCTCCGGGAAAAGTTATGCGGTAGAAGTGTGATGTATAATACATATGGCGTGTAATCATCGAGGTGTTCCAATGCCACTCCACCCTGGTACCCAAAAGATCCGTTGTAAAGGAGTGTCGCTTGAAAGGCAGTTCCATGCCTTCCATATCTATGGCACCGAAGGTATACTCGTTCCTGACAAGGTAAGGGAATTTTGGATTGTCTCCGATTGTACAGATGGCTCTTGTCACAAGCCTTTGCTCCAGGTCAATGATGAAAAAGTGGTTAACCCTGTTGAAGGTGTTAATGAATTCTTCAAGTTCATAGTCCACCATATAGGTGGTATCGTCGCCCTTGAGGCACTGGTACCTGGCTTTCTTTGGTTTTTCACCGGCCCAGTTCCATTCCAGAGTGTCCTCGCCTGTAAAATTCAGTTCAAAGTCGCGTCCGTCATCCATAACAAAATAAAACTTGGAACCTTTCAGCTCGGTACAGTGGGGTTGCGTAAACTGGTCAATTTCATAATGACGCCGGGGATAATGTTTTAAATCCATATTTTTCATCTCCTTTTTATATTATTTTTTTTATAAATACCGACGTTTTTAAAGCACCTGCCGAAAGCAGGGTTTTACCTGCTGCGGGCGCCCCGGTCTCCATTCACTGCCGGGCATTAAAACGATGATGACGGCTGCGGCAGCAAAGCTTGGGCATTTCTGAAAATTCATTGTTTTATTGCTAACTTCGCCGTTTATAATGTTTTCCCTGCTGCTCGTTCAGGCAGTTTATTAGTATCTTGCAAGCAGGGCTTAACTGAAAGAATTGCAGCCGCTATAAGTATTTCCTTGTTTTCAAAGGAGGAAAAGACATGTATTATTGAGTTAACAATGCTGTTGACTGCAAAAACTTTTAAAAAAATGTTTGAGGTGATAATGTGGCAAAAAAACTGACAGAAAAAGAAAACTACATGATGCTTTTGCGGGGAGAACAGCCCGAATGGGTGCCGCACTATGTTTTTGGCCCCAATCCGCTTGGCAAGGCGACGCCGGTAAGCATGGTAGGACCTTCATTTCTCCACCGCCATCTTTTTGAACCGGGTGTCCGGAAGGACATTTGGGGGGTTACATATGTCCCGGTCCCCGAGGCAAACGACTCAAAGATTCCGGAGCCAAACAATTTTATCCTGAAGGATATCAGAAAATGGTGCGATGTTATCAAAGCCCCGGATATTTCAGGTTATGACTGGGAAGCAATTGCCAAAAAGGACCTGGAAAGCCTGTCTGTAAGCCGCGAGGAAACGGCACTTGCCTACGGCCTGCATGTCGGCTATTTTCAGCTGCTGGCCTCTTTTATGGGCTTTACGGAAGCCCTCTGCGCCATGCATGAAGAACCGGAGGAAGTAAAGGCCCTGGTTGCCTATTTAAATGATTTTTATGTTGAAATTGCCGAAAAAAGTATAGACTGCTATAAACCGGATATTTTTAACATTACCGATGATACCGCCACCTGGCACAATCCCTTCTTTTCCCCGGAAATGTACCGCGAATTATTCAAGCCGTATTATGTAGAGCTGGCAAAAGTCGCAAATGACCGCGGCATCCCCATTGAAATGCACAACTGCGGGCGCTGCGAAGACTTTATCGACGACTGGAGGGACTTTGGCGTTGTTTCCTGGAATCCCGCACAGACGTCCAACGATCTTCTTGCCATAAAGAAAAAATACGGCAACAGTCTTGTTATCAACGGGGGTTGGGATGTTGTCGGCGAACTTACTGCGGATGATGTCTCTGAAGAAACAGTAAAGGAATCCGTTTATGCCGCCATTGACAAATATGCCCCGGGCGGCGGGTACGCTTTTTGCGGCGGGTTCCTGGGCCCTTTGGATGACGAAAAAACACAGCGGAAGAACAGGTGGATTGCAGAGGCTGTCGCCTCTTACGGCGCCACGTTTTACAAGAAATAGTTACAGGAAATAAAAAACCGTCCGCCGCAAAAACGGCGGACGGCTTATTTTTTTGCAGCAAACTGACCGGTTTTTTGCTTTGGCAGCACGGCCAGCCCTTCCTACCTGAAAAATGAAAGCATGGTACAGGAATGTTACCTGTATCTGGGGATTTCAAAGCGCAGGATATAGGTAGAGAGAAGATCATAGAGAGACTTGATATATTTTACCTGTTTTTCAGCCCAGCCCACATCGGTGGCATACTGGTGATCCCCCGGGCTTACCGGATTCCAGCGCATCTTATAGAGTGTATCCTGCCTGTAGAGCGGGTTGTTTATATAGTTTTCAGCCACAAAGGCAGCCCCGCCGATGATGGCGTCTTCCGGAGTGAACCAGCCCTGTTTGTAGGCATACTCGGCGCCCTTTCTTACAGGATCGTGGTCTACGGCTCCGATGCCATAAATATTGTAAACCGTTCTGCCGTTGTATTCTACTCCTCTGGCCAATTCACTCTGCCCGCTTGCCGTTTCATGAAGGGCATGGGCAATTAAATAAATCTCGTTAACATTATATTGCCGGGCTGCGGCAATAAAGGCTTCCGCTTTTCCTTCCAGGATGCCCTTGCCCTGCAGGATTTTGGCGTTGACTTCTGCAGGATCCGCGTTGGCGGTGCCCGAAAGCAGCAGGAACTGGAAGATCCCTTCTCCCTTTACAGTTGTCAGAGTCAAAAGATCGCCGCGCACCCAGCCAACCCTGTACCTGGTCAGCAGCCTGTACCATGTATAGCCCTCGCTGTCCTCGGCTGTTTCAATGTAACGGTAAGGTCCTTCACCGACATACAAGAGGTCTATCTGGCTGTAGGAAAGACCGGGACCGGAACGCAGCCTGGCCGGACCGCTTTTTACTATGGCTGCCGGCACAGTTTCTTCCGTAAAGTGGGCGGGGTTGATAAACCAGCTAACCAGTCTTCTGTCCGCCGTCTGCCAGCCGCCGCCGTAAAGGTCTGTCTGGGGATTGCGGTTCATCTGCCGGTCGATGGCATAGCTCAGCGTGTAGTCGTAATTGACATAATTTATAATTATTGATCTTTCCACGTTTTTAAGCGCGCTTGCAAAGGCTCCCCCCACCTGGGCAACATTGTTAAAGGGGCTCCTGCGGAGCATTTCTTCCAAAACCAGCCGCTGCTCTTCAACAGTCCGGCCGTAAAAGCCCGCCATGTCCAGTTCCAGCACAGGCGCATATTCAAGTATCGCCTGTCTCATCATTTCCGTGTCTGTTGCCCGGTTGACGGCCCGCAGGGCGTTGAACTGGATTTCCACAACCGTGGCCGTTGCCGAGTCAAATATATTCTTTACTGCTTCCTTGCTGCCGTAGCCTCCCGGCGGGCGGTTTCTGTAAACGGTGCCGCTGACATATTTTTTCCCGTAGTCGTTCAGGGCGTTATAGCTGTCCAGGCTGATGCCCAGGCTTTCCGCCCCGAAAAGCAGCAGACGGAGTAATTCTTCTTCATCTGCGGCACTGTTAATAACCGCCAGAATATTTCCTGATTTTAGAAAATCGGTAAAAATCAGCTGTTCTTCCGCGTCAACCTCCACCCTGACCATAAGTTCAGGAATATCGGCTGTTTTTGCTTCCGGGCTTTCCGTGTACTGCAAGATTTCCGTGCCTTTGTTGTAGGCGTCGATCAGGGCCGGGAAGTCGACGTAAAGCTGTGATTTATTGTCATGTACGGCCTTTACCCCGAGAATTCTCATGCGCTCTTCAAAATCGCGCCAGAGAATGCCGTTTTTATTATAAGATTCAATTAAAGTGCCGAAATCGTACTGGTAATGCTTGCCGTCTTCGTCTTCAATAACATATGAATCAATGACTGCTTGTGCGGGACGTGCCGCCACCAAAAACAGGAAGACAAAGATCACTGTAATTGCCAGGCGTCGCAAAAAATTTCCCCCTTTCCCACAGGGAACGGCAAGATATACAACTGTTCTATTTCTTGGTTATTTTGATCAGGGACCGCAGCTGCTCTACTGTCATCTTGGTGTACTTTTGTTCTCCGATAATCTCGCTGTATTCGAAATACCCCTCTTTCTTCAGGTGAACGGCTATTCCGTCCAGATAAACGTTGTAATTACTGGGATTGTTTAAGTGAATACGGATACCGACAGAACCTATCAGCGGTGAATTCTCAACAATCTCTATGCCTTTCAGGGGATTGGGAACCGTAACGGTAAAGGTGCGTTTTGCTGTGGCATAACCGGATTTTTCGGCTGTTACGGTGATTTTGGACGTGCCGTACCCCACTGCTTCGATTGTTATTTGCTGTCCGGAAAGAGAGACTTGGGCAACGCTGCTGTTGCTCGATGAAACCTTCAGCACTGCGTCTCCGGGCTTTACCGTTACCGTTTTGGCGGCAGAAGAACCTTTTTCAACAGTAACATTGCTGAGATTGCCAAGGCTGATGCCGGGCAGGTTGACTGAAACTGTAAAGGTAGTGCCGGCCGGGGAGTGGTTTTCTTTGGAGGCTGTTACCGTTATGGCAGCCGTACCGGTGGCAGCCGCTTTAACGGTAATGGTGCCGTCTGCCAAAGTGACAGTGGCAACATTGGGGTTGCTTGAGGCAACGGAAAGTTCGGCGTCTGCCGGGTCAACAACCACTTTTCTTGTGCCGGTGCCGCCGGGCTGCAGGCTGAGATCTTCAATGGGCTGTAGCGTCACCACATGTTTGCCGCTTTCATCGGCCAACCCGCCGCCTGCTATGATGGATGTGCCTTCCGCAAACTGATAGGCCTTGGCATCCATATCCATTTCACAACCGTCCGCCAGTACAATGGCCAGGTTAACAGTGCCGCTGCCCTTGATGCGTACTTTGGAAACCAGCTCCAGCACATCGATTTCGGTCTGTTCGCCCAGGGTTAAAACGGAATTGCCCGCCGGTGATTCTATGTAAACTTTGCCGATGCGCCCGGAAAGGTAGTTGACCGCACCGCCTTCGTTTTCCACCGTTAAAGTAGGCAAATTGCCGGAGATGGTTACCGTTTCCGTGGTGGTACTGTAGACATGCCCGAAACCTTCCGCTTCCGTACCCGTTTTTTCTTCAAGCAAACTTTCAGACTTTACCCGCAGGCTCCAAATGGCTGCACTGCCTTCGGCTATGACGGTAGTGGCATTGGCCGGGTTGTTGATTTCCAGATAATTGACCTGGCCGTCCCGGATTGTTATCCTCCCACCGCCCCAAACGTGCAGTTCTCCAGTAACAGTAACATTATTCAGCGTCACGGAAGCGCCGCCTGCCCCCGCCTGTATGTAGAGGTTGCCTTTAATGACTGTATTTTGCAGTTCTACATTGCCTGCCATGACAGAAGCTTTGCCGTCAATAACCGCAAGTCCCTCCGAGGGGCCATACAGGCCTGCCTCCTCCCATTCTTTAGCCCAGGATTCGCCTTCCTCAAGGCCGGGAGCGGCAGCTTCTTTTTCAATCTCCGCTTCCTCTTCGGCTTCCGCCAAAACCAGCCTCTGTCCGCCGCCGTTTATGCAGAAGACAAGGCCGGATAATAACAGTATCAGTGCCAGCAGGAATATGCCCAAAGAACGCTTCACGTTAAAATCCCCTTTATATTCCGATTTGGAAGAAGTTATTCGACAAAGATTTACCCAAGTCCTGCCCCAAGAACTTTCTCCGCAGAAATCTAGACAGAAAAAAACCCCTTTTGAGCAAGGGGTTGTTTTATTGACAAGCTTCTTCCTATATTTGAAGAATATTTTCCACCACCCGGCGCATGTCATCTTTGCGGCAGACTGTTTTATGCCGGACGGGCCGGGTTTGCAGCGACTGCACCGCTTTGGGTATTTCTTCTCCCAAAAGCTCTCCCATTTTGGCAAAAAGGGTAAATTCATCCTTTTCCCTGTAGCCGGGATCAATGGAACCCAGTACGTCGCCCGGAAATTTATAGGGGCTGGCAGTGGCTGCGACCACCGTCGGCGTCCCGTCTTTTGTTTCGCGGCGGTATTTTTGCAAGACCGCATAGGCCACCGCGGTATGGGGATCAATCAGGTAGCCCGTTTCGGCAAAAAGATTCCTGATGGTTGCAGATGTTTCTTCCTCTCCCGCATACCCGCCGGCAAAAACCCGCATATTTTCCCTGACTTCCCTTGTTACCCGGTAATGTCCCCGGTTCTGCAGGGCCGCCATCCATTCTTTCACCTGCCTTGTATCTTCACCGCAGGCATGATACAAGAGCCGCTCCAGATTGCTGGAAATCAGGATATCCATGGAGGGAGACATGGTAACATAAAACTCCCGGTTGCTGTCATATATGCCGGTGGCAAAAAAATCAAAAAGCACTTTATTGCTGTTGGAAGCACAAAGCAGCCGGTTGACGGGCAGCCCCATCTGCAGCGCATAATAAGCCGCCAAAATATTGCCAAAGTTCCCTGTGGGCACTGCAATGTTTACGTTCTCTCCGCAGGCAATTTCCCCCCGGCCCAGAAGCTGCAGGTAAGCCCAGTAATAATAGACAATTTGCGGGATAAGGCGGCCGATGTTGATGGAATTGGCGGAGGAAAAGACGTACCCCTTTGCTTCCAGGGCGCGGCGGAGCGCCTCATCGGTAAACATGGCCTTAACGCCTCTTTGGGCATCGTCAAAATTGCCTTCTATGCCGATGACATATGTGTTGTCGCCCCACTGGGTTACCATCTGTCTCTTTTGCACCCGGCTGACGCCGTGTTCCGGGAAAAACACAATTATTTTTGTCCCTTCCACCCCGGCAAATCCCTCAAGGGCGGCCTTGCCCGTATCCCCCGAGGTGGCTGTCAGAATGACCGCTTCTCTTTCTTTCCCGGTTTTTTTCAGCGCCGCCTTTAAGAGGTGCGGCAGTATGGCCAGGGCCATATCTTTAAAGGCCAGGGTCGGGCCGTGAAAAAGCTCAAGAAAATGAATGCCGTTATAAGTCTTCAGCGGTGCTATGTCCTGATGGTCAAACTTCCGGTCATATGCTTTCGCAACGGCAGCAGAGATTTCTTCCGCCTGAAAGTCGGTAAAGTAAAGCCGCAAAATCCTTGCCGCCAGTTCCTGATAAGTTAAAGCGGCCAGTTCTCTTGTGACTTCCAGCCGGGGAAAGGCATGGGGCACATAGAGCCCGCCGTCGCCGGCAATCCCTGCAACGATGGCTTCCGCCGACAAAATTTCTTTGCTTTCTCCCCTGGTGCTTTTATAAATAATTTCCCGCATTTTATATTCCTCCCGTATCCCGGGCCAGAATACGGCCCAGCAAGGTATGACCTTCGTCAATGTAAATGCCCGTGCGGCGGGCTTCTTCTTCATTATAGCCGCGGCTGTTCCGGGCGGCTTTGGAAGTACTGTCATAAATTAAAAAAGGAACGGGATCAGCCGTATGGGTGCGCAAAGCAAGCGGTGTGGCATGATCAGGCAGTATCATCATCCTGTAAGGTTCCCGGAGGAGGGCCAATTGTTCTCTGAGAGTTGCAACCACCAGCTCGTCTATTAACTCAATCGCCTTTATTTTATTGTCCCTTTCCTGTTTATGCCCGCATTCATCGGGAGCTTCAATGTGAATATAAACAAAATCCAAACCTGCCTTAAGGGCAGCAACCGCTTTTTCCGCCTTGCCGGTATAATTTGTCTGCAGGTTGCCGGTAGCTCCCGGCACTTCCAGTACTTCCATGCCGGCGCAGATCCCTATTCCCCGGATTAAATCAACGGCGGATATTACGCCCCCCCGCAGTCCATATTTGTTTGAAAAAGAGGGCAGCTGCGGCTTCTTCCCTTCACCCCAGATCCAGATGGAATTGGCAGGTGAAAGTCCCCGGGCAATCCGCTCCCTGTTTACCGGGTGTCCGGATAAGAATTCCGCGCTTTTTCTCATCATGGAAAGTACCGTATCCGCTTCCTGTCCGGACGGCAGATAGCCGGCAACAGGGCGGCCGAGAATATCATGGGGCGGTGTAAGAGACCATTTTTCCGGGGCTCCGTTCCAAACCAAAAGATGCCTGTAGCCAACTCCCGGATAAAACCGTATTTTTTCGTCTGCGAAATGCCGGTTTACTTCCTGTAGCAGAATTTCGGCTTCCTCTGAAGTTATTTCCCCGGCACTGTGGTCCAGCATTGTTTTTTCCTCGTAAATGCCGTCCTCTGAGAGAGTTACAAAATTACAGCGGAAGGCCACATCATTTTCCTTTAGTTCTATACCCATGCTGGCCGCTTCCAGGGGAGAACGCCCGCTGTAATACTTCCTTGGATCATAGCCCAGCACCGAAAGATTGGCGGTGTCGCTGCCTGCCGGCAGTCCGTCAGGAATGGTTTTTACCAGGCCCAGCGTCCCCGCCCCTGCCATGGCATCCATGTTTGGTTTAAAGGCAGCCTCCAGGGGAGTTTTTCCTCCCAGCTCTTCTATAGGATAGTCGGCCATTCCGTCTCCCAAGACAACAATATATTTCATCCGGACATCTCTCCTTCATCAAATCTGGCTTTTTGCAGACGATCTACCGCCGGGCCCAGGCGGCGGCATTTTTTCCTGCCAGGTAAGAACTGACAACACATTCCGCCCAAAACAGTTCGGGCTGTGCCGTACTGCCATGCAGGCCGCCCGTAATTTCACCGGCGGCATAAAGTCCTTTTATTGCTTCTTTTTCTCCCCTTACACAGTATTTCTCATCCACGGCCAGCCCTCCCGGCGTCAGGGCAAGCAGACCGACTGCCGCCACCCGGTAGGGCGGCTGCAGTTCTTCAACTGCCGGAGCCAGAGTTTCTGCTTTTGTTTTCAGCACAAGAGACAAGAGGTTTAAATCCTCTACCCGGGCGCAGGGTATTCCGGAAGGAAATGTGCCGTTATTGCCTGCAACAAGAAATAAGATGCCGTGATTTGCCGCCAGCAGCTCTTCCAGCCCGGCCTCTTTTTCCACCACTTCGCCGTTTTTATTGAAAAAAAGCAGGTCTGATGTTTCCTCTTCTGTCAGGGTGATTTTTTCCCCGGTAGAAAGGAGAAAGGGAGATAAAAAAACACTTTCCAAAGCCGCTGTCCGCGCGCCTGCCGCAAGGGCCAGGCGCAGGCCCTCTCCTTCATGACCGCCTTCCGGTCTTGCAAGTACACCTTTTTTCCCGGCTATGTTCTGCAGCATTTCCGGGTTGGAACCGTAGCCTCCGTCGGCAAGAATGACAGCCCTGGAAAGGATTTCTTCTTCTTTGCCCCGTTCGTTCTTAACAGCCACGCCTTTTACTTTGCCGTTTTCCTCCAGAAGCCGCAGGGGCTGCAGACTCCTGCTCCGTTTGCAGACAAATTGCGGAAGCAGTGCTTCTGTACTGCAAAAAACGGCCGTCGGGGATAATTTCCCGTCATAATGCAGGCCGGGTTTTGCGGGATCGGGAACAGGGTAAGCTGCACCTACCAGTTTCTCCAGCCAGTTCAATGCCTCGGCCGATGCCAGGCAAAAGGACAGTATCTGGGAGTAGTTGCCCGTTTCCCCGCCCCTATTGTAAACTTCCCGGGCCATAAGTTCCGGAGGATAATTAATCTCCCGCTCCTCCTGAGCCGGGGTGCCGGCTGCCCAGAAAACCGGAAGGTAGACGGTCTTACCGTCTGCTTCCGGTTTGCTTATATCAATATACAGCACATCCGTATTCTCACCTGCTGCTGCCAGGGCAGATAGAATCCCTTCCGGACCGCCGCCGATAATAATTATGTCATATGTTTCGGGTATGGGCGGGCAGGTTTCCTCCCCAAAGGGGGTGCGAAAAGAATACTGCCACATCAGGTAAACGGCGGCCAATAAAAAAAGCAAGGGGAAAATATGCGGGGCAAGAGATTTTTTTCTACCGCTTCGTTTCGGCATTTCCCCACCGCCTATAATTCATGGTCGTCAGAAACTACCCGGGTCACACTGACTACCCGGTCACCCTCATCGAGGCGGATTAAAGTTACACCCTGGGTAGACCTGCCCATAACGGATATTTCATTAATATCCTGCCTGATCATAATGCCTCCCGCAGTAATAATCATCAGTTCATCTCCGGGGCGGACTGTTTTTGCACCTACCAGAGGACCGTTTTTTACCGTTTTCCGTATGGTAAGGATGCCTTTGCCTGCCCGCGACTGAAGACGGTATTCATCAATAGGGGTGCGTTTGCCAAAACCGTTTTCCGTTACCACAAGCAGATCGCTTTCCTGTTCAAGCTGCGGGTGTATAACCTCCAGGGCAATGACACAGTCTCCTTCATTAAGGGTGATACCCTTTACTCCCCGGGCATTTCGGCCCATGGGGCGGACATCATCTTCGGCAAAACGGATGGCCTGGCCTTCTCCCGTTACCAGTACAGCCTGGTGCCGGCCGTCCGTCAGCCTTACACCGATCAGCTCTTCGTTTTCCTGCAGGGAAATGGCAATTATGCCGTCCCTGCGGGCATTGGCGAAGTATTCAAGGGGAGTCTTCTTAACTATTCCCCGGTTTGTGGCAAAAAGCATGTACTGGTCCGTTTCAAAATCCCGGACAGGAATGACGGCAGTTACCGCTTCGCGCGGCTCCACCGCCAGCAGGTTGACAATTGCCGTTCCCCTTGCCTGCCGGCCGGCTTCCGGTATTTCAAAAACCTTAAGCCGGTACATTTTCCCCCGGTTGGTAAAACAGCACAGGTAAGCATGGGTTGAGGCCACAAAGACATGTTCAACAAAGTCATCGCCCTTTGCCTGGGCGGCGGTGATCCCCCGGCCGCCACGGCGCTGCGTTCTATAAGCGGCAACCGGTTGCCGCTTGATATAGCCCCTGTGGGTTAAAGTAATGACCATATCTTCTTCCGCAATTAAATCATCTATTTCAAAGTCACCTTCGTCAGGAACTATCCGGGTGCGGCGTTCATCTCCGTATTTGTCGCGAATTTCGGTAATTTCATCTTTGATAATCTGGTAAACCAGTCTCTCGTTGGCCAGTATTTCCTGGTAATAGGCAATCTTTTTTATTAATTCCAGGTATTCTTCTTCCAGTTTGTCGCGCTCCAGCCCGGTAAGCTTCTGCAGGCGCATATCAAGAATTGCCCCGGCCTGGGCAGCGGTAAGGGAGAATTTTTCCATAAGCCCGGTGCGGGCCTTCTCCACGGTGCGCGAGCCGCGGATAAGTTTAATGACTGCATCAATATTGTCCAGAGCAATGCGCAGGCCTTCCAGTATGTGCGCCCTTTCCTCCGCTTTGCGCAAATCATAGCTCGTTCTCCTGGTAATAACTTCTTTCTGGTGTTCAAGATAATAAAAGAGCAATTGCCGCAAATTCAACACTTTAGGCCGGTTGTCAACCAGAGCCAGCATGATAATGCCAAAAGACTGCTGCAGCTGACTGAACGCAAAAAGCTGGTTCAAGACAACATGAGGATTGGCATCTCTCTTCAGTTCTATAACTACACGCATACCGTTGCGGTCCGATTCGTCCCGCAAATCAGTAATGCCTTCGATTTTTTTGCTCTGAACCAATTCTGCAATTTTTTCAAGAGTTTTTGCCTTGTTTACCTGATAGGGCAGTTCGGTTACAACAATGCGGGATTTCCCGTTTTCCAGGCGCTCAATCTGTGTCAGCGCCCTGGTTTTTATAATTCCCCTGCCTGTAAGGTAAGCGCTGCGAATCCCCTCCCGGCCCAGTATCAGTCCCCCGGTAGGAAAGTCCGGCCCCGTCACCAGGCGGAGAAGCTCTTTATCAGCGCAGTCGGGGTTGTCAATCAAATAGATCAGGGCATCTATAACTTCCGTCAAATTATGGGGCGGGATATTGGTAGCCATCCCAACGGCAATACCGGCTGCGCCGTTAACCAAAAGATTGGGAAAACGGGACGGCAGCACAACAGGTTCCTGCAGCGTTTCATCAAAATTCGGCCGGAAGTCAATAGTATCTTTCTGAATGCCCGCCAGCATTTCCGTGGATATTTTGGCCATACGGGCTTCCGTATACCGCATGGCCGCCGCCGGATCGCCGTCCACGGAACCAAAATTGCCATGCCCGTCAACAAGGGGATAGCGGTAAGTAAAATCCTGGGCCATGCGCACCATGGCATCATAAACGGCACTATCACCGTGAGGATGGTACTTGCCCAGCACTTCACCCACAAGGCGGGCGGATTTTTTATGAGGCCTGTCAGGTGACATGCCCAGTTCATACATGGAGTAAAGAATCCTGCGCTGGACCGGCTTTAAGCCGTCCCGGACATCGGGCAGCGCGCGGCTGACGATAACGCTCATGGCATAATCCAAAAAAGAACTTTTTACTTCCTCATGAATAGGCTGCTCCAAGATTTTTCCGTGTGTAAAATCCACTTTACCTCACCCTCTAAATATCCAAATTGCGGACATGGCGGGCGTATCTTTCAATAAAGGCACGCCGGGGTTCCACCTTGTCACCCATTAAGACGGTAAACATTTCATCGGCAGCAACGGCATCCTCCATGGTAACCTGCAGGAGAGTCCTTTTTTCCGGGTCCATGGTTGTCTCCCACAGCTGCTCCGGGTTCATTTCCCCAAGGCCCTTGTAGCGCTGCAGTGTGGTACCGTCTTTGCCCAATTTCTGATACATATTTTCCAGTTGTTCATCGCTGTACAGGTAATAGTTCTGCTTGTCTTTTTTCAACAGGTAAAGGGGCGGCTGGGCAATGTAAATATACCCCGCCTCTATTAAACGCTGCATATAGCGGTAGAAAAATGTTAAAAGCAGTGTGCGGATGTGCGATCCGTCCACATCTGCGTCAGTCATTATAATAATTTTATGATAACGGGCTTTTTCAATATCCAGGTCTCCGGCTATGCCTGTACCTATGGCTGTTATGATTGTCCTGATTTCTTCGCTGGCCAGGATTCTGTCCAGGCGCGCTTTTTCCACATTAAGAATCTTTCCCCGCAAGGGAAGCACGGCCTGGAACCGCCTGTCTCTCCCCTGCTTGGCCGAACCGCCGGCAGAGTCGCCCTCTACCAGGAATAGCTCGCACATTACCGGATCCCTGCTGACGCAATCCGCCAGTTTTCCGGGCAGATTTGATATTTCCAGGGCATTTTTCCTGCGGGCCAGTTCCCGCGCCTTGCGGGCCGCGTCCCGAGCCCTTGAAGCATTAATTGCTTTTTCCACAAGCCTTTTGGCGAGGGAAGGGTTTTCTTCGAAAAATGTGCCAAGCTCTTCGTAAACAAAAGAATCAACCAGACCTCTCACATCAGTGTTGCCCAGTTTTGTTTTTGTCTGCCCTTCAAACTGCGGTTCCAGGAGCTTGATGCTGATAATTGCGGTTATTCCTTCGCGGACATCTTCACCGCTTAAGTTTGCATCGTTTTCCTTTAACAGATTGTGCCTCCGGGCATAATCATTAAACAAGCGGGTAAGGGCAATCTTAAACCCCATTTCATGTGTTCCGCCCTCGTGGGTGCGGATATTATTGGCAAAGGAAAGTATCATTTCATTGTACCCGCTGTGATACTGCAGGGCAATTTCCAGTTGACTGCTGTCCTCCTCGTGTCTTTCCAGGTAAATTACCCTCTTGTGCAGCGGGTCTTTGTTTTTATTTAGATATTCAATATAGGACTTGATACCGCCTTCATACTTAAAGCTGTCTTTGTATTCCTCTTCATTGCGGTAATCTTCCAGGGTTATGCGGATTCCTTTATTTAAGAATGCCAGTTCCCGCAAATGCTGGGCCAGTGTATCATACTGGAAATCAGTGGTTTCAAAAATTTCAGCGTCAGGTTTGAAAGTGATTTTCGTTCCTGTTTTGCGTGATTTGCCTATGACTTTCAATTCAGTTACCGTTTTGCCCCGCTCAAAACGCATAAAGTAAATTTGCCCGTCCCGCCTTACTTCTACCTCCAGCCATTCGGAGAGGGCGTTGACCACGGAAACGCCGACACCGTGCAGTCCCCCGGAAACCTTGTATCCCTCACCCCCGAATTTACCTCCGGCATGCAGGACGGTTAAAACGACTTCTACGGCAGGCTTCTTCATGTCCGCCTGCTCGCCGACCGGAATTCCACGGCCGTCATCGCGGACCGATACAATATTGCCCTTGTCAAGCCTGACATGAATATTGCTGCAGTAGCCGGCCATGGCTTCGTCTATGCTGTTGTCCACCACCTCATAAACAAGGTGGTGCAAGCCACGGGGGCCGGTGGAGCCGATATACATGCCCGGACGCTTGCGGACCGCTTCCAGTCCTTCCAGGACTTGAATCTGTGATTCATCATAATGGCTGCCGTTGTTTTTCTCTGTCACAACCAAACCTCCCCTCACCTCTGCACTATTTGCTAAAAAGCCGAGAATCCAAGCGTTTTTGCAGAGTCCCGGGCGCTATGGGGGAAAATCCCACCTTGTCAGTGGTAACAATAAAGGATTTTACTTCTTCCTTGGAAAAATAGTCGTCCATCCGAGCGGCAGTTTGCAGGAATTCTTTATTGCACTGCTTCTCTTTGATGGCAATATTAAAGATCCCCACTATATCACGCACAGGTACAACACGGGATCCTCCTATATGCAAAAACATCACCCGCACCACCTTTTCTTTTAAGTACTATTTTGCCCACGGCCTTCAGTTTTACAGCCCAGGCAATATGTTTTGCCGGCGGTTTTTATCAGCGGCAACCCGCAGATTTTGCACTGCGGATTTTTATTTTTCAGAATATAATTTTGCTTTTTTTTCTGCGCGGTAAAAAATATTTCCAGGCTTTCCCTGATTTCAGGCAACAGCTTAACACCTTTGAAACTATCATCTATCTTTTCCCTGTCTTTGTCTGTCAGTTCTTCGTGCAGCCACGGCCTTTTTATCCGGGCGGTGCGGCAGGACTTTTTCATCCCTTTACTCTGCAGGCTGCCGACTATGAAGCGGATATCCTGCAAAAGGCCGCTTTTTACATGGTTATTTAATTTATCCATTATTTGCTTTTTTTGCAGTTGCAGATGCTGCGCCCAGACGGAGTCGGAAACCTTTACCAGCATAACACCCTTGCGAAGAGAGACAACGGATGTTTTTTTTGCGATATGCTCACCAACCACGTCGGGCCAGGCATCAATTATAAATTGAGATCTGATTTTCTTGCCGGCGGGATGCTTTAACAGCATCTTACTCAAGATTTCAGCTACGGGCTGCATGGGAATGCACCTCACCGCTTTTAACGGTAAATACACTGCCCCGGTGCCGGATGAGCTCTTGCGCGGCGGCAGTGCCTGTTATAAGTGTCTGTATCTGCCTGTCTATGAAATTTTCCAGCAGAAAATTGCGCCTTTTGGCGTCCAGTTCAGAAAACACATCGTCAAGCAGGAGAACGGGCAATTCTCCGCTTTCCCCCTTGATGAATTCCACTTCTGCCAGTTTTACAGCCAGAAGGATTGTTCTTTGCTGTCCCTGGGAAGCATACAGGCGGGCATTTCTGCCGTTTACGGAAAAAATGAAATCATCCCTGTGCGGCCCTGCCAGGGTTTGTCCAAGTCGCGCTTCTTCTGCAGCCAATTCTTTTATAACTGCCTGCAGCTGTTCTTCTATTTCCGCTTCCCTGACCTTCTCTTCAGGCAGACAGCCTATGCAGTAGGACAGCTTCAGGCTTTCCGTCCCGCCGGTCAGGCGACGGTGCGCCAGCCGGGCTAAAAGACTCAGCCTGTGCAAAACATACAGTCTTTTTCTGATAATTTTAGCTCCCTGCACTACAAGCTGCTCATTCCAGCTTGCCAGTTCACTGCTTCCAAGAGCCCGGGGGCCGTAATCCCGGAGCAGCTTGTTTCTCTGCCTGACAATACGCAAATAACGACCGGTTAAATGCTCATAAACAGGATAAACCTTGGCAATCAGGCTGTCGAAAAAATCTCTTCTCAACCTGGGAGTGCCTTTGACTACTGCCAAATCATCGGGAACAAAGAGCACATACAAAAGACGCCCCAAGTAATCTGACCGCGGCGCTGCCACTCCGTTTACGTAATAATTCTTCCGGGCGCTGTCTTTCCGGCAGCCGATTGAAATTTTTTCCCTGCCTCTTTGCCGGTAGAGATTTACGGCAACACTGCAGGCATTTTCCTCCCAGAAAATCAGCTCACTGTCATTTCTGGTCCGAAAAGACCGGCCTGAAGCTGCAAATACCAGTGATTCTAAAAGATTTGTTTTTCCCTGGGCATTTTCTCCGGTAAAAAAATTTAAGTACCGGTCAAGTGCAAGGTCAAGCTGCCTGTAATTACGGAAATTTTGCAGCTGCAATTTTTCAATATGCAAATCTCTCTCCTTGCTTTCATGTTCTTAAAGCTTTATCGGCAGCACCAGGTATAAATAGTCCTGATGCAGGTTGTCTCGAATAATAACAGGCGAGTCGGAGCCTGTCAGCTCCAAAACACAATTATTGCCTTCTACAATTCTCAGCATGTCCAGGACAAAACGGGAATTCAGGGATACTTTTACTTCTTCTCCCTCCAGCGCAACAGGTATTTTTTCCTGAATTATACCATATTTTGAGGATGCCCGGACATGCATAATATTATCAGCGATAGTAAAACTCACAATATTGTTTTCTCCGGCCGAGAGTATGGCAGCCCGTTCAATTGCCTGCAGCATAGCTGCCGTCTCTACCACTGCCCTGCCCACGAATTTCTGCGGGATAACCCTTTTTACATCGGGGTATTTTTCAGTCAGCAGCCGGGAGGAAAAATAGATATTATTACAGTTTAAAAGAAGCTGGTTTTGCAGTACGGCAACTTGTATTTCTTCTTCGCTGGCGGGAAAAACACGGATAACTTCCTGCAGTGTCCTGGCAGGCACCAAAAAGCTGCCTTTTTCACCCCGGTTTTTTACCGGACAGGAAGTAACGGCCAGACGAAAGGTATCGGAGGAAGCCAGTTGAAGATCTTTTTCGGACAAGGTGAAAAGAATGCCGGTAAAAGCAGGGCTTAGATCTTCCTGAGAAACAGAAAAAATCGTCTGTTTCAGGACACGCCGCAAATCTTCGCTTTTGACTGAAAAACGAATAGAGCACTCGGAGCTGAAGGCGGGAAAAGAGGGATAATCGGCGGCATTTAAGCCAAACACCTGAAATTCCGCCGTTCCGCTGGTAATTTCAGTCAGAAAGTTTTCCGTATTTACTTTTAAAACAACCGTTTCCCCCGGCAGGCGGCGGATAATTTCAACGATTTTGCCCGGTAGAACAACACTGCCGGCTTTGTGTTCGATATCCAGTTCGGTTTTTAAACCCATTTCCAGGTTGGTTGCAAATAAGGATAATTTTTCCCCGTCTCCCGTAAGCAGTACGCCCTCCAGCTCGCTTAGCGGGGTTTTCGACGGAATGGCCCGGGAAACAAGCTGAAGACTTTCCGCAAGGTCTTTCTGCTGAATATTTATAAGCACCTTTGAACACCTCTTTTCCTGAAATTAAAAAGCGCAAAGGAATAGTTTTATGATTATAAGTATATAATTTAGTTTTAACAGTAATAGGCACTGTGGAAGATGTGTACAATTGGGCAGAATGCTTTGGGCATGGTGCAAGACGGCTGGGAAAACAATGTGGATAGATTTATTTTTGCATCCCCAGTATACACATATAAACACCCAGGAAATAAAAATCCCGATATTACCTACAGTTCATTGGCAGGTAATCCACAGGTTATCAGCAATTGTTGATTTTTTCGATAATATGTTCGATGGCAGCTTTTATCTGAGGGTTCGTTTCTTTATCGGCAGAGATTTTTTTATGTGCGTGCATAACTGTGGTATGGTCGCGCCCGCCGAAGTCTTCACCGATTTTGGGCAGGGAAGCATCTGTTAATTCCCTGGAAAGGTACATGGCGATTTGACGCGGCAGGGCAACATTTTTTGTTCTTTTCTTTGCTTTTAAATCTTCTACTTTCAGGGAAAAATACTCGGCTGTTTCTTTCTGAATACGGTCAATGGTGATTAATTTTGGTTTACTGTTATTTGCCAGCAAGCCTCTCAGCGCCTCTTCCGCCAGTTGTACATCAATGGTGCGAGATGTTAAGGAGGAATAAGCAATTATCCTGATGAAAGCGCCTTCCAGTTCGCGAATGTTGGTTTGAATATTGTTTGCTATGTACAGGATTACGTCATTGCTTATATTTATGTTTTCAGAATTGGCTTTTTTTCGTAGAATAGCAATTCTTGTCTCCAGATCGGGCGGCTGGATATCGGTGATCAACCCCCATTCAAAACGTGAACGCAGGCGGTCCTCCAAAGTGGGGATTTCCTTGGGCGGCCGGTCACTGGAAATTATGATTTGTTTATTGCTTTCATGGAGAGCGTTAAAGGTATGAAAAAATTCTTCCTGGGTTTGTTCCTTGCCTGCCAGAAACTGAATGTCATCTATCAGTAAAACATCAATGGTACGGTATTTGTTGCGAAATTCCACAGTTTTGTTGTCCCGGATGGCATTTATAAATTCATTGGTGAATTTTTCCGAAGTTATATATAAAACACTGTATGAAGGAGAGTTTTCGATAACGAAATGGCCGATGGCATGCATTAAATGAGTTTTTCCGAGACCCACGCCGCCATAGATAAACAGTGGATTATAGGCGCGGGCCGGGGCTTCTGCCACGGCCAGGGCGGCAGCATGAGCAAAGCGGTTGCTGTTGCCGATGACAAATGTTTCAAAAGTGTATTTAGGATTCAGCCAGGATGTTAACTGGGGCATTATTCCGGCACTTTGCCGGCGCGGCAAAAAGATGCTTTCTTCGCTGAAACTCTCACAGTCTTCTTCTCCTATGTCCGGAGTCACAAAATGCACATGGACGGCATCATTATTCAGCACTGACTGCAGTTCGGCATTGATTAGATCAAAATAGTGGCCCTGAAGCCAGTCTTTGGTGAAATCATTTGGCACGCTGACTACTAGTGTATCATCATGCAAGGAAACTGGTTTTGTTGTTTTAAACCAAGTTTCAAAGCTTGGCTTGCTTATTCTTTTTTCAATTTCATCCAGTGTTGCCTGCCAGATTTCCAGCAAATCCGGGTTCATTTTGTAAAAAACCTCCTAAGCAATGGTTATCCACAGGACAGTAAGGGAAAATACAAGAAAGATAAAAGATATCCACAAATCAGCGGATTTATCCACATTTCCTGTGGACAAAATATAAAATGCCTTAATGACAAGGCTTTTTTTTGACAAAGAGAAAAATTATCCACAATATGTACAAGCACCCTGGGAAAGGCAATTAACCGGAAAAAGGATATGTTTTAAAGAAAAAAATCCACTGCTATCATCTTAACAAAAACTGGCGGCAGCCGCAATAGTCTTTGTGGATAAAGTCCGAAACAATTGAAAGTAAAGGCTTCTTGCAGCCTGAAACCTTGACATTAAAAAATGAAAAAGATATAATCACTTTGATATAAGGGAAGGTAAAGGGCAGCAGGGTGCGAACAGGAGGTGTGGAGAGACTTGAAGCGTACTTATCAGCCAAAAGTGAAAAAAAGGAAAAGAATTCACGGTTTTCGCAGCCGGATGTCCACCGGCGCGGGGCGTTTGGTTATAAAGAGAAGGCGTACCAAAGGCAGAAAAAGACTTTCCGCCTAATGCAGGAAATAATGAAAAAAAAGGGAAAAATAACTAGAAGTTCGGATTTCCGGCGGGTTTTCCAGGCCGGAAAGTCTCTGGCGACGCGCAATATTGTCCTCTATTATCGTAAAAACCAGTTGAATGAAAGCCGCGTCGGTTTTATTGTCAGTAAAAAGCTCGGTAATGCCGTAAAGCGCAATCGTGTTAAAAGAGTGCTGCGGGAAGGGTACCGTCACCTTGCCGGGAAGATTAGTTCCGGTTATGATATGGTTTTTGTTGCCAGGTTTAGGGCAGTAACTTTGCCTGCCGGACAGGCCGGCGCTGAAATGGAACAATTATTGCTCAAAGGCGGCCTTTTAAAAGCTGACTCCCGTTAGCCAACAAAGAAGCGGTGATAAAATGGTAAAGTTGCTGCTTTTTCTGCTGCACTTTTATCAAAAGTACATTTCCCCGTTAAAAATGCCGGTCTGCCGTTTTACCCCTACCTGTTCCGAATATGCGGTGCAGGCCATCAAACGGTATGGACCGTATAAAGGTTTGTGGATGTCAGTGTGCCGTCTGAGCCGTTGCCATCCCTTCCATCCAGGCGGATATGATCCTGTGGATGCCAATCAAAAGGAGGCCGGTTCGTGATAGGAGCAATAAGGGATATCTTAAATTCCATACTGCTGGCTATTAATCAGGTGACAAACAATTACGGTATCTCCATAATAATCCTGACAGCACTGATCCGTATTTTAACCTGGCCGCTTATGAAAAAGCAGCTTGATTCAACTAAAGCAATGCAGGAATTGCAGCCTGAACTGAAAAAAATTCAGGAGAAATATAAAAAAGATCCGAAAAAAGCGGATCAGGAAACTTTGGAGTTGATGCGGAAACATCAGGTTAATCCCCTGATGGGATGTCTTCCCCTGCTGATACAGCTGCCCATACTGTGGGCAATGTTTAGGCTCTTGCAATCGCCGCCTGAACTGGCAGAGCATACCTTTTTTCTTTTCGGCATAGATATGCGGCTTGCCTTGAAGGCAACTGTTGACGGTGTCACAGTCTGGCAGAAAAATCCGGGCTATTGGCTGTTGGTAATTATGTCTGGGGCTACCACCTTTTTGCAGCAGTATTTTATGATAACCGACAAATCTCAAAGGTCAATGCTTATTTTTATGCCGATATTTTTCCTATATGTCAGCATAAGTTTCCCGGCAGGGCTTGTTATTTATTGGGTGACAAACAATCTTCTTTCTATCGGGCAGCATCTTCTTGTCAACAAAAAGCCAAAAAAGCCCGCCGGTGAAGGGAGCGTAGGTAAATAATGAGGGTAGTAGAAGCGTGTGGCAAGACGGTTGAGGAAGCAACCGAAAAAGCCCTGGAACAGTTGAATCTGCCGATAGAGCGGGTGCAGATAGAAATACTTGAGGAGCCGAGCAGCGGTTTGTTCGGTTTGATTGGAGCCAAGCAGGCCAGGGTCCGTGTTTCCGAAAAAATCACCCCGGAAAGCTACATGCATGATTTTCTGGAGGAAATAATCGGTAAGATGGGCCTGGTTGCCGAAGTAGAAACCTACATGGAGGATAAAAACCTGCTGATGAATGTCAGCGGGCAGAAGATGGGCATGCTAATCGGGAAACGCGGACAAACGTTAAATGCTCTGCAGTATCTTCTTAATGTGATTTATCACAAAAAATTTCCCGAGCAGGAGGGGCGAATAATCCTGGACGTTGAAGATTACAGGCAGAAAAGGGAAGAAACCCTGCGCATGCTGGCGGAGAACCTGGCAAAAAAGGTTGTCCGCATGCACAGGGAAGTGGTTTTGGAGCCCATGACCCCACAGGAAAGAAGGATTATCCATACTGCTTTGCAGGAGCATGAAGCAGTAAGAACTTACAGTGAAGGGGAAGAACCTTACCGGAAAGTGGTCATAGCCCCGAGGTAAAAATTACGGCCGCCCCAAGAGGCGGTTTTTTGTTAGCGGAATCTTTTCAGCAGCAAAGAGGTGTGTGCAATGAACGATGACACAATAGCCGCCATCTCAACACCGCCGGGTGAAGGCGGAATCGGCATTGTCAGGTTAAGCGGCCCGCAAAGTTTTGCCATTGCGAGAAAAATAATATTCTTTCCCAGAGAAATAAAGGAACCGGAAAGTCACCGCCTGTATTACGGGTATGTTGTTGACCCAAAAGACAACAGCTCCATCGATGAGGCATTGGTATCCTTTATGCGTTCTCCCAGGACTTACACCCGGGAAGATGTGGTGGAAATTAACTGTCACGGCGGTATCAGACCGCTTGCCCGGACTTTGGAGCTGGTTTTGTCCTGCGGTGCCCGGCTGGCGGAACCGGGTGAATTTACGCAGAGGGCTTTTTTAAACGGCCGGCTTGACCTGGCCCAGGCGGAAGCCGTGATTCAGATTATCCGTGCCAAGACGGACACTGCCCTGCGAGTGGGGATGAACCAGCTGACAGGCGGCCTTTCTTCCGAGGTAAAAAAAATCCGCGCCCAATTGCTGGCGGTGCTTGCCCGGATAGAAGCTGCCGTTGATTTTCCCGAGCTCCATGACGTGGAAGAGATTACCCGTCGGGAAATAGGAGAAGAAGTTGCCGCCGCGGGTGCAGAGATAGAGGCACTGCTAAAAACGGCCGACAAAGGCAAGATTCTTCGCGAAGGGCTGCTAACCGCCATCATCGGCTTGCCGAATGTGGGGAAAAGTTCATTGCTTAATGCACTTTTGCGGGAACAGCGGGCCATAGTAACGGATGTTCCGGGGACAACCCGTGATATATTGGAGGAAAGCGTAAATATCGGCGGTATTGCCTTGACTGTAATTGATACCGCGGGCATCAGAAAAACGGAAAACAAGGTGGAAAAAATAGGTGTGGAACGCTCCCGCGCCGCTTTGTCCCGGGCAGATCTGGTTCTTTTGGTCACTGATCTTACGCGGCCTTTTGCGGAAGAAGAAATGCAGCTACTGCAGTCTGTGGGAAAGCGGCCGTGTATTATTGTTGCCAATAAGGCGGACCTGGTTGATGATGTGGAAGAGAGAAAAGCGGCTATCCTGCGCCGGGCGGCCGGTAGAGAAGTTGTGGCAACTGCCGCAGTACGGGGGCAGGGGCTGGAAGAACTGGAAGACAGGATAAAACACCTGGTATTTCAGGGTGAAGCAATGGCAAGCGGGGCAGTATATGTAACAACGGCACGCCACAAGGATGCTTTAAAGAAAGCCCAAAAGGCGCTGCATGATTTAAAGAAGGCTTTAGATGACAAGGTGCCGGTAGACCTTTTGTCCGTTGATCTCCATAATGCTTTGGCTGCATTGGGTGAAATTACCGGAGAAACTGTGGGCGATGATTTGCTTAATGAGATTTTCAGTTCTTTCTGCATTGGCAAGTAACGGGTCTGGGGTGAAGGAAATGACTTATTACGCTGGAGAATATGAGGTCATTGTCATCGGTGCAGGGCATGCAGGCTGCGAAGCGGCTCTGGCCGCCGCCCGCATGGGCTGCCGGACACTGCTGTTAACCATTAATCTTGATGCGGTGGCCATGATGCCGTGCAATCCGGCCATAGGAGGGCCGGGCAAGGGACATCTTGTCCGGGAGATCGATGCCTTGGGCGGAGAAATGGCAAAAAACATTGATAAGACATGTATCCAAATCAGAATGTTAAATACCGGGAAAGGCCCGGCGGTACATGCCTTGCGGGCCCAGGCCGACAAGCAGTTGTACCAGTTGGAGATGCGCCGTACGCTGGAAGAACAAAAAAATCTTCACCTCCGGCAGGCAATGGTGGAAAAGCTCCGGATCAGAGGCGGAAAGATCCGGGGAGTGGTAACCCGGACGGGCGCCGTCTACTATGCGGGAGCCGTGGTGTTAACGTCCGGCACCTATTTAAGAGGACGCATTATCATTGGCGACATGCACTACAGGGGAGGGCCGGGCGGCCAGTTGGCAAGCAACAGGCTGTCCGCATCGCTTAGGCAGGCAGGCCTGGAACTGCTGCGCTTTAAAACGGGGACACCGGCCCGGGTTCACCGGGATTCTATAGACTTTGCGAAAACAATCATCCAGCCCGGAGACGAGGGCGGTTTGCGTTTTTCCTTTGACAGTCCCGTGCGGGATAGGGAACAGGTCCCCTGCTGGCTGACCCATACAACTCCCGAGACTCACCGCCTGATAATGGATAATCTTCATCGCTCTCCGCTGGTTTCCGGAGAGGTGGAAGGCGCAGGTCCGCGGTACTGCCCTTCCATCGAAGACAAGGTCCTGCGCTTTCCCGACCGTTTGTCTCACCAGGTCTTTTTGGAACCGGAAGGGCTGCATACCGCCGAATACTATGTGCAGGGAATGTACACAAGCATGCCTGAAGATCTGCAGATAGCCATGCTGCGCACCATTCCGGGGCTCGAAAATGTCAGAATCACAAGGCCCGGTTATGCCATCGAGTATGACTGTCTTGCCCCGAGGCAGTTAAAGGCTACCATGGAAACAAAGGTGGTTGAGGGCTTGTTCAGCGCAGGGCAGATAAACGGTTCCTCCGGTTATGAAGAGGCGGCCGCCCAGGGGATTGTGGCCGGCATCAACGCCGCTTTGTTTGTGCGCGGGCAGAAGCCGCTTATTATTGACCGCTCCATGGGCTATATAGGTGTGTTGGTTGATGATTTGGTGGTCAAAGGAACAAACGAACCTTACCGCATTCTGACTTCACGGGCCGAATACCGCCTGCTCCTGCGCCAGGACAATGCGGATCTGAGACTTACACCTTTGGGACATAAGGTAGGTTTGATACCGCGGGAACGTTACTTGCGCTTTACAGAAAAAAAACAAAGAACGGCAGCGGAGCGGCAAAGGCTTGCCGGCAAGCTGATCAAACCAAGCGACCGGGTTAATGATTACTTGCAAAAGCTCGGCAGCGCCCCCCTTTCAGCAGCAGTCAGTGCGGCCCAGCTGTTGAAAAGACACGAAATATCTTATGAGGATATTGAGCGGCTCCTGGATGAAAAGTCCGCGCTGAGCCGGGAAGAAAGGGAGCAGGTAGAAATCCAGATCAAATATGAAGGTTATATAGAAAAGCAAAAACAGCAGGTTGAGAAATATAAGAAGATGGAAAAAAAGCTGCTTCCGGAAGATATATCCTACGAGAAGCTGTCGGGTCTTTCCCGGGAAGCGGTGGAAAAACTAAGCAAAATAAGACCGCGTTCCATCGGCCAGGCCAGCCGCATATCCGGGGTGTCTCCGGCGGATATAGCAGTTTTGCTTGTTCACCTGCAAAAAAAGAAAAAGCAGGAGTAAATGCGCATGCAGCAGGTACTCATGTCTCTTGCGGCAGGAATGGGAATAGAAATGACTGTCAAACAGGCGGAGCAATTTTTGCACTATGCAAAAAGGCTGCTGGAAGTCAACCGCAGTTTTAACCTGACAGGCATTACCGGGTTACGGGAAGTTTTCATCAAACATTTTCTTGACAGCCTGGCCCTATTGCTTGCAATGCCCTACCCGAGGGCCCCCTGATCGATGTGGGCAGCGGCGCAGGTTTTCCGGGCATACCTTTAAAAATAATGTTTCCCGGGCTTGCCGTTACCCTACTGGATTCCCTGCGCAAGAGGACGGATTTTTTAGAGGAAACGGTTCGCTCCCTTGGACTGCGGGAGGTCACAATAGTGCATGGCCGGGCGGAAGACCTGGGCAGGGATCCCTGCTACCGGGAAAAATACCCGCTGGTTGTTGCACGGGCCGTTGCGCCGCTTCCTGTCCTGGCGGAGTTGTGCTTGCCGTTTGCAGCCGTAGGCGGCATCTTCGCGGCTTATAAAGGGCCGGAGGGAGACAGGGAACTTGCGGCTGCGGGCGGGGCTCTGGAACTGCTTGGGGGAGGCCGGACCGGGAAATTTTTCTATAACCTGCCCGAGGGACAAGGCAGGCGAATACTGCTTTTAATTAAAAAAGAAAAAAATACAGCGGAAAAATATCCCCGCCGGGCGGGAAAGCCCCAGAGGAGCCCGCTCGGGTGAAAGCCTTTTAACGGCCGCATTTGTCGGTATAGTAAAAGGCTTTTTCATTGAAACAGATAATTACGTGATTGCAGAAATATAACAGCCGGGGAAACCCCAAAAGAATGAAGAAAAACCGGCAAGACGGCTTCCCACTGGCAGGATATCCCTTTCAATTGTCGAATATTTTTTAGTTAAAATATGGGAAATGCGGAGGGATATCTGTGAACGAAGGATGGAACAGGCTTATAAACATTGAGACAGATGCGTATAGCCAGGGAGAAATACAGCAAATACCAATAAGAAATATTCGACCCAATCCTTTTCAGCCCCGCAAAGTTTTTCCCGAGGAAAAAATTGCGGAATTAATGCAGTCCATAAAAACCTACGGACTCCTCCACCCCATAATAGTGAGAAAAGCAGGGAAACACTATGAACTTGTAGCCGGGGAAAGAAGGCTGCGCGCCTGCAGTCAACTGAAATGGACGATGATCCCTGCGGTAGTGAAAAACATATCCGCCAATGCCATGGCAACGATAGCGCTTATTGAGAATTTGCAGCGTGAAGATCTTTCTTACTTTGAGGAAGCTGCCGGCTACGACAGGTTGCTGCGGGAGTTTAACTTAACACAGGAGGTACTGGCGCAGAGGCTTGGCAAAAGCCAGTCAACCATTGCCAATAAACTGCGGTTGCTTAAATTGCCGGAGAAAATAAAGGAAAAGCTATGTGCGGCGGATTTGTCGGAAAGACATGCCAGGGCGCTGCTGAAACTGCCGAGCGAAGAAGCACAGCAAAAAATACTGACGGAAATTTGCAACCTCGGTTATACCGTTAAGCAGGCAGAAAAAAGAATTGCCGACTATCTACAGGAAACGAAGCAAACGACCAAAGAAAAGAAAAAGGTTATTCTCAGGGATATACGTATTTTTCTCAATACTATCAGGCAGGCAGTTTCACTCTTGGAAAACAGCAACATAAAAACGGAAATGAAAGAAAAGGAAAAAGGGGATAAGTTGGAAATCATTATTTGCATCTCCAAGCGCAAGCAGGCAGGAACCAGCTAAAAGCGGGCGGCACCGCCGGCAAAAGGGCGGCAAATATGACGGCCGGCGACAAAAGACGTCACGGCGAGACAAGAAAAAAATAAAAAGCACAAAAATACCGCTATTCTGCAGGAGGAAGACTTCTTGGACGCGAATACTAAGATTACTGCAGGGAGCGAGGTGGAAAAATGGCTCGGGTAATCGCTGTGACAAACCAAAAAGGCGGTGTCGGAAAAACAACAACTGCAGTTAATTTGAGCGCCTGCCTGGCGGTGCAAGGGAAAAAAGTCCTTTTGCTGGACACGGATCCGCAGGGCAATGCAACGAGCGGCATAGGACTGGAAAAACGCGAACTGAAATTCTGCATCTACGACGCCCTGATCAACGAGATGCCTTTGCAGAGAATAATCTGCAAAAGCCAGATAGAAGGATTGGACGTAGTGCCGGCAACCATCCAGCTGGCCGGAGCGGAGATAGAGTTGGTTTCCACTATTTCCCGCGAGGTGCGGCTTCGCTCGGTGCTGGAAGAGGTTCGTGAAGCCTACGACTACATAATTATTGATTGTCCTCCTTCCCTTGGCCTACTGACATTAAATGCTCTTTCGGCAGCCGATACTGTTTTGGTGCCAATTCAATGTGAATACTATGCCCTGGAAGGGCTGGGACAGCTGACAAATACCATCAACCTGGTAAAGAAGCATCTTAACAGCAAACTGGTACTGGAAGGGGTTCTTCTGACAATGTATGACTCGCGCACCAACTTGTCCGCACAAGTGGCGGAAGAGGTGCGCAAACATTTTGGCAGTAAAGTTTTTAAAGCTGTTATCCCCCGCAATGTGCGACTAAGCGAAGCTCCAAGCTACGGACAGCCAATCATAACCTACGATGAGCGTTCAAAGGGCGCGGAAACATACAGAGAATTGGCAAAGGAAGTGATGGCCAATGAGCAAGAAAAGGCTGGGTAAAGGGCTGCAGGCCTTGATTCCGGAGATTGAAGAAACCCCGCTCTCGGACGCCGTTGACGTTGAACTGGAAGACATCATTGTTAACGAAGGGCAGCCCCGCAAAATTTTCGATGAAAAGAAGCTTGCGGAACTAACCAGTTCCGTTGCCCAGCACGGGGTGCTGCAGCCGCTGATTGTCCGTCCCAGGGGGGAAAAATATGAACTTGTTGCCGGCGAGCGCCGCCTGCGGGCCGCAAAAAAAGCCGGGCTGAAAAAAGTGCCGGTAGTGGTTAAGGTTCTGACAGACAGGGAAACCTTGGAGATAGCTTTAATTGAAAATCTGCAGCGGGAAGATCTCAACCCCCTGGAAGAAGCCGAAGCATACAAGAAGCTGTTGGAGGAATTTAATTATACCCAGGAACAGCTGGCAAAAAGAGTGGGGAAAAGCCGCTCGGCCGTTGCCAATACTTTAAGGCTGCTTTCTTTACACCCGGATGTAAGGAGGGAAATAGAGAAAGGGCGCCTGACCGAGGGACATGCCCGGGCCCTGCTGGCCCTGCCTCTTGAAAAGCAGCCGGATGCCGCCCGCCGGGCGATTGAATTGACTTTGTCGGTCAGGGAAACGGAGAAAATGGCGGGGCAGGCGGCAAAAAAGAGAAAAGCCCGCAAACCTAAAAACAATAAAGACAGTTACATAGAAGATCTGGAAGAAAGACTGCGGACGGCCTGCGGCACCGCCGTAAGCATCCGCCTGCAATCCCGGGGCGGGGGAAGAATAGAAATAAAGTTCAGCAGCCCGGAAGAGCTGGAGAGAATTTGCGAAATTATATTATAAATTAAATGTGGAGAAGAAAGAGCGACGAAAGCCTGCAGGAGTAAAATTGTTTCACGTGAAACAGAGCGGCCGCAATGTTTCACGTGAAACATCTTTCTTTTGGCAGGATGTGTTGCCCCAAAAAAGCAGTCAGCATGCGCACCGAGGGCGTTTTAGGCTTTGCCGGTTCCCGGAGCGCCGGTTTGCCGCCGGCAAGCCGGCTGTTTGCGAAAAAAGAAAGAAAAAATAAAAGGGGTCTTTGGGATCTATCACCGGAGGTATGTTTATATGGAAGAATATTTCTTGTATTGTATTTTTGCACTTATCTTTTTACTTTTGCTTGTGTTTTTGATTCTGCTGGCGAAGGTGGTTTCTCTGGGAAAGCGTTTTCGGGAGTGTATGGCCGGCAGCAGGGGAAGCAACCTGGAAGAGATGCTTGTCGCATTGCATTCGGAATTGAGGCGAATAAAGGCGGAATTGGCTGAAAACAGGCGGGAAATGGAATATTTTCGCAAAAAATCCGACCGTGTAATCCAGGGGCTGGGAGTTGTCCGCTATAATGCTTTCTGGGATACGGGCGGCGACTTGAGTTTTTCAGTTGCCCTGCTGGACGGGCAAAGCAACGGAGTGGTAATCAGCAGTATTTACGGGCGGGAGGAGACAAGAACTTACGCCAAGCCTTTGGAAAACGGCAAATCAAAATATGAACTGAGCAGCGAGGAAAAGGAAGCGATTACAAAAGCCCGGGAGATGCTGCTGTTTGCGGCACAAGGCCGGTTGTCCGGGGGAGGGTAGAAAGACGTGAAAAAAAGACATCAATATTTTTTTATAATTAATCCGGCCGCCAAAAACGGACGGGTGCTTGCTGCCTGGCAAAGGGTTGAGGATTATTTAAAGAGCAATAAAGTTGCTTATCTCTATGCCTTTAGCAGAAATGCGGAGCATCTTGCCGAGCTTGCAAAAGAGGGGGCGGGAAAAGACTATATAATTGTTGCCGTCGGCGGAGACGGCACTGTTTCCAGAATAGCAGGCGCTCTGGCAGGCACAGGCAAAGCCATGGGGCTGATACCCGCAGGAACGGGGAATGATTTTGCCCGTTCTCTGTCCCTGCCCAGCGACCCGGTGGCGGCATGTAGGACGGTTCTTGCCGGCAGGCGGACAAAACTGGATATCGGCCTGTTTAACGGCCGGGCATTCTGTAATGTGGTGGGAGCCGGCCTGGATGCGGAAGTGGTGGCCGATGCCAATAATGTCTTTAAAAGGTACTGCGGTTCCCTTTCCTATGTTTTTGCACTGTTAAAGCAGCTTTTTGTCTACAGGCCGCCCCGGATCAAGCTGGTGGTTGACGGTGAAGAATATGTTGCCGATGCCTGGCTTGTTGCCGTAGCCAACGGCCGTTATTTCGGCAACGGCATGCGGATTGCCCCGGAGGCGGACCCCCGGGACGGACTGCTGGATGTTATTGTGGTCAGCAATATTTCCAGAGTAACCTTTTTGCGGCTCTTTCCCCTGGTGTACAGCGGCAAGCATATCTCTCTCCCTGTCATCAAAACGTGGCGCGGGACGGACATTTCTCTTTTCTGCGACAAGCCTGTCAGCATTCAGGCTGATGGCGAATTCGCCGGGAAAACACCGCTAAACGCTACCGTGAGAAAAAAAGCCCTGGAATTCCTGCTGACAGCCGATGAATAAAAAGAAGCCGCCTAGCGGGCGGCTTCCGTATTTTTACTGCCGGAAGGTTTTTTGCCTTGCCTCAGGGCAAGCGCGGTGCAGTATATTCCCCGGGTAATAATTTCAGCCAGGCGGAAAACCAGGCTCAGGCGGGTATTCTGTAAAACAAAATATTCCAGGAAACCGCTGACATTGACAATTCCGTTGATAAAAATTTCGCCGACCAGCGGCAGTTCCTTGCTTACACCTGCTCCGGGGCACAAAGGACCGCTGCCAAGATCAATGCAGCCTACACTCTCCATTCTGCCGAGGCAGGCATCTACGGCAATTATAAAGGGAGCCGGATGGGTTTTTTTTATGTCCAGGATGGTCTCGACCAGGTTGACGGCATGCACCGGTTCGTCAAGGGTGCCGTATACACGGATGCCCGGCGGCGACAGCTGCTTTAATTTGCTGCCCGTAAGCGGTCCCAAGGCATCTCCTGTCGAGCGGTCGGTGCCGATGCAGAGAACGATTAATTGCTGCTCCCGGCAGTAGTTTTTTCCAAGCAGGAACAGCAAGTGGTTTTTTAGCTTTTGCACAGCAAAAATATCGGTACTGTCAACCCGCAGGGTATGTTTGTCTTCCGTTTTAAATCCGCCTGTCAAATATGACATAGATGTCCTCCGCTTTTCATACGTATAATATAGTATATGGAAAGGCAGTTATATTTATGTACCGGAAGCAAGCTTGCGCAGTTATTTCCCGGGGAATAGCAAAGGGCAGGGGGAAAAATCATTTGTCCTGGGTGGATCTTGCAGCACTTGTGTTTTTGCTTTGGGCGGCGGTCGCCGGATATCTGGAAGGCCTGCAGCGTTCCCTGCAGCGGCTTGGCCTGACTATGGGAGCATTGCTGCCGGCCTATCTTTTTTACAAACCGCTGCTGCTTTTTTTGAACCAAGAGTGGCAGGCGGAAGAAATGTTTGTCGGCTGGTATTTGCCCCGGGCGCATAATGTTTTGGCGGCGGCACAACAGAAGGGTCCTTTTTTGCCGCCCCTGGCCGGAAGTGTTATGCGGTTTTTATCGCCTGAGGCTACCGTTCTTCCGGTTTCGGCCGGAGAGCTGCCGCTTTTGTGGGGGAAGCTTTTGCTGCAGTTTTTTGCCTACCTTTTATTTGTCTTATTATTTACCGCCTTTTTTCGTCTGCTTTTGTCTTTGCGGGGAAAGGGAAAGATTGTGAAGAATCTGACGGAAAAAGACCGGCTTTGGGGATTGTTTGCCGGTTCTGCCTACGGTCTTTTTTTGCTTGCGCTCATCAGCGCTTTCCTGGACAGCTTGTCCTTGCTTTTTGCTTCCCGCTTCTGGGAAGATGATTTTTATGGCACTTATCTGGTGAAAACGGCTGCCTACCTGCTTGGAAAAATCTTTGGCGGCTGAACTTTAACCTGTTTTGCAGGATTTCTTCCGGCAAGGGAAGAATATAACTAGCCAATATTCAAATCAACGTTATGTAAAGGGAGGTTTTTTTATGCGTATTGTCCTACTGGGTCCTCCCGGGGCAGGGAAAGGAACACAGGGAGAACTCCTGGTGAAAAAATATAAAATACCCCATGTTTCCACCGGAGACATCCTCCGGGCGGCAATTAAAGAGGAAACGGAATTGGGACAAAAGGCGAAAGTATATGTGGAACGAGGAGAACTGGTGCCCGATGGGCTTGTGGTGGGTATTGTAAAGGAGAGGCTGGCCCGGGAGGATGCGGCTTCCGGCTTCCTTCTGGACGGTTTTCCCCGGACGCCGGCTCAAGCCGAGGCCCTGGACGCTTCCCTGCGGGAGATGGGGATGCAGCTTACGGCTGTAATTAATGTGGATGTTGATACGGAGATTTTGCTTGAGAGATTAACGGGAAGGCGTGTCTGCCGCGACTGCGGGGCAACATATCATATTAAATTCAATCCGCCTACTGTCCGGTGTGTGTGTGACAAGTGCGGCGGCGAACTTTATCAAAGGGAAGATGATGCCGCAGAAACGGTCAGGCAGCGTCTTGAAGTGTACAGGAAGCAGACGGAACCTTTGATTGCTTATTACAAAGAGCAAAATATCCTCTACACAGTGGACGGCTCCCAGGAGATAGAGCAGGTATTTGCAGACATAATAGAGTTCCTGCAATAGAGAAAGGGAGGTTCTTCTTAAGAGAACTGGACGGCTTAAGCGGGGGATGTTTAATGGCAGATTATATGGTAGGGGAAAAGGTCCGTTTGAAAAAGGACCATCCCTGTGGCGGCAATATTTGGACAATTATCCGGGTAGGGATGGATTTCCGGATTAAGTGCGACAACTGCGGGCGCAGCATCCTGCTGCCCCGGACTAAATTTGAAAAAAGCGTCAAGGAACGCCTGCCGGAGAATTAACGGGGGTCTCTTGCCATCACCGGTTGATTATGGTACTATATACGTTGTTGCTTCCCTGCTCCCGCCGCGTGGCGGGGGCCAAAGTCCAGAGGGAGGAGGTGAATAGGCCATGACCAAGTACGAGACAATGTTTGTGCTCAGGCCCGATGCCGATGAAGAAACTTATGATGCTTTAATAGAAAGGTTTCAGGGAATAATTACGGATCAGGGCGGCGAAGTAACAAATGTCAACCGTATGGGAAAGCGCAAACTGGCCTATGTGGTAAAGAAGAAATACCGCGAAGGGTATTATGTGCTTATTAACTACAGCGGTGAGCCAGATGTTACCGCCGAGTTGGAGCGAAACTTCTGGATATCCGACGATGTTATCCGTTACCTCATTGTAAAAGAGGAAGAATAAAACAGGTGGTGGACAGTAATGCTTAACCGCATTGTCTTGATTGGCCGTCTGACCCGTGACCCCGAGCTTCGTTATACACCGGCAAGCGGTGTGGCGGTGGCTACTTTCACACTGGCAGTGAACCGGATTTATTCCAAGCAAAAAGAAGCCGATTTCATCCCAATTGTCGTCTGGCGCAACCAGGCGGAAAACTGTGCAAAGTTTCTTGGCAAAGGCAGCCTGGTGGGAGTGGACGGACGGTTGCAGATTCGTTCCTATGAAGACCGTGAAGGCCGGCGCCGTACCGTGGCGGAAGTGGTTGCCGACAGCGTCCATTTCCTGGACAGCAGGGAAAGGCGCAGTGTCGAAGAGGAACCGGCTTCATTTGACGAAACCTTTGATGAAACCTTTGACGAAACCATGATCAGCGATGACGATGTGCCCTTTTAGGGAGGAGGTAGAATATGCGCAAAGATCGCGGCCGCAGAGGCAAGCGTAAAATATGCAGCTTTTGCGTCGATAAAATCGATCATATTGATTATAAAGCCACAAGCAAACTGGCCAAGTATATCACGGAAAGGGGAAAAATTATTCCCCGGCGCATCTCCGGGAACTGTGCCAAACACCAGCGCCAGTTAACAGTGGCCATTAAGCGTGCCCGCAATATTGCCCTGCTGCCTTATACGGCAGAATAGCAGACGGCTGATTGTAGATAGCGCCCCGCCGCGGGCGCTTTCTCTGTTTCTGCCTTGCCCGCGAAAAATTAGCAGTTCCTGTGGACGGCACTAAGGCAGGAAAAGCCGTGTTTATTGCAGAAGACTACTAGAGTTGATGCTACCGCTGCAATTGGGAGGTAAAACAATGAGGGTTATCCTTCAGCAGGATGTCAAGTCTCTGGGAAAAAAGGGAGAAATAAAGGAGGTTGCCACAGGCTATGCCCGCAATTATCTTCTGCCGCGGGGACTGGCAGTAGAGGCCACCGAAGGACGCCTTAGACAGCAACAGCAGGAAAAGAAGCAAAGGGCTGAGAAAGAGGCCAAGAAGTTGGAAACAGCCCGGAAAACGGCTGCAGCCCTCGACGGGCAGAAAGTGGAAATTGCTGTACGGACGGGAGAAGGCGGCCGCCTTTTTGGTTCGGTAACCAGTGCCGATCTGGCCGCAGCCCTGAAAAAGCGCGGTTTTTCCATTGACAAGCGCAAAATAGAGTTGTCCGAAGCGGTAAAAAGTACCGGGGTTTTTCCCGTTCGCATTAAGCTGCACCCGGAAGCGGAAGCTAAAATAGAATTAGTTGTGACTGCAAAAAACGGGGAGTAAAGCATGAAAAAAACTACGTCGGGACTGGCAAAAAGGATCGGTCTTGCCGATGAGCAGGAACAAATAAAAAGAGAAATCAATGCAATTTACAACCTGCTTTCAGGCATGCTCGGCACGGATCAATTGATTCTTAAGGCCGGCAAACTCGAGGCTTTGACACTGTTGCGCTCCCGAAAGCCGGGAGAAAGGGTTCTTGGCCTGCAAAAGCTAATTTTTGAAAACCCATCCCTGAATGAAATTCCTCCCCGGGAAAAAATCCCGCAGGTTTTGGAGGAGCTTTACGATGCCCTGGCTGAACGGATAGCACGCCGTTCGGTGGAAGAGACGCTGGAAATGCGGGTGGCGGAAATTATGCAGGAAAAGCAGGAAGAATACCTGCTTGATATAAAACGACAGCTGTTAAAGGAACAGAGCGGTCCGGAGAATCCGCAGACCCTGAAAAAATTTGCGGAACTGGAGAAAAAGAAGCGTATAAAATTAAGCCATTCAACCATGGAAATACTGCGACCGCAAAAAATCAGTGAAATTATCGGACAGGAAGCGGCTGTAAGTTCGCTTTTGGCCAAACTTTCTTCCCCCTATCCCCAGCACATTATTATCTACGGGCCGCCCGGCGTAGGCAAAACCACAGCTTCGCGGCTGGCGCTGGAGGAAGCAAAAAAAATAAAACACAGCGCCTTTGCCAAGGACGCGCCTTTTGTGGAAGTGGACGGCTCCACTTTGCGCTGGGATCCCCGGGAAAGCACAAACCCCCTTTTGGGATCGGTCCACGACCCCATTTACCAGGGAGCAAGGCGGGACCTGATTGAGGGCGGTATTCCCGAGCCGAAGCCGGGCCTGGTTACAGAGGCGCATGGCGGGGTTTTATTTATCGATGAGATAGGCGAAATGGACATTCACCTGCAGAGCAAGCTTTTAAAGGTACTTGAGGATAAGAAAGTTTATTTTGAATCTGCTTATTACGATCCTACGGACCGGCAGGTTCCAAAATATATTCACCAGCTTTTTCAGGAAGGAGCGCCGGCCGATTTCATTTTAATCTGTGCCACAACACGCTCTCCCCAGGACATTAATCCGGCCTTGCGCTCCCGTTGTGCCGCAGTTTATTTTGAACCCTTAACACCGCAGGATGTACAGGAAATAGTGAAAGCTGCGGCCCGCAAGCTGCCTGCAACCCTGGAGGAAGGAGCGGCGGAATTAATTTCCCGCTACACAACGGAAGGCCGGCAGGCCGTCAACCTTTTATCCGATGCCTTTGGCATGGCAATTTACCGGCACAAGGGGAGAAAGAAAATTGTTATTACTTGCGAAATTGTTTTAGAAGTGCTGCGTGCAGGACGGTATATCCCCAATTCGCCGGCACGAAACAGCGAAGAGGAATATACGGGCAAGATTTTCGGACTTGCCGTCAATGGTTTTTTGGGGAGTATTTTGGAGATAGAAGCTGTAGCTTTCCCGGCCCGGCAGGAGGGCAAGGGCAGTATGCGTTTTAATGAAACGGCAGGCAGTATGACCAGGGATTCTGTGTTCAATGCGGCCGCCGTTATCCGCCGCCTGACCGGAGAAGATTTGAAAAATTATGACCTGCATGTCAATGTAATCGGAGGAGCCATGATAGACGGCCCTTCGGCGGGGCTTGCCGTGGCGGCGGCTCTCTTGAGCGCAATTTGGGACCGGCCGATATCGCAAAAGGTTGCGGTGACGGGGGAAATATCCCTGCAGGGCTACGTGAAAGCTGTCGGCGGGATTCCCGAAAAACTGTATGGAGCCAGGCAGGCGGGGATAGAAACAGTTATTATCCCTTATGCAAACAAGGACGATGTGCCTGATTTGCCCGGTATGCGGGTAATACCCGTAAAAACGGTGGAAGAAGCCCTGCCCTGGATTTTCCCGGACAGGGACAAAAAAAGCGTGCAGATATGATAAAAGAGGTGTTGTTATGAGTTCTGTTCCGGAACGCATTCCTCCCCAGAACCTGGAAGCGGAACAGTCTGTTCTCGGTTCAATGCTGATAGAGCAGGAAGCCATTTTTGCGGCGACGGAAATAATCCGCCCGGCTGACTTTTATAAAGAGGGGCATCAAAAAATATTTGAAGCCATGCTTGCCCTGTCCGAGCGCGGTGAACCGGTGGATTTAGTTACCCTGGCGGAGGAGTTAAAACAGAAAAAAATCCTGGAAGCTGTCGGCGGAATTCCCTATCTCACCACTCTCGCAAATACTGTGCCTACAGCCGCCAATGTAACTTATTACGCCAAAATAGTTCGGGAAAAGGCTATCCTGCGTAATTTGATTCATGCCGCTACAGGCATTGTATCTAAATGTTTTGAAGATTCTGATGATGTTGAGCAGCTTCTTGACGAGGCCGAAAGGTCTATTTTCAAGATCTCCCAGCGTTTTTCGCCCCAAGATTTAACCAGCATCAGGGAGATTTTAAAAACGACTTTTGCCAATGTTGACAAGCTTTGGAACAGCAAGGGCGGTGTTACGGGCGTGCCCACCGGGTTTGTTGACCTGGATGATATTACCTGCGGTTTGCAAAATTCAGACCTGATTATTATTGCCGCCCGTCCCAGCATGGGAAAAACAACACTGGCTTTAAATATTGCCCAGCACATCGCTGTCAATGAGAACCTGCCCGTTGCCATATTTTCACTGGAGATGTCAAAAGAGCAGCTTGTGCAGCGAATGCTTTGCGCCCAGGCCAATATTGACGCCCAGCGGCTGCGCCGGGGGTACTTGCTGGACGATGACTACCCAAAATTAACCCGCGCTGCCGGTCCCCTGTCCGAGGCACCCATTTTTATTGATGATACACCGGCAATTTCCGTACTGGAAATGCGCGCCAAGGCTCGCAGGCTCAAGGCAGAGCATGGTCTGGCTGTTCTTTTTGTTGACTATCTCCAGCTGATGCGGGGAGATGCCCGGGCAGAAAACCGCCAGCAGGAAATTTCCGGTATCTCCCGTTCCCTGAAAGCCCTGGCAAAGGAACTGAACATTCCCGTGGTTGCCCTTTCCCAGCTTTCACGCGCCGTGGAACAGCGGGAGAAAAAAAGACCGGTTTTAAGTGATTTGCTGGAATCAGGGGGCATAGAAGCCAATGCCGATGTGGTTGCCTTTATTTACCGGGAGGGGTACTACAACCCGAATATAGAAAATAAAAACGAAACGGAGATAATCATTGCCAAACAGCGCAACGGCCCCGTAGGCAGCATCAGCCTTTATTTCAAGGAGAACCACAACAAATTTGTCAATATCAGCCACAAGCACAGCGAAGGGATTGCCTGATGCCGTTGCCGCGCTTCCTGGCGGTGTTTAAAACCGTTGCAGTTGATAACGAAAGCGAGTTTCTCAACAGCAGAAAAATTCATGGATATAGACCTGCTAATGAGATGGAAATACTATCAGAGTTGCCATAATATGGGTGGCAATAAAACTTGCAATTAACCCTCGTGTTATAAAAAGCAATAATTCATTGACAAGGCTGCGGCAGTATAGTAATATATAGCCCTGTAGGGTGTTTTGAGCCATTAGCTCAGCCGGTAGAGCACCTGACTTTTAATCAGGGGGTCCGGCGTTCGAGTCGCCGATGGCTCACCATTTTTCCTTGCCCGTTGGAGAAGCGGCTTAACTCACCAGCCTTTCACGCTGGCAT
>DGEC01000074.1 GCA_002385745.1 Firmicutes bacterium UBA3936
CATCGAATTAAAACAATTTGTTCATGAAGAGATGAAACGCATCCGGCAAAAAAGATTAAGAGGCAAAGAGTATCGGAATAATGTGCCGCTTTTCAGAGGTGGAAGCAGCCATACCCGGTTTGCATTAAAAGAGCTAAATAAACGTAGTGTTGTTTGAGTGGTGTGAGGTTCGTCTTAAAACCTAAAGTGTCTTGACACTATCAATGGGATCTTCCTGCTTGCAATAAGAGCTTTAAATATGTTAAAATATTTTGAAAAAGGAGATCACTGTCGAATGCCGCCGGATTTTATTGATCTTTTTCTTACCTACTTGCAGACAGAAAAAAATGCCTCCTATCATACCATCAGATGCTATGCGGAGGATTTATCGCAGTTCATTTCTTTTTTAGAAAAGGAAAAAACTCGCTTTCCCGGAGAAATCGATTATCTGCTTATCCGCAATTATCTTTCCTATCTTAAGAGGAATGCTTATGAGCGACGCACCGTTGCTCGAAAGCTTTCGGCAATACGTTCGTTTTGCCGTTATTTAAACCGGGAAGGGCTGCTGCAGGATAAAAGCTGGATAGCCGTTTCTACGCCTCGTCTTGGCAAAAAACTGCCCACTTTTCTTTATGTTGAAGAGATGTTGCAGCTTCTGTCCGCTCCGGATACTTCCAAGGCGGCAGGGCTGCGGGACGCTGCAATCCTGGAAACGCTGTATGCTTCCGGCATCAGGGTAAGCGAATTGGTTTCCCTGGATGTGGACGATATAGATCTGAACAAGAGGCAGTTTACTGTTATGGGAAAAGGAGCAAGGGAAAGACTTGCTCCGCTCGGCTATTTTGCCTGCCGTGCAATTGGTGATTATTTGCGTTTTGGCAGGGAAGAACTGCTGCGAAAAAACACGGCAGCTGCAAAGGAAAAAGCTCTTTGGCTGAACAAATACGGCCAAAGGCTCTCAGACAGAGGAGTACGGCGGATCATTAAAAAGTACGTCAAAAAGGCAAGTTTAAATTCCGGCATAAGTCCCCACAGCCTGCGGCACAGCTTTGCCACTCATTTACTGAATGCAGGAGCCGATCTGCGGGCAGTACAGGAACTGCTTGGACACGCCAGCATTTCAACCACTCAGGTATATACCCATATAACCAGGGACCAGCTGAAAGAAATCTATAATACCGCTCATCCACGGGCTTAAGGAAAGGAAAATGTTTCACGCCACAACCATTGTCGGGATATTAAAAAACGGGAAATGTGCCCTTGCTGCCGACGGGCAGGTAACTTGGGGCGACAGTGCCGTTATGAAACACCGCGCAGTAAAGGTCCGGCGCATTTATAACGGCAAAGTACTGGCAGGCTTTGCCGGTTCAGTGGCCGATGCCTTGACGCTCTTTGAAAAATATGAAGAACAGTTGGACAAATACCAGGGAAATTTACGCCGCGCCGCTGTGGAACTGGCCAGAGAATGGCGTTCCGACAGGGTTTTACGCCGTCTCGAAGCCCTGCTGGTGGTGGCTGACACAGAAAATATTCTGGTTATTTCAGGCAGCGGAGAAGTTATTGAACCTGATGACGGAATAGCGGCAATAGGTTCAGGCGGTTTTTATGCTCTCGCAGCTGCCCGGGCGCTGCTCCGCCACAGCAATTTGAATGCTGCCGAAATTGCCCGGACTGCACTGCAGATAGCGGGAGAAATTTGTGTTTATACAAATGAGCAAATTGTTTTGGAGGAATTATAAGTGGCAGACAGCAAACGCAACGAAGAGTTAACTCCGAGGCAAATAGTTGCTGAACTGGATAAATATATTGTCGGGCAGGCGGCGGCCAAAAGATGCGTTGCCATTGCTTTGCGCAACCGTTATCGCCGTAAACTGGTCCCGGAAGAATTTCGTGACGAGGTATTTCCCAAAAATATTCTGATGATTGGCCCGACCGGAGTCGGTAAGACGGAAATTGCCAGGCGTTTGGCAAAACTGGTAAATGCCCCTTTTGTCAAAGTGGAAGCTACCAAATTTACAGAGGTCGGCTATGTAGGCCGTGATGTGGAAACAATGGTTCGCGACCTGGTCGATACTGCTGTCCGCATAGTCCAAGCCGAGAAGTATAAAGAAGTGAGCGACAGGGCCAGGGAGCTTGCCAATGAACGTTTGCTGGATTTATTGGCACCACTGCCCAAAAGAACAAGCCGGGCTCAAAACCCGCTGACACTTTTTTTCCAGGACGTAAAACAGGTCCAGGAACCGACAGAGGAAGATTACAGAGAAATAAAAATTCGTGAGACGGAAAGAGAAAAATTAAGAGAGAGGCTTTTGGCAGGACTTCTGGAAGATGAAATTGTTGAAGTCGAAGTGGAAGACAAACCCCCAATGATGGAGATATTTTCGGGTTCCGGCATGGAAGAGATGGGAATTAATTTTCAGGATATTATGGGGCAGTTTTTACCAAGGAGAAGAAAAAAACGCCGCTTAACAGTAAAGCAGGCCAGGAAGATTTTACAGCAGGAGGAAGCTGAAAAACTGATTGACATGGACGATGTTTACAGCGAGGCCATCAGAAGAGCTGAAGAATCCGGCATTATCTTCCTGGACGAAATTGATAAGATTGCCGGTAAAGATTTCAAGGGAGGACCCGATGTATCAAGAGAGGGAGTGCAAAGAGACATCCTCCCCATCGTAGAGGGCTCAACCGTTATAACAAAATACGGGCCAATTAAAACAGACTATATTTTGTTTATTGCCGCCGGCGCCTTTCATGTTTCCAAACCTTCCGATTTAATACCGGAACTTCAGGGGAGGTTCCCTATCCGTGTGGAACTCGACAGCTTGACAGAAGAGGATTTCTTCCGGATTTTAAATGAACCGGCCAACGCACTGCTGAAACAGTATACAGCACTTTTGGCAACCGAAAATGTAAGCGTCAAATTTACCGAAGAAGCAATGACGGAAATTGCCAAGACCGCCTGTACTTTAAATCAGGAACTTGAGAATATCGGCGCTCGCCGATTGCATACAATCCTCGAAAAAGTTCTAGAAGACCTTTCTTTTTCGGCACCGGAAATAGCAGGGCAGGAAGTAACAATTACAGCACAATACGTAAGGGATAAAATTCAGGAAATTGTACAAAATAAGGATTTAAGCCGGTATATTCTGTAAATTCAAATATTTATTGAAGAAAGGATGATAATAATGGCAATAGAGGCTTTACTGGAAAAATCACGGCGGATTAACCGCATACTTCAGAAAACAGCAGGGCAGCATGTTGATTTTAAAGAGGTAGCCGATGTTTTAAAAAGTGTTATTAATGCAAATATTTATATTTCAGACCGCAACGGCAAAATTCTCGGGCATTCGCTGGTAGATGAATTTGAGTGTGAACTGATGGTAGACAATGTTCTGAAAAACAATACCTTTCCTCCTGAATACAACTCCCAGCTGCTCAGTGTTGATGAATCAAAAGTCAATCTGAGGCAGAAAAAAAATAACTGTGTCTTTAATGACGAAATTAAGTGTCTCTTTGAAGAAAAAATTACTACCATAGTCCCTATTATGGGCGGCGGAAAGAGGCTTGGGACACTTCTTCTGGCACGTTTTTCAGAAGAGTTTACGGCTCAGGACTTGATTCTGGCAGAATACGGCGCTACGGTTATCGGTATGGAAATACTGCGAACGCGGGCTGACAAGATTGAAGAGGAAGCAAGGAATAAGGCTGTGGTCCAGATGGCTATCGGCACCCTGTCTTATTCGGAACTTGAAGCAGTGGAAAATATTTTTGCCGAGCTTGACGGCGATGAAGGCATACTCGTCGCCAGCAAAATTGCGGACCAGCTTGGTATTACCCGGTCTGTCATAGTAAATGCACTGCGCAAATTTGAAAGTGCGGGAGTTATCCAGTCCCGTTCCCTGGGGATGAAAGGAACATATATTAAAGTTAAGAATCCCTACCTGCTCGAACAACTGGAAAAAAGAAAAGCAGTAAGCATGTAAACGGCAAAGGACGCGCTGCGCTGCGCGTCCTTATTTTATTTGCTGTCATAAAACAGCAGGCAATGAGTTATAATATATTACTGATTTGATAACTGCCGCTGCCGGGAGGGATGGCCGGTGCGCAAGCATAGCAGGAACCGGAGTTTTGACTGCAGGTCTTTTTGGTACGGAGCGACGGCTGCCGGTTTAATTATGCTTGCCCTGATTTTTGCCTTTGCTTTATCAATTTATAGCAAAGGAATCACAGTACGGCTTGACAGTGAACAGATTACCCTTCTGCTTCAACGGCAAATCACGGAAAACACGAGCAGGAAGCTTCCGGAAATAATTGCGGGCGCCAAGAGCGAAATACCCCGCATTGTCAAGGAAAAAATTGAGTTCCGGTTTTCTGACAGGATGGAGATTGCCGGTTTTGTTTTCCGGGTTCCGGATGAGTTGCTTGCGCAATTGCGCAGCAGTATGCAGCAAAATGTGGAAAAGGCAACAGGCATGATTCTTGACGGTATTAATACGGATGAAATCGCGGAACGGCTGGGCAGTGATTTTTCTGCAGCGGTAAAAAGCGCACTGCAAGAAGAAATGGAGGGGCAAAGCCTGCATGTTAACTTGTGGGGTGTGGTGCCGGTCAAGGTCCGTGTTCAAATAGCGTAAACTAAGTTAAGTTCTTATTATTGCCAAACAGAGTAAACTGTGCTATACTACATGACGGTGTCAAATTACACACGCTTTCGGATTTCCTCAGCTGTGCCGGACAAGCGGTGCTGCGGAAAAATGAAGGAGCGGAGGATTAACAGAGAGGAGGTGCAGGAAATGCCGGTAGTTTCCATGAAACAGCTTTTGGAAGCGGGCGTGCATTTTGGCCACCAGACGCGCCGCTGGAACCCGAAAATGAAGCCGTATATTTTTACGGAACGCAACGGTATTTATATTATTGATCTACAGAGAACGGTTCGCATGATCGATAATGTTTATGCCTATGTCCGTGATTTGGTCAGAGACGGCGGAAAGCTCTTGTTTGTCGGCACCAAGAAACAGGCCCAGGAATCAATACAAACCGAAGCGGAACGCTGTGGCATGTATTATGTTAACCAACGTTGGCTTGGCGGTATGCTGACAAATTTCAAAACTATCCGGAATCGCGTCAAGCGCCTTTTTGAGCTTGAGAAAATGGAAGAGGACGGCATCTTTGAAGTCCTGCCCAAAAAGGAAGTAATCAAGCTTCGTCATGAATATGAGAAGCTCAGCAAGTTCCTTACGGGAGTACGCAATATGAGTTCCCTTCCTGACGCAGTATTCATTGTTGATCCCCGCAAGGAAAGGATTGCCGTTGCCGAAGCCCGGAAGCTCGGGATTCCTATCATTGCCATAGTGGACACCAACTGTGATCCCGATGAGATCGATTATATAATCCCGGGCAATGATGATGCAATTCGTGCGGTTAAGCTAATTTCCGGGATTATTGCCGACGCGGTGCTGGAAGGGCTTGAAGGCCGGCAGGATCAGGTGCTGTTCGATGATAAAAAAGATGAAGCGGAAACGCAAGCTGATACTGCAGCCGAAGGAGTCTCCGAGGAGTCAGACGGCGGAGAATCAGACACGGAAGATACTGCCGGGGAAGTAACTGCCGGGGCTGCAGAAACAAGTGAAGCAGCAGCGGAAAATGCTGCAGAAGGAGATACTGCCGAAACTGCAGAAACAAGTCAAGCGGCGCCGGAAGCTGCAGAAGAAGCAGTTACAGAAGATACTGCAGGAGAAGCAACCGCTGAGGCTGCAGAAACCGCAGATGTGACAGCGGAATCTGCAAAAGAAACAGACGGCGCTCCCGCAGAACAGGAGTCCTAATCCGGAACAAATTAGCTGGGCATTCTGCCCGGCTTTTTTGAAGAAAATATTGCTATGTTATAGGAGGGTAGCAAATGATTCCTGCATCAGCTGTGAAAAAACTTCGCGAGAAAACAGGGGCCGGTATGATGGATTGTAAAAAAGCCCTGACTGAAGCAGGCGGCGATATTGATAAAGCAATTGAGCTTCTGCGCGAGAAAGGTCTTGCAGCTGCAGCCAAGAGGGCTGACCGTATTGCTGCTGAAGGCATCGTTGATTCATACATCCATCTGGGAGGACGCATAGGAGTCCTGGTTGAAGTTAACTGTGAAACTGATTTTGTCGCTAGAACCGAAGAATTCCGTGCCTTTGTCCGCGACATTGCCATGCAGGTGGCCGCGGCAAATCCGCAATATTTAAGGCGGGAAGATGTGCCTGAAGAGGTCCTGCAAAAAGAAAGGGAAATACTGGCGGCGCAGGCCCGCAATGAAGGCAAACCCGAGCATGTCATTGAAAAAATTGTTGCCGGGCGAATCGAAAAATTCTTTCAGGAGAACTGTTTACTGGAACAACAGTTTATCAAGGACACTGACATTACAGTCGGAGAACTATTAAAGGAAATAATTGCTAAAACAGGGGAAAACATTTCCATCCGCCGTTTTACCCGTTATGAAATGGGTGAAGGACTTGAAAAGAAAGATTGCAGCCTGGCGGAGGAAGTGTCAAGGATGGTAAAGACGGAATAGTAAAAAAAGAGCACTTCGGTGTTCTTTTTTTACAGGAAACTTTGATTACAGTGTTGAATAAACTGACTGGAGGTTGTGCGCCCCGTATGGAAAAAGCAGTGTATAAGCGGATAGTTTTAAAACTGAGCGGAGAAGCGCTGGCCGGAGGCAGGGGGTTCGGGATTGATTCCGATGTCTTGCGCGAAACGGCGATACAGGTGGAAGAAGTATGGAAGCTGGGCGTCCAGGTTGCCATTGTCGTCGGCGGTGGAAATATATGGAGAGGTGCCCCGGCCGGAAAACGAGGGATGGACCGGGCAACAGCCGATTATATGGGGATGCTGGCAACGGTTTTGAACGCCTTGGCACTGCAGGATGCACTGGAATCCCGGGGAGTTGATACCAGGGTACAGACGGCAATTACCATGCAGCAGGTTGCAGAGCCTTACATACGCCGCAGGGCCATTAGACACCTGGAAAAAGGACGGGTAGTAATATTTGCCGGCGGGACTGGAAACCCTTATTTTTCTACAGATACAACAGCCGCTTTGCGGGCGGCGGAAATCGAGGCGGAAGTGATTCTGCTGGCCAAAGGAAAAGTTGACGCTGTCTATGACAACGACCCGCTGCAGGATCCGACTGCGAAAAAATTCAGCGAAATCACCTATATAGATGTTCTTAACAAAGGGTTGGGCGTCATGGATTCAACTGCTGTTTCTCTTTGTATGGACAATAAAATTCCGCTTATCGTGTTTGGCCTGAACAGTTTTGGCAATATAAAAAAGGTTGTCACCGGTGAAAGAATCGGGACATATGTAAAGGGGGAGTAAAATGGTTGATGAAGTATATAAAGATGCAGAAGCCAGGATGGGAAAAGCCGTATCGGTGTTAAAGCAGGATTTTGCCACCCTGCGCGCCGGACGGGCAACTCCGGCACTGCTGGACAAAATAACGGTAGATTATTACGGGTCGTCTTTACCGATTAACCAGTTGGCAAACATATCAGCACCGGAACCGCGCCTGCTGGTAATTCAGCCATGGGACAAAAGTGCTGTTCCTGAAATAGAAAGGGCTATTCTGAAATCCGACCTGGGATTGAATCCGAACACGGACGGTTCGGTAATCAGGCTGGCAATTCCGCAATTGACGGAAGAACGCAGAAAGGAACTTGTAAAAGTAATAAAAAAGAAAGCAGAAGAATGCAGGATCGCCATTCGCAATATCCGCCGCGACGCCAATGAAAAATTAAAGCGCCTGGAAAAACAAAGTGATATTACCGAAGACGATTATCATAAAGCACAGGCGGAAGTTCAAAAAATTACGGATAAGATGATTGAATCTGTAGATAAAATACTGGCCGACAAAGAGAAAGAGATTATGGAGGTCTGAGAATGCGTGGGAAATGCTCCTGATGTTTTGGCATATCCCCTGGAAGAGGCATTGCAAATACTGCAAGCCAATGGTTTTACAGTAAAGATCAGGCGTACCGCACCACCTGGGGCCGCATCATGCCGCGGAACAGAGCGAGTTGTCAGGTTGCGCCGGGCCGTGGAGGGCAAAGCTGTTGAAATAACGGTTGCAGAGGAAAGCCCAGGCCCAAGGCCGGGGAAAAACAACGTTTAATAAACAGCCCCGGATGAGGGTGTGAAGTTATTTGAGGTGGTGCTCTTGTCTTTTTCATTATCCGGTCTTTTGTTCCGTCAAAGAAAAAATAAGCAGGATAATAAAGATGCTCATCTACCCCGCCATGTAGCCATAATCATGGATGGCAACGGGCGTTGGGCGGCACGCCGCAGACTGCCGCGGACTGCAGGCCATTATGCCGGCATGACTGCTTTGCGCCGTATTGTCCGCTGTGCCAGTGAGCTTGGAATTGCTGTGCTCACCGTTTACGCATTTTCAACGGAAAACTGGACAAGGCCCAAAGAAGAAGTAGATTTCCTGATGAAACTGCCCCAGGAGTTTTTAGAAGTTGACCTGCCGGAGTTAAAAAGAAATAATGTCCGGGTTAAATTGTCAGGCAACCCCGGAGGGCTGCCTTCCCATACCCGGGAAGCGGTGGAAACTGCCGTTGCTGAAACGGCAAACAATACGGGAATGGTGCTTAACTTTGCCCTTAATTACGGGGGGCGTGACGAAATAGTGCGGGCAGTTCGAAAAATTGCCGCCGCGGTTGCAGAAGGCACTGTCAAACCTGAAGAAATTGACGAAGAATTCTTTAACAAATTTCTGTATACGGCAGACCTTCCGGACCCGGATTTGCTGATACGCTGCAGCGGAGAAATACGCCTGAGCAACTTCCTGTTGTGGCAGCTGGCATATGCTGAACTCTGGTTCACCGACGTTTACTGGCCTGATTTCAACAAGCAGCATTTTATGGCCGCCATCGAAGCATACCGGAAACGCGACAGGCGCTTTGGCGGTGTCAGGCCGTAGGAGGGATTAAATGCTAAAACAGCGTCTATTCGCTGCTTTGATAGCCATACCCATGGTTTTGGCACTTAGCTGGGTGGGGGGTGCACTTTTTTCCCTGGCTGTCTGCATTCTCGGCATTCTGGCTTTGCACGAATTTTACAGCATGTGCCAAATTACCGGCCGCTTTACTAAAGGATGCGGGTACTTCGGCTGTCTTTTGCTTTTAACTGCAGCCTGGCTGGGTGGGATTAACTGGCTTTTGGCTGCACTAATTTTCTTTTTTTTGCTGCTTAATACCTGCTGGATTTTTCTTTATCCCTTTGATTTCAAGTATTTAGCGGCTGTACTCTGGGGGCAGCTTTATATTCCGTTTCTTTTATCATTTTTTATCTTGCTCAGGTCCCTGGAGAACGGCTTTTTTTTGCTTTTTAGCGCAATACTGGCAACCTGGGCTTCAGACAGCGGAGCCTATTTTTTCGGACTTGCCCTGGGAAGGCATAAAATGCTTCCCGCTGTCAGTCCGAAAAAGTCATGGGAAGGAGCAATAGGAGGGTTGCTTGCCGCAGCCGTGGTTATCGCTGTTTTCGCTCCCTATTTTAGCCTTGACAGGCCTGCAGGCTTTTTGCTCGGCCTCTTCTTTTCCCTGGCCGGCCAGATAGGCGACCTGGCTGAATCCGCCCTAAAGCGCTGGGCCAATAAAAAGGATTCAGGCAAGTTCTTGCCGGGCCATGGCGGCTTTTTGGACCGTTTGGACAGTTTGCTGTTTGCGGTTCCGCTGGCATACTTTGTTTATGTTTTTCTTTTCTAACCCCGAAGGAGGAAGCAATGAAGCTACTGACCGTACTTGGATCAACCGGCTCAATCGGCAGGCAGACACTGGAAGTTGTTGCCGGCAATCCCGGCCTCTTCTCCATCTACGCCCTGGCGGCAAACAGCCGGGTGAAGCTATTGGCGGAACAGGCCAGGCGGTTTAAGGCAAAAAAGGCAGTAATTGCTGACAAGAGATATTACGGAGAGTTAAAAAACCGCCTGGCAGATACAAATACTAAGGTAGCTGCAGGCAGGACTGCATTATGTGAATTGGCAGCCGACATGCAGCCTCAGCTTGTTGTCAATGCTCTTGTGGGATTTGCCGGATTGGAACCCACGCTTTTAGCCCTGCAGGCCGGGAAAAAGGTGGCACTGGCCAATAAGGAGTCCCTGGTAGCAGGAGGGCACCTGGTAATGCCTCTTGCCATGGAAAACAAGATTATTCCGATTGACAGCGAACATTCCGCCATCTTCCAGTGTTTACAGGGAGAACGGGCGGAAAGTGTGGAAAGCATTGTTCTGACAGCTTCCGGCGGCCCTTTCTGGGGCCGGACCGTCCCGGAACTGGAAAACGCAACGCCCGAAGAAGCAATACGCCATCCGAACTGGCGAATGGGAAAAAAGATTTCAGTTGATTCTGCCACAATGATGAACAAAGGGCTGGAAGTAATAGAAGCCCATTGGCTTTTTAAACTGGATTACGATAAAATAAAAGTGCTGGTTCAACGGGAAAGCATTGTGCATTCCCTGGTAACTTTTATTGACGGTGCCGTACTTGCGCAGTTAGGCATGCCTGATATGAGGGTGCCGATTCAATATGCCCTGACTTACCCGCAAAGAATGACAAGCAGCGCAGCACGGATACCGTGGAGTAAACTGGATAAATTGTCATTTACCCCGGTCAGGGAAGACAGCTTTGCTTGTCTGGCACTGGCATACCGTGCCGGCAGAACAGGAGGAAGCATGCCTGCTGTTATGAATGCCGCCAATGAGGAAGCAGTCGGCATGTTCCTGTCAGGAAAAATAAAGTTTTTGGACATCCCTCGTATAATAGAATTCGTAATGAATAAACATAAAGTGATTGCTGTACCTGACTATTCCTGCCTTGTCGAAGTAGACAGGGAAGGAAGGCTGCTGGCCAGGGAGTATGCCAAAAAGAAAGGATGAGATAGTTGCTGACGCTAATAGCAGCTGTGATTATTTTTGGTTTGCTGATTTTTTGCCATGAATTCGGGCATTTCATAGTAGCCAAGAAAACGGGCATAGGTGTTATTGAATTTGCCGTCGGATTCGGCCCCAAAATATTCAGTTTTAAAAGAGGCGAAACAGTATACTCGCTGCGCGCTTTTCCCCTGGGCGGCTTTAACCGCATGGCAGATGATATGGAAGAAGAATCACCGGCAAGCTTTAATGCTCACCCCGTCTGGAAGCGCTTTATCACCATAGCCGCCGGACCGCTGATGAATTTTCTCCTGACAGTACTGTTCTTTTCACTGCTCTATTATGCCTTTCTCGGCGTTCCGGACTTGGATTCAACGGTGATTGGGGAATTGCTGCCGGATGGCAGGGCAGTGGAAGCGGGGCTGCAAAAAAATGACAGGATTATTGCCATAAACGGCGAGCAGGTTAGCGACTGGCAGGAAGTGGTAAATATTATTCATTCCCATCCCGAAGAAGAAATTACAATTGCCTACGAGCGGGACGGTGTGGTCTTTGAAACAGATGTAATCCCTAAATACGATGAACAAACAGGTGCCGGCATGATCGGCATCCAGGTAGACACCCGCAAGTACAGTTTTTTTGCCTCACTGCGCTTGGGAATTAACAATACTGTCTGGCTAATCCGCTTTATGGTTGCCAGTATTGCCCGCATGATTACGGGCAGGGCTCCCGCCGATGTGGTGGGCCCGGTTGGTATCATCCGAATTGTCGGCGAGGCAGCCCGCATGGGTACTGTAAACCTTATTAATCTTGCTGCTATAATCAGCCTCAACTTTGGAATTATTAACCTCCTGCCCTTTCCTGCCCTTGACGGCAGCCGGCTGATTTTCCTGGCTATTGAAGGTCTGAGAGGACGCCCTATAAATCGGCAGGTAGAATCTCTCATTCATCTTGTTGGGTTTGCTTTTCTCATGATTTTAATGATTGTTATCGCTTACCGTGACATAATTAACTTTTCCGTTCCATTCTGAGGGATTAATATGATTACAAGGGAAAAAACAAGGCCTGTGCAGGTTGGCGGGCTGACAATCGGCGGAGGGGCTCCGGTTGTTATCCAGTCCATGACGAATACCAAAACATCCGATGTTTCTTCAACGCTGAAGCAAATCAGGGAACTTAAAGAAGCGGGCTGCGAACTGGTAAGGGTTGCTGTTCGTGATGAGGAGGCTGTAGCGGCCCTTTCTGCCATTTGCAGGGAATCACCGCTGCCGGTGATAGCGGATATTCATTTTAACTACCGGCTTGCGCTGGCCGCCATGGATGCCGGAGCGGCTAAAATCAGGATTAATCCGGGGAATATAGGCGGCAAGGACAGGCTGGCGCAAATCTTTGAACGGGCGGGCGAAAAAAATATTCCATTGAGGATAGGTGTTAATGCCGGCTCTCTGGAAAAAAAACTCCGCGAGAAATATGGCGGTGTCTCGGCGGAGGCATTGGTGGAATCGGCTCTCAAACATATTCGCCTGGCCGAGGACAGCTCTTTTCGAGAGATTGTTGTTTCGCTGAAAGCTTCTTCGGTGCCACTGACAGTGGCTGCCTACCGTTTAATGGCCGAAGTTGTGGATTACCCGCTGCATCTGGGAATAACCGAAGCCGGGTCTGAATTCAGCGGTACGGTATATTCAGCCGTCGGTATAGGTGCACTGCTTTTGGACGGGCTGGGAGATACAATACGCGTTTCCCTGACTGCCTCCCCGGAGACGGAAATAAGGGTAGCCAAGGAGATTCTGGCCGCTGCCGGGGTCAGGCATTTTGGCCCCAGAGTTATTTCCTGCCCGACTTGCGGGCGAACCGGGGTGAATTTACAGTCCATGGCAAAGGAAGTTGAAAAAAGGGTTGCAGGGATCAGAGAACCGTTGACGCTGGCAGTCATGGGGTGTGAAGTCAACGGCCCCGGTGAAGCAGGCGATGCCGATCTGGGAATTGCCTGCGGTAAAAATGCAGGATTAATATTCTGCCGCGGTAAAATACTTAAAAAAGTTGAGCAGGAAAGACTGGTTGATGAGTTTATGCAGGCTTTGGAAAAATTGCTTGCCGGGAAAGACGATGAGCGCTGATTTTTGCCTGTACTCCCGTGCTTGCAGTTTCCTGCCCGATGTGATAGAATATTTTCGCTGACAATGAGCAGAATTTTGCACAGAAGAGTGGGGTTCCCCACTCTTAAGTTTTAACCGGGAAGACGGTGCTTTAAGATAAGAAACTTCACAGGTAATTTGTTACCTGTAAAGCAGGGGAGGGTTTATTGTCTCACAGTTAACCGATAAGCTGCAACGGATGGCTGAGCCCATTGCTGCAGGACTAAAGCTGGAAATCGTTGATGTGGAATACGTCAGGGAAGGGGGGCAGAACGTTCTCAGGTTTCTGATCGATAAAGAAGGCGGCGTTACTCTTGATGACTGTGAAGCTTTAAGCCGTTTACTGGACATTGAGCTGGACAGAATAGACCCTATTGAGCATAGTTATGTCTTGCAGGTATCTTCACCGGGAATTGAAAGGCCGCTTAAGAAGAAGGAGGACTATCAACGCTTCAGTGGACGCCGGGCATGTCTCAGACTGTATGCGCCCCTGGAAGGCAGGAAGGTTTTTGAAGGCACTATTGTTGCCTTGCAGGATAATACAGTACTTTTGGGAACGGACGAAAACATCGTAGTAAGAATCCCTTTGGAAAAAGTAGCAAAAGCTAATCTTGTATATGAGGACTAAGACAGGAAGGGAGGGTATATTCCGGCATGAATGAAGAATTTATGTCTGCTTTAAATGCCATTGAAAAGGAAAAAGGAATAAGCAAGGAAATTCTTTTTGAGGCCATTGAAGCAGCCCTTGTCTCAGCCTACAGGCGCAATTTTTCTACTGCTGCCAATGTCAGGGTCGTTTTGGACCGTGAGAAGGGAAGCATAAAAGTTTTCAGACGCCTGACAGTCGTCGAGGAAGTAACCCAGCCGCAAATGGAAATTTCACTGGCGGAAGCAAAGAAGATTGATCCTGCCTATGAAATAAACGATGTGGTAGAAAAGGAAGTAACACCGAAGAATTTTGGCAGAATTGCAGCCCAGACTGCAAAACAGGTAGTCATACAACGAATTCGTGAAGCTGAAAGGGAAATGGTATTTGATGAATTCAGCGACAGGGAAGAGGATATTATCACCGGGATAGTGCAGCGTATTGATCAAAAAAATATTATAGTCGATCTGGGAAAGACGGAGGCAGTTCTTCTGCCTGCTGAACAGATGCCCGGCGATGATTACAGGCAGGGAGCAAGAATAAAGGCATATATTACCGAAGTGCGCAAAACCACGAAAGGCCCGCAGATTTTTATATCCCGGACACATCCGGGGTTGTTAAAGCGTCTTTTCGAACTTGAAGTGCCGGAGATTTACGACGGCACGGTAGAAATCAAATCAGTTGCAAGAGAGGCGGGTTCACGTTCAAAACTGGCGGTACACTCCAATAATAAAGATGTAGATCCGGTCGGTGCCTGTGTGGGCCCCAAAGGTTCCCGTGTACAGGCCATCGTCAACGAACTGCGCGGGGAAAAGATTGATATCGTAAAATGGGATGAGGACCCGGAAGATTACGTTGCCAATTCCTTGTCTCCCGCCAAGGTAGTTTCTGTCAGCCTGCAAACAGACCAAAAAATCGCGAGTGTGGTTGTTCCTGATTATCAATTGTCTCTGGCAATCGGCAAAGAAGGGCAGAATGTCAGGTTGGCTGCAAAGTTAACGGGCTGGAAAATTGACATAACCAGTGAAAGCCAGTCCCCGGAAGCAAAAATGCCCAAAGAGAACCCTTTGCCCGATGATAGCAGCGAGACCGTAGAAGAATCCGAAACAGCTGAAATCAATGTTTCAGAGGCAGGTGCGGATACCGCCATGGAGGCTGATAATGTTGAGAACCCGTAAAAAACCTTTGCGTACTTGCGTTGGCTGCCGGCAAAAAAGTGATAAAAGGGAATTGCTGCGGATTGTGCGGACGCCGGAGGGGAAAATCGAGATAGATCCCACGGGGAAAAAAGCAGGCCGCGGCACCTATATCTGCAAAAAACGCAGCTGTTTGGAAAAGGCAGCTAAAGGAAAGAGTTTGGAACACAGTCTCAAGCATCCGGTATCTCCTGACATTATAGCCGAGCTGGCGGCCGGGCTGCCGGCAGATGATAATAATGGCGAAGTATAATGCCCTTTCGCTTCTTGGTCTGGCCAAGCGGGCCGGAAAAGTATGCTTGCAGGAAGAAGCAAATATGAAGGCAATCCGCAAAGGAACTGCCAAAGTATTGCTGCTTGCTGCCGATGCCGGTGCTGCCACGGCGAAAAAATACTATGACAAATGCAACTATTACCGGGTTCCCGTTATTGTCTTTGCCAGTAAAGAAGAATTGGGGCAGGCTCTCGGAACGTCTCCGCGAACAGCTGTAGCCGTTACTGACGAGGGCTTTGCCGCCAGTTTGCGCAAGCTGGCAAAAGAAAAGACCTGAAAGGGTGAATCAGAGCGAGTAACCATATATTAAGGAGGCCAAACTAATGGAGGTGTAGTCCATGGCTAAACTAAGGGTATACGAGTTGGCAAAAGAGTTGGAAGTGCCGAGCAGGCGGATTATCGATCTTTTGCATAATATTGGCTTTACCGTTAAAAATCATATGAGTGTTGTCAGCGAGGAAGCCGCAGCCAAAATTCGCTACCAGTTGACAGGCAAGGGAGAACCGCCGGAAGCATACAAGGATCTTTTGCGGGGAAAAGAAAAGGAAGATAAAGTAAGAGATGCCGGCGGGCTGCCAAAGGAAAAAGCCAAAAGAAAAAAAACCGAGAAAAAAAAGGCAGAAAGACGGGTAAAGCAGCCGCCTGCCGAAAGCCGGAAAAAAGAAGCGGCGGACAAACCGAAAAAGACCGTTCAAAAACCTGCCCCGGAAAGAAAGAAGCGTGTTGATAAAAAGGAACGCAGAGCTTTAAGAGAGGCCAGGAAATTCAGTGAAAGGAAGCGCAGGGAAAACACGATTGTTCTGGAAAGCCGGGTTACTGTCGCTGAACTGGCAGCCAAATTAAACATCAGTGCTGCGGAACTTATCAGCAAACTTATTTCCCTGGGCGTCATGGTTTCTATAAATCAGGTTGTAGAAACTGATTTGGCCCAGATGATTGCCGAAGATTACGGCTATGAGGTTGAATTAGAAGTAGATAAATTTGAAGAAGAATTAATAGAAGCTGCCGAAGACAGGGAAGAAGACTTAAAAGAGAGGGCTCCCGTGGTAACAGTCCTGGGACATGTCGACCATGGAAAAACTTCACTTTTGGATGCCATACGCAAGGCAAACGTTACTTCCCAGGAGGCGGGAGGAATCACCCAGCATATTGGTGCCTATGAGGCAATTTATCAGGATAAAAAAATTGTATTTCTTGACACACCGGGCCACGAAGCTTTTACGGCCATGCGGGCCCGGGGTGCGCAGGTAACCGATATTGCCGTGATAGTTATCGCTGCAGACGACGGCGTTATGCCGCAAACAGTGGAAGCAATCAATCATGTAAAGGCTGCAGAAGTGCCCATAATAGTTGCCATTAATAAAATAGACAAAGCGGATGCCAACCCGGAGCGGGTAAAACAACAGCTGACAGAATACGGGCTTGTTGCCGAAGAATGGGGCGGCGAGGCAATTATGGTTGAAGTGTCGGCGCTGAAAAAAACGGGCCTTGACACGCTGATGGAAATGATTTTACTGGTTGCCGAAATGGCCGAACTTAAAGCCAACCCCGATAAACCGGCAAGGGGTACCGTTATTGAAGCAAAACTGGAAAAAGGCCGCGGGTCGGTAGCGACGGTTTTAATTCAGGAAGGCACTCTCCGGGTCGGTGATTCTGTTGTCTGCGGGACTATCTACGGGAAAGTCCGCGCGATGGTAAATGACAAGGGTAAAAGAATTAAGAAAGCCGGACCGTCAACACCCGTTGAAATTATCGGCTTAACTGCCGTTCCGGAATCCGGCGATGATCTGCAGGCGGTAAAAGATGACCGGATGGCGCGTCAAGTAGCGGAAAAACGGGCGGAAAAACGACGGGAGATTGAACTTAAGAAAACTGCCAAGGTCTCCCTGGATGATTTGTTTGATCAGATCCGCAAGGGTGATGTAAAGGATTTAAACATCATTATCAAGGCTGATGTACAGGGATCTGTTGAGGCACTGCGCGAATCGCTTTTGAAGCTTTCCACCGATGAAGTCAGAGTGCAAATAATTCACGAAGGAGTAGGTGCAGTAACCGAATCGGATGTAATGCTGGCCTCTGCTTCCAATGCTTTAATAATCGGCTTCAATATTCGCCCCGAACAAAATGTCCGCAAAACAGCCGAGCTTGAGAGAGTGGAAATCCGGCTCTACCGGGTTATATATGAAGCAATTGAGGATGTGCAAAATGCCCTGAAAGGAATGCTGGCTCCCGAATTGCGGGAAGCTGTGCAGGGACAGGCAGAAGTACGGCAGTTGTTTAAGATTTCCCGTCTGGGTACGGTTGCCGGCTCACATGTGATCGAGGGCAAAATTACCAGAACGGCAAACATCAGGGTAATCCGCGACGGTGTGGTTGTTCATGAAGGCAAAATAGCTACTCTGAGACGTTTTAAAGACGATGTGCGGGAAGTACTGTCCGGCTATGATTGCGGCATTATGTTGGAAAAATTCCATGACTTCAAAGAAGGAGACATTATTGAAGCATATGTCATGGAGGAGATTAAAGACTGAACCGGCTGGTGCGACAAAAGCGCTGCAGCCTACGGAGGGATGATGGAAAATGGCAAAACTGCGGGTACAGCGGGTGTCAGAGGAGTTAAAAAGGGAAATAAGTGACATTTTACGCAATAACCTTAAAGATCCGCGGATTTCCGGCATTATCAGCGTTACAGACGTTTCACTGAGCAATGATTTGAGTCAGGCTAAAATCTACCTGAGTATTTACGGAAGCGATGCGGAACAGGAAAAAACATTGAAAGCCATAGCCGGAGCGGCAGGATTCATCCGTTCGGAGGTTGGTGCAAGGGTAAAACTGCGCCATACGCCGGAGCTTAGCTTTCACCTGGATAATTCTCTGGCGTACGGAGCTCACATAAACAGGGTTCTTAGTGAGATAAAGAAGACAGAAAGGGATCTGAACGGTGAATAGTCTAAAAGAGATTGCTGAACGGATACGCGGCGGCAAAAAGGTTTTGCTTACCACCCATATCCAGCCGGACGGTGATGCCATCGGGTCCCTTCTTGGGCTGGGACTGGCTCTTCAGTATATAGGCCTTTCCGTCACCATGCATTCCACCGACGGTGTGCCTGTAAAATATGCTTTTTTACCTGGTTCACGGAAGATTGTATCCCAAGTACCGTCCGTATCTTTTGACTGTGTGGTTGCCCTTGACTGTGCGGAAACCGCGCTTCTTCACCCAGCCAGGGAAGAAATCCGGGGAAAAATCTGGATAAATATTGACCACCACCCGACCAATACCTCCTACGGCGATTTAAACTATATTGACCCGCAGGCGGTGGCAACAGGAGAAATTATCTATTTTCTGCTGCAGGAACTGTCTGTAACACCGGACAAGGCCATTGCCCAGGCATTATATACTGCCGTAAGTACTGACAGTGGCTCCTTTAAATATGAAAATACTTCCATGCGTACCCATTATGTGGCCGGGAAACTATTGGAAGCCGGCGTGCGGCCGGGAGAGATCTCTCCCCTGCTTTTTGACTTGCGCTCCAAAGAGGCGGTAATGGTTCTGGGAAAGGCCCTTAATTCTCTTACCCTGACGGCCGGCAATAAAATAGCTTACATGGTGCTGACGACTGAAGATTTAAAAAGTGCCGGGGCAGGCATGGAAGACCTGGAGGGAGTCGTCAACTATGCTAAAAATATCCACGGTGTAGAAGCCGGAATACTTTTTCGCGAGAACAGTGACGGTACAATAAAGGTGGGCCTGCGTTCCGCTTCCATTGATGTATCCCGTATAGCCGCCGCTTTTGGCGGCGGCGGCCATAAAAGGGCGGCAGGCTGCCTGCTCTCTGCAGACTTGGAAACGGCAATAAGGGAAATAATATCGGCAGTGGGTAAAGAACTGCCATGAGAATAGGTATTTTAAATTTCCTAAAGCCCCCGGGGATGACATCCCACGATGCGGTTGCTCTTTTCCGGCGATTGACCGGTGTGCGGCGCATCGGTCATACCGGAACTCTTGACCCCGGAGCTGCCGGAGTGCTGCCTCTCTGCTTTGGACAGGCAACCCGGGTCGCGGAATACGTCCTGACCATGGAAAAAAGCTACCGCGCCCTGCTTGCCCTGGGAAAGGCAACGGACACTGAAGATTCCTCGGGAAATATCTGTGCGGAAAAACCGGTGCCGCCGCTTTCAGAAGGGATGATTACGGAAGTTTTTGCCGCTTTAACAGGCAGGCGGATGCAAACTCCTCCAATGTACTCGGCAGTACGGATAAAAGGGCAAAAATTGTATGAATTGGCACGCCGTGGCGAAACGGTGGAAAGGAAAGCCCGGCCGATACATATTCATCGTCTGGAACTGCGTGCCTTCAGAAGCGATAAAATCCTTTTCGATGTTTCCTGCTCGCATGGGACTTATATTCGCACACTTTGCCGGGAAATAGCGGAAGCTTTGGGCACTACAGGGCATTTATCCTTCCTTTTGCGGACAGCTGTCGGCACGTTTCTCCTTTCCGGTGCATTGACTGTTGAGGAATGTACAAGTCTTGTTGAAGCGGGAAAATTTGACTCGGTGCTCAAGCCCGCGGATACTGCGCTTTACCGGTTCCCTTCTGCAACGGTTACGCAGGAGGAAGCCAAAAGAATACTAAACGGTGCCTTTGTCAGATTTAAGAATAGTAAAGCTATGACAGGCAAATTGTATCGGGTATACGATCCCGACGACAGATTTATTGCCGTTTGCAAATTTGTCAACGGAGAGCTAAGACCGCAGAAAGTTTTTCATGACAGGTGAAAAGCATGGAACTGGTACATAGTGTGGAGGACTTGAAAAAACATCATTCAGGCAGCATCTGCCTGGCTTTGGGAAACTTTGACGGTGTTCATGCAGGTCACAGGGAAATATTAAGGAAAACGGTAGCACTGGCAGCAGAGAAAGGTCTGAAAAGCGCAGCGCTGATTTTTATCCCTCACCCCCAATCCGTCCTTTTTCCAAACCGCCCTCCGGATCTTTTGCAGCCGGTAGAAGACAGAATAAAAATGCTGGGCGAGACAGGTATTGACTACGTGATCAGACATCCGTTTACACGTGAATTTGCAGCCATTACACCGCAGCAATTTGTCTCGGAAATCATCTGCGGGAAAATTGCCGCTTCCTGTGTAGTGGTGGGCTTCAACTATACATTTGGCAGATACGGTAGCGGGACTGCCGCCGATCTGAAGCGGTACGGAAAGTTGCTGGGTTTTGATTTGCACATAATTGATCCTGTAATTGTTGGCGGAAGAGTGGTGGGAAGTTCAGCCATACGCGAGCTTTTGGCAGAGGGGAAGGTTGAGGAAGCTTCACTGCTCCTGGAACGCCCTTTTTACCTGCGGGGAACGGTAGTTCATGGAGACGGCAGGGGACGCAGGCTTGGTTTTCCTACGGCAAATCTGAAGGTTTCAAAGGAAATTATGCTGCCGTCAAACGGCGTTTATCTGACAAAGGCGTCTTCCGGGTCATTAAAGGCCTGGTCGCTGACCAATATCGGCGTGCGTCCCACTTTTGGCAAAAAGGAACGGTCCATTGAAGTTTATTTGTTTGACCTGGAAAGGGATCTTTACAATAAAGAGCTGAAAGTTTGTTTCATCACGAAAATACGCAATGAAATGGCTTTCCCTGATTCCCGTGCCTTGGCTTGCCGGATTAAAAAAGATATAGCGACAGCAAAAAGTATAATTAAAAACGCAGCACCGGCTAAAAAGCAAAATTTGACGTTTTCTTGCTAATCAGACTGCGATATGATAAAATTTATTCTGTTCAACCTTAAGCTCGGGGAATCGGGACTCCGGCGTTTCCCTTGGCTTAAGGGGATAAGAAAACTTACGATAAGGAGGTGTGCCGCATGAGCAGCTATTCACTGCGGAAAAAAGAAATAATCAGCCGGTACAGGCTGCATGAAAATGACACAGGTTCTCCGGAAGTGCAAATAGCACTGCTGACAGAACGGATTAATTATCTTACAGAGCATTTGAAAGAGCACAAAAAAGACCATCATTCAAGACGCGGCCTTTTGAAAATGGTAGGCCGGCGCCGGGGTTTGCTCAACTATGTAAGAAAAATAGACGCCGAGCGCTACCGTGCTATTTTGGAAAAGCTTGAACTGCGGAAATAGCTTCCCAGTAAGGGGAAAAGTGGGGGGAACCCCGCTTTTTCTAAAAGAAAACACAGGTAAGTTAATGAACATACTGCTATTGTATAAACGTAAGAGAGGATGTTTGGCAAATAATGAAAATCTATAAAATGCTGTTGGCCGGAAGAGAGTTCAGTTTTGAAACCGGCCGTATTGCCCAGCAGGCCAGCGGCTCAGTCCTGGTACGCTATGGTGATACGGTTGTCCTGACTACGGCAACCGCATCGGCCGAACCGCGTGAAGGCGTCGATTTCTTTCCTCTTACCGTTGATTATGAGGAGCGTCTTTATGCAGTCGGCAAAATCCCGGGAGGTTTCATTAAACGTGAAGGCCGGCCGACCGAAAAAGCCATTTTGGCCGCCCGTCTGACGGACAGACCTTGCCGTCCTTTGTTTCCAAAGGACTTCCGCAATGCTGTACACATTGTTACCACGGTGCTTTCGGTAGACCAGGACTGTCCACCGGATGTCATGTCTATCTGCGGTGCATCAGCGGCCCTTTCCGTTTCCCATATCCCCTTTGACGGCCCAATTGGTGCCGTGCTGGTGGGCTGGGTAGACGGCAGGCCCGTAATAAACCCCACACAGGAAGAAGCGGAAGAATCAAGGCTTCATCTGGTAGTTGCCAGCTCGAGGGATGCAATAATGATGGTAGAAGCGGGGGCTAATGAACTGTCAGAGGAAGAGATCCTGGAAGCAATCATGGCCGGACATGAAGCCAACCAGGAGATAATTGCCCTGCAGGATAAGATGGTTGCAGAAATCGGAGTAGAAAAAATGTCTGTTGAACCTTTTACTCCGGAAGAGGAAATTGCCGCTCAAGTCCGGGAGTTCGTTGCCGGGCGTATTAACGCGGCGATCAGAATAGTAGAAAAGAAAGAAAGAGAAGCTACAATTGATGCTGTCCGGGAAGAGACGGTAATGCATTTTGCCGAAAACTACCCGGAAAACGAAAGAGATGTCCTGGTGGCCTTTGAAAATTTGCTTAAAGAAACAATGCGCAACATGATTTTAAAGGAAAAAGTCCGTCCCGACGGCAGAAGCCACGATGAAATAAGACCGTTAAGTATTGAGGTAGGCTTATTGCCGCGCACTCACGGCTCGGCCCTGTTCAGAAGAGGACAAACACAGGTCTTGAATGTTTGTACTCTGGGAGCTCCCGGCGATGTCCAGCGTTTGGACGGGCTGGGGCTGGAGGAATACAAACGGTATATGCACCACTATAATTTCCCGCCCTACAGTGTGGGAGAAGCCGGTTTCATGCGCGGTGCCAGCCGACGGGATATCGGCCATGGAGCCTTGGCCGAGAGGGCCTTGCTGCCGGTCATACCGTCTCAGGAAGATTTCCCCTATACAATCCGGCTTGTCTCTGAAGTTGTAGAATCAAACGGTTCTACTTCCATGGGCGCCGTCTGTGCTTCTACTCTCTCCCTGATGGATGCCGGTGTCCCCATAAGGAAACCCGTGTCCGGCATAGCCATGGGACTGATAAAAGAAGGCGACGAACTGGCGATTCTGACCGATATTCAGGGAATTGAAGACTTTCTTGGTGATATGGACTTTAAGGTAGCCGGAACAAAAGACGGCATAACCGCCCTGCAGATGGACATTAAAATAAAGGGACTGTCAAAGGACATTCTGTACCGTGCCCTCAAACAGGCCAGAAAAGCTTATCTTTATATCCTGGAAAAAATGACGAATGTCATTGCCGAACCGCGACCCGAACTGTCCCCTTACGCTCCCCGTATTTTCATCATGCACATTGACCCAGACAAAATTCGCGATGTTATTGGCCCCGGCGGCAAAATGATTAACAAGATTACACAGGATACGGAAACGGAAATTGAAATTGAACCGGACGGAAAAATATATATTGCTGCCGTTAACCCGGAAAACGGGAGAAAAGCCATGAAGATAATTGAGAGTCTGACCAGGGATGTTGAAGTTGGGGAAATTTATATCGGCAAGATTACCCGCGTAGAAAAATACGGGGCCTTTGCTGAGATACTTCCGGGGAAGGAAGGCTTGATACATATTTCCCGGCTGTCCCATGAGCATGTGGAAAGGACTGAAGATGTTCTTAATATTGGCGACGAAACACCGGTTAAGGTGATCGGAATTGATGAGCGGGGAAGGATTGATCTTTCACGCAGGGCTGCCATCCCCAATGAGAAGGGGGAAATGATAGAAGAGGAAATGCTTCCCAGGAGGGAAGCCAAAAGGGAATTCAAGAAAGAAGAAAGACGGGGCCACCCAAATCATAATAAAAAACGGAGAAGAACATAACCTCACGGTTTATGTTCTTTTTTAATGCCTTCCGGCCGGGCTGCCGGGTGGCATTTTTGTCCTCCGTGCTGCATAACTATTAAAAGCATACCGGCAGGAAATGAGGGTGCATCTTGAAGAGAGAAGTGAGGATCGCAAGACGCAAAAAACGTTTCCTGGCTCTTGCGCTTATTGTTTTGTTTATCCTGGGCTTCCTCCTGCACAGGCAGGTCATAAACAGTGTTTATAATCCGGCGGCAGAAGGGGTATATTACCGGGTGGAAACAGATGAAAAATCGGTGGCGTTTACTTTTGAAGCTGTCTGGGGTGCCGGGAAAACTGCAGAAATATTAAATCTATTGGACAGACATAATGTGCAGGCTACATTTTTCCTCTCCGGGCAGTGGCTGCGTAAATATGCGGATTTGGCAAGAGGAATAGTACTCAGGGGCCATGAAATAGGGCTGCATGGTTATGAGCATAAACTGCTGACGGAAATGAGCGATGAAGAACTGGAGGCCGATTTTGTCAAAGCAAAGGAAGCACTTCAGGAAGAACTGGCTCTGGAAACCCGTTTGTACCGCCCACCATACGGAGAATTTGACAGCAGGGTGCTGCATCAGGCTCAAGGCTGCGGATTGACTACGGTAATTTGGAGCATAAATGCCGGTGACTTGACCGGCCTTACCTATGATGAAATGGTCAGGCAAATAAGGAAAAAAATTCATAATGGGGCCATAATAATGTTTCATACACATTCATCCCAGTCTGTAAAGGCCCTGCCGGTAATTATTCAAACACTGCGGCAAAACGGCTATGAAATATTGCCCTTTACCGCCCTGCAGCAAAAAGGTTTTGCCAAGGAGGAGGCCTATGAAATACAGCTGTTTTCGGGCATTTAAAGGCGGGAGAATACTCCTTTTCGTCTTTCTCTTCCTCGCAGGATTTTTGCTCTTCCAAAACATTAAGCCGGAACCGGCAAGCAGCAGGCGTATCAAAAGGAATGTTGCCGTTGCAGGGAGGACGGTGGGCGGTATGACTGCAGAAGAAGCGGAAGTTGTAATTAATGAACTTGCAGGAGCAATGCATATCCCGCCAGTTGATGCCTTTGTTGACACGGCAACGGGAGGAGTTGTGGCTGATCTTAACGGTTTGGCAATAGCTGTGGAAGAAACACTTCAGAAACTGCTTGTGGCAGAAGAAGGGGAAGAGGTAACCCCGGCCTTCCGGCAGATCCCTGCCAAGGTTACTTTGTCCGACTTGCCGCTACACCCGATTTACCGGGGTAACCCGGAAAAACGCCAGGTTGTTTTCTTAATTAATGTTGCCTGGGGAAATGAATATCTCAAGGGCTTGCTGGATGTTTTGCAAGAGGAAAAATCTCAGGCTACATTTTTTCTTACCGGCCGCTGGGTAAACGGCAACCCAAAGGAAGCACGGTTGATAAGTGAAGCAGGGTTTGAGATAGCAAGCCACGGTTATTCCGATGCTCTAAGCATGGGGCAGGCTGAAATGGCAGTTATAGAGGAAGATATGGATAAATCCATTAAGGTTATTAAGGAAGTATGCGGGGTAGATTCTCTCTACATCAGTACACACAAGGGAGAATTGTCTCCTTCGGTTCTGCAGGCGGCTGCCGACAGGAAATTGCGTGTAATTATGTGGACACTTGATACAGTTGACTGGAGACTGCCGGGCGTGCAGGCAATGCTGGATAAAATTATACCCGCAGCGGACAACGGAAATTTAATACTAATGCATCCCACCTCCCAAACTGCCGCTTTTCTCCGACAGGCTATCCCCGCCCTGCGAGAAAAAGGACTGGAACCGGTAAACCTCTCTCAACTGTTAAACCCCTTCCGGGAATATAGGGAGTGACACGCCCTGGCAAAGATAAAAACCATTAAAGCGGTTAAAATCACTCTTATTATATTAATTGTGACAATAATAACTGTGGCAGCATTTTCTCTCAATGTTGCCGCCCGTTTTTACAGGTATTATAAAGGCGTAAAAAAGGGAGTAACACTTGAAGATATCCCCATGGAAGGGAAGTTGCGGGAAGAAGTCAGGCAGCAAATTGAGAGAATGGCTCTAGAAATTAACCGGCCCCCGCGCAACGCTCGCTTTGATAAAAAAAATATGGAAATAACCAGTGAAGAAGAGGGCCTGATGGTAGATATTCCCGCTACGGTGGATGCAGTTATGTCGGCCAAGGAAAATGAAAAAGTAAAACTGCAGGTTATAATTCTTGAACCGGAGCTTACAGCTGAAATATTCAGTTCCATTAATCAAAGAATTGCCTTTTTCAGTACAAGCGGCGGCGGCAGCGCCGGTCGTACGGATAATTTATATGTAGCTGCCCGCTACATGAACGGGACAATCCTGGCACCGGGAGATGTTTTTTCATTTAATAAAGTAACGGGCCCCAGAACATTTGAGCGCGGCTACAGCATGGCACCGGTGGTGGGGGGCATGGGAATCGGCGGCGGCGTTTGCCAGGTGGCAACAACAGTGTATAATGCGGCACTGATTGCCGGCCTGGAAATAATAGAGCGGCATCCTCACAGTATCCGGGTGGGTTATGTGCCGCCCGGAAGAGACGCCACGATTACAAATTATATTGACCTGAAATTTCGCAATTCAACCGAGAAGTTTATTCTGATCCGCTCCGGTGCCGGCGGGGGGTATGCCTGGGTGGAACTCTTGAGCCAGCCGTGATGCTTGTTGACAAAAAAAAGAAAAGCGGTTAATCTGGGGGAGAATATAGAAAAAGGAGAAGCAGAGATGTTTGAAATCCTGGTAAAAAAACTCCCTCGGGGGCGTGATTTGCTGCTTCCTGCCTATATGTCCCCTGATGCTGCCGGAATGGATTTGTATGCTGCAAACAAAGAACCCCTTATAATACTTCCTGCTGAAAGAGTTTTAGTACCGACGGGACTGCAGATAGCACTGCCGCCGGGATATGAGGCGCAAATCAGGCCGCGCAGCGGGCTCGCATATAATAACGGCATTTGTGTCCTCAACAGTCCCGGGACAATAGATGCTGACTATCGCGGGGAAATTAAGGTACTGCTTGCCAATCTGGGTGAAAAACCTTTTGTGGTTTTCTATGGTGACCGGATAGCCCAGCTTGTCCCTGCCAAAGTAGTTAAGTGCAAGTTCAGTCTGGTTGCGGAACTGCCGGAAACAAAGCGTGGAGAAGGAGGATTCGGACATACCGGCAGATAAACACACCGACGGGGAGTGTGAAATGGCAGTCGTTATTATTTTGCTTCTCTTGCTGGCAGGATCCCTCTACCTGCGTGTTTCGGAAAAGATGCGCAATGTTCACTATCAGGTGCCCGAACATGCAAAGGAAACGCCTTTTTCCCTGGCACTCCAGGAATTAGTGGCTAATGCCGGAGGGATTTATCTGTCCCTGGTCTTATTGGTTTCCTTCCTTAATATTGAAGTAGCGCAGAAGTGGGATATTTTTGGCCTCAGCATGGAGCCGCTGGCTTTTTTGTCCATTGTTTTTACAATTATTCAACCGGCTCTGCTCAAAATTTACCGTACCGTCAGGGGGAATTGACAGTATGGAGTTATCACAGCTGGCCCGCAAGGAGATAATTAACCTGTATGACGGGACACGGCTTGGCTTTGTCGGAGATGCAGATTTGCTAATAGACTGCAGTACGGGCTATATCCGCTCAATTATAATTTCCAAAGGTATGGGGTTTAAAACGAAATATGCAAGAGAACTGGTAATACCCTGGAAAACAGTGAAGAAAATCGGCGATGAGGTTATTGTTGTTGACATGCCGTCTCACCCATAATCTGCATTGCCTGTGCCATGCATAACAGCTTCTTTTCAGTTGATAATAAAAAGAAGCATTACCGACTGAAAAGGAGGATATTGTTATGTCGCAAACAGTAGTCGGACTTTTTCATTCACGGGAACAGGCGGAAGAAGCTGTCCGTGAATTAAGAAACCGTGATTTTGATGCAGGCGACATTTCCTTGGTTACCCGCGGTGAAGAGAGTGAAAACAGCGGCGAACAAACCATGGATTATGAAGAGCAGAATCTTGCCGACGGGACGTTAACGGGCGGAGTTTTAGGAGGCATGGCCGGATTGCTTGCCGGCGCCGGAGCACTGCTTGTTCCGGGTATCGGGCCGATTATAGCTGCCGGCCCGTTGGCCGGGGCGCTGACAGGCGCCGTAACCGGCGGTATAGCGGGGGGATTAATTGATTACGGCATCCCGGAAGACGAGGGAGACCGCTACGAACAGGAGATACGCCAGGGCAGTGTTATGGTAGCACTGGAAGCGGAAGATGAGAACATAGCAGGAGAAGTGGAAGCAGTCTTGCAGGAAAACGGCGCTTATGAAGTCAAAATACATGAGTAAATATTTAAAGAAAGCAGAAAGGCTTCAGCTTTTCTGCTTTTTTTATTTTACAACTGCAAGCGTCAGGAAAAGTCGTCCTGTAAACCTTTTACCGTCTTTGCACATATATTAAATTATCGAAGGGTAAGGCGGGGTTGAAATGGCAATCGAAAAATTAGCCGGTTTGAAAATTGTTGTGGCAGGCGGAGACGAGCGGGAAAAGGTTCTGGCTTTGGAGCTCGCGAAGCAAGGGGCTAAAGTTTGGCTGTACGGATTTTCACGGGGCAATAAATATTTATTGGAAAATCTAAGCTTTGGTCTGCCGCCAAGAGCCGATGTCATTATCCTGCCTCTCTCCGGCCTTGACGAAGACGGAAATTTCCGCGCCGCAGGCGGTCAAAAAAAAAATAAACCTCGGACTTCTGGAGGCTTTGTTTTTCCCCGGGGTACTCTTGATTTGCGGACATATTTCCCGCCGGCAGCAGGATTATCTTAACGCCAAAGGTATTAAGCAGCTGGAAGCCGGCAGCATAGAAGAACTTGCTGTGCTTAATGCCATTCCTACGGCAGAAGGAGCTTTAGCCTTTGCAATCAATAATTCGCCGCTGACTCTATCTGGAAGCAGTGTCCTGGTTGCCGGTTTCGGGCGCTGCGCCAAACCGCTGGCAAGACTTCTCAAGGCCTTTGGAGCACGGGTTACAGTAGCCGCCCGTAAAAGGAAGGACCTGGCGCTGGCCCGAACATTGGGTTACCGGACGGTAGAATTTACGGACCTGCAAGCAAACTCTGACAAATATGATTTTATTTTTAATACTGTACCCGCCCCGGTAATAAACGTTAAAGTACTGCAAAATACCCATGAAAACAGTTTAATCATTGATCTGGCGTCTTCTCCGGGCGGCACGGATTTTACTGCGGCAAAGAAGCTGGGACTAAAGGCATTTTTGCTGCCCGGGATTCCCGGAAAAACTGCTCCGGTAACGGCAGGGAAAATACTGGCTGAAGTATATGCCCATTACATAGCTTTGTTTATGAAGGGAGGATCAGCTTATGAAACTTGCCGATAAAAGAATAGGTTTTGCCCTGACCGGCTCTCATTGCATACTGGAAGCGGTTTTCCCTGAAATCGAAAAAATGGTAGCTGAAGGAGCCCAGATCTATCCGATCATCTCTCCTTCCGTTGGCCAGATGAATACCAGATTCGGCGAGGCGGCAGAATGGAAAACAAAACTGGTTAAAATCACCGGCAGAAGTCTGATTAACAGCATAACAGCCGCCGAGCCGCTGGGACCGCAAAATATCCTCGATGCCTATATAATCGCTCCCTGTACCGGAAATACCCTGGCAAAAATGGCAAACGGAATAGTAGATACTGCCGTATTAATGGGAGCAAAAGCACAACTGCGCAATCAAAAGCCGGTTGTACTCTCCATATCTACCAATGACGGGCTGGGAATGAACGCTAAAAATATCGGAATCCTGCTAAATACCAAAAATGTGTACCTTGTTCCTTTCGGGCAGGACAGTCCTTTTGCAAAGCCCAATTCACTGATTGCCAAGATTGAACTGTTAATACCCACCGTAATTGCCGCCCTGGAAGGAAGACAGATCCAGCCTCTTTTAGTCAACACAGCCAAAGAAGCATTTGAATTCAGAAAATAAGCCGGGAAGAGAAGGTGGATGAGTTGGGTGTGATTGTGCAAAAATTTGGCGGCACGTCGCTGGCAACAAAGGCTGTCAGGCAGGAGGCTTTGCAGCATATAATCCAGGCAAAAAAAACGGACTCTTTCCCCGTCGTTGTCGTATCTGCCATGGGCAGGAGAGGAGACGCCTTTGCAACAGACACCCTGCTGGAATTTATGCAGTCTGCTGCAGGCAAGGTGCCGCCCAGGGAAATGGACCTGGCCCTTTCCTGCGGAGAAATAATAGCAGCAGCCGTGGTGGCGTCCGGGATAAGGGAAGCGGGATTCAATGCCGTGGCGCTGACAGGTTGGCAGGCCGGGATAATAACGGATAACAATTTCGGAAAGGCAGAAATTATCCGTATAAAAAATGAACGTCTTCTTCGCTGTTTACAGGAAGGCATCATTCCGGTTGTAGCCGGATTTCAGGGTGTTACTGAAGACGGGGAGATAACCACCCTGGGTCGCGGCGGCTCAGATACGACTGCTGTAGCTCTCGCAGCCGCCCTGGAGGCGGAAGCAGCGGAAATCTATTCGGATGTTGATGCGGTAATGACTGCAGACCCCAGGCTGGTCCCGGAAGCAAAAGCCATTGCCAACGCAGGCTACCAGGAAATTCTTCAGATGGCTCAAGAAGGGGCAAGGGTAATTCATCCCAAAGCGGTATCAATTGCCATGCAATATAACATGCCCCTGCTGTTGAAAAAAACCGGAAGCCGGGGAAAGGGGACACTGGTTACTCATAAAACAGCCCGCAGAAATAAAGACATATTCCGGGATGTCAGAACAGTAACCGGAATCACTCATCTTGCAGGTGTAGCGCAAGTCATTATTACCACTCCTGGGTTGACAGGCAAAGAGATTGAAACTATTTTAAGCGGACTCTCGGCAGAGGGGATCAGTATTGACTTGATTTGTTTGTCTCCGAAGATAAACAAATTTGTCATTGCCCGGGAAAAAAGTGCAGATGCCGCCTGTATAATCAACAGCCTGGGATTTGCCGCTAAAACCGTAGAAGGACTGGCAAAAGTTACTCTGGTTGGAGCGGGGATGCGCGGAATTCCCGGTGTTATGGCCAGGATTGTCGCTGCCTTAAACAGTGTTAAAGCAACAATTTTACAGACGGCCGATTCACATCTGAGCATCTCCTGCTTAATACATGAAGATAAAATGGCGGCAGCAGTACGCGCACTTCACAGGGAATTTGCCCTGTCAGAGGAA
>DGEC01000096.1 GCA_002385745.1 Firmicutes bacterium UBA3936
CCTAAAGTAATTTTACACTAACTGCCTGCTGTGGCGGCTGATTAATCCTGTCAGGAAAGTTGGATATTGGAATAAATTATACTGCCATGCATTAAATGTTAATATAGTGCACCATTGACAATGACTGTATTTAATGATAACATCTCAATAACAGGTATTTCACCGGCCGGTGAGATGCCTTTAATAATTTTATCGTTTTATTACCATTTAATGGAGGGTGCAAATTGTCAAATGCAGTACTGGCAGAGAAGGTTGCCAGTGTTTTAAGAAATCAACTGGCAGAGATGAAAGAAGGGAAAAACGAGCTTCTTAATAAATATTTTCCGGAATTGTCATCAGAGCGAAATAAAGCGGAAGAACTTTTTACTTCTTACCAGGAAGAAATAACCCGGCTGCTCAAAAAGACTGAAAAGACAAAGAAGTTCCAGGTACCTTTTGTTACTATAGATTCCGAGGTAGAAATAGAGGACCTGGCAGACGGCGGGGAGTTTACCTACCGTATTGTCAGTCCTTCCCGCCGCAGTTTTAAAAACGGAGAAATATCGTTTTTGTCACCGGTAGGCAGGTCTTTGCTGCTCAGAAAACCGGGGGATGAAGTTGAGGTCCAGGCACCGGGCGGTACCTTCAGGTACAGAATAAAAAAAGTGCGTTTGCGGGAGGATATTCTGCAGAAATAAACGTTTTTCAGGAAAAGGGGCCGGTTTCCGGCTCCTTTGTTTTTACTGCAGGAGCAGCCTGCCGGAAGACTCTTTAGTTCGCCCGGCGGGTGCAGGAGAAGCTTGAGTTTGACTGTTCAATCAGTTAAAATAGGGAAGGTAAAAGAGAGGAATGGCAGAATGCAAACTGTAACTGTGGAGCAGTTCATTTCTAACAGAATGAAGTACCAGCCAATCGATGTTCGCTCACCTGCTGAATATGACAGGGCTCATATTCCCTGTGCTGTAAATGTTCCCTTGTTAACGGACGAAGAGCGGACCATTATCGGCGATATCTACAGGCGGCAGGGTGCCGAAAAGGCGAAAATGGCAGGACTTGAAACAGTGGCTTGCCGGCTGCCGCAAATGGTGGAAAAAATACTTGCCGCCTCAGGTGAGAGAGAACCGCTTATTTACTGCTGGCGCGGCGGGCTGCGCAGTCACAGCATGTGCTCTGTTTTTTCTGCCCTCAAATATTCCGCCAGCCGGTTAAGCGGTGGATACAGGGCGTTCCGCCGCTTTATATACGGCTTTCACAAGCAGGCTGTTCTTAAGATGCCCGTTTATGTCCTAAACGGGCTGACGGGGGTTGGGAAGACCCGCCTGCTTCGTATCTTGCAGAGAAGGGGTTATCCTGCCCTGGACCTGGAAGGCATGGCAAATAACCGCGGTTCTGTTTTCGGAGCAGCCGGACTGGGAAAGCCCCGCAGCCAGAAAGACTTTGAGGCCCTGCTGGCTATGGCCTTGCTGGCAAATAAAAATGCCCCTTATCTGGTAGTTGAAGGGGAAGGAAGACGCATAGGACATGTGCTGCTGCCGGATTATTTGTTCCGGGCCATGTCGGAAGGGCGGCATATTCTGCTTGTGGCCGACCTTGCTGTTCGTGTGGAGCGTATCGTGGAAGAATACGGCAGGCAGGCAGAATGCGGAGAGGAACTGGCAGAGGCTGTAATGGCGCTGCAAAAGCGGCTGGGAACGGCAAAATGCAGGGAGCTGGCAGCAAAAATCAGGCAGGGGGCTTACCATGAAGCCGCCCTTGAGCTTTGCTGCAGTTATTATGATAAGTACTACCAGGATTCACGGGGCGGGAAGGAGAATTATTTGGCTGTAATTTCAGCAAATGACCTGGAAGAATGTGCGGACAATGTGATTGCCGTAATAAAAAACTCCCTGCACAGTGAAAACCTGCCGCAGGCCAAATAACAACCGGCTGAAAGGAGAAGGCACTTGCACGTAGTACTTGTTGAACCCGAAATACCCCCTAATACCGGAAATGTTTCCCGGACATGCGCCGTTACCGGCACGATTTTGCACCTGGTGGAGCCGCTTGGTTTCTCCCTTGCTGAACGCCATCTGAGGCGCGCCGGCCTGGACTATTGGGATCGCCTGCAACTGGTGGTGCATAAAAGCCTGGAAGCTTTTTTTCAATGGGCAGGCCAGGGGAAAATGTGGTTTTTTACCACTTCAGGCAGCAGGTTATATACTGATGTCGCTTATGGCCGGGATGATTTCCTGCTTTTTGGCAAGGAAACCGCCGGCCTGCCGAAATGGCTGCTTGAAAAACACCCAAAGCAGTGCCTGCGTATTCCCATGGGGAAAAACATCCGTTCACTGAACCTTTCCAATTCAGTGGCCATTGTCTTATATGAAGCACTGCGACAGCAGGGCTTCCCGGGATTGTATTGAAACCTGCCTGAGGCGGCAGGTTTTATTTTTCCTTCTTTTTAATTCTGCTTGCAAGAATTGCAGCGAGGCGGCTAATTTTGTTCCGGAAGGACTTGTAGCCGGCAGACAGTCTTTCCGTAGTATGCTGCCACTTGGGCGGCAGGTAATCGTCTCCGTGAAGGTAGTGAAAAACCAGAACCTTCAGGGCCGCAGCCACGGGTATGGCAAGTAAAATGCCGAGAAAGCCAAAAAGCTTGCCCCCGACAAGCAGGCTGACAATGACGGAAAAGGGCATTAAGTCCACTGCCCTGCCCAGCAGCAAAGGGGTCAGCAGAAAAGCTTCAATTGCCTGGATTAATACGTAAATGGCAATTATTAACAGGGGGTGCGGGGTGTTGGGAGTCAGGGCCAGTAAAACAGCGGGAATACCTGCAAGATAAGGCCCGATATATACGATTATGTTCAATGCTCCGGCAAGAATTCCCAGCATAAGCGCAAAGGGCATGCCTATAAGTGTCAGGGCAAACCAGGTCATTACCCCGACTGCAACGCAGCGCAAGATGTTGCCGCGCAGGTATGCCCCTACTTTGCTGTCGAGAATGCCCAGTACAACAGTTGCTTCTTTGCGCCATTTCTGCGGAAATGTCATGATAATCCCTTTTTTGATTGACCTGATGTCCCGCAGCAGGTAAAAGACTAAAAAGATCACAATAAAAACTTCCGAAAAGCGGGCAATAATATTGCCGGTTAGGCGGGAAAGGCTGGTTATTACGGCCTGCAGGTTGTTTGGCAGTCTCATCATGAAATATTGCAGAATTTCGTTTACGGTTTCAATTGCCAAAAGGTTGTTGATCTTCTCAAAAACCTGCGGCAAAAGATGCCTGTAATCTGTTGCCAGGTAAACAGTCAGTGATTTCAGTTCCTCAATAAGGGCGGGAATAAGCTGGTAGAGGAAAAGAAAGGCCGCAAAAAAAAGGAGGGCAAAAACCAGTAGAACGGCGACAGTGCTCGGAATGCCCCTGCCGGTCAGAAAACTGGTCAGGGGTGCAAGGGTATAGACAATAAGAACTGCTATGACCAGCAGGCTGATCACCCAGGTCAGTTTGCTCAGGACAAAAAGGGCAAAAACAATGATAAATATCAATAAAACAATGCGTACTGCCAGTTGCCAGTTGCGCTCAAAGACAGGATCCTTTTCCATGTGCTTCCCTCCATTTAGTTACATTATAATTGTTTGCGCCGCTGCAGACAACAGAAGTGTTAATTTTGCAGGCGGCAAAATAAGATTAAAAGCGGAGGGGAGCAAGATGACAAAATTGAAAATTATTATAGTCTGCCTGCTTTTGTCTTTGGGAATGCTTTTGCTGCCGCCTGTTACGGGTAAGGACCCGGGCGGCCTGACGGCCCGGGCCTGGCTCCTGCTGGGATTTTTAATTTACGCCAGCCTTTATTTGCAGGACCTGGAAGAAGCGCAGAAAAAGAAAAAAGAAAAGAAGGCGTCCTTGCGCGTATTGAAGCAGTCTAAAACTCGCCTTCGCCGGGCTTCTCTACGGGAGAATAGTCCAGAATAAAGGTAATTATCCGTGCAATTACCATAGTCTTTACTTTTATCCGGTAGTATTTGCCCTCAATTTCCAGCAGGCGGCTGTCCAAAAGGTCTGTCAGCAGCTGATAAGAAACATTTTCTACATCTTCCCCCAGCAGGCTTTCTGTCAGCTCTAAAACTGCTGCCTGCAGTTTTACTTCTACCAGGGGATCGTTTTTATCTTCGGGGAACAGGACTTCTATATCCTGGACGAGCAGGGCTGCCTGTTTTTCCTGCGCTTCCAGTTTTTTAAGGCGTTCTCTTGTTTCATACAGTTCAACTTTCAGTTTTTCCCGGGAAATAAAAAGTTCATCATAGCGTTTGCTTAATAGCAAGTTCATCAGGGCGGCTCCCAGTATCACTCCGACAAGGAGTACTGCCAGAAACCGTTTCACCTTAATTTCCCGCCTGCCAGATAAACAAGCAGCAAATAGCCGGCGTGGGCTCCGATAAAGGAAGAAAAGATTAAAAGAAGCTGTTTGATAACGGTGTTGACCTGCAAACCCAAAAAGCCTGCTTCAATGGCCCTTAAGGTGTCAAAAGTCCCTCCCATTGCGGCCACAAGCGCCCAGATCTTCAGTTTGCCTGCCAGCTCGATTATAATATGGCCCGGGGACTGCCCGTAGAAGACAGCTCCCAGTGAACCGACAAGCGCCCCGCCCAGAATAACGCCAAGTGCAATAAAAGCATTAAGAGTGAGGGTTTCCAATAATTTTGCCAACTGAATCACCCCGCTTGCCTGAATTGTATTTAATATATAATTAATTGGAGATTGCAATTAGTAGACCGGAAATAGAAAAAGGAAAAAGGCACCGGCAAAAAGAATCTATAGAGTAAGCAGCAGCGAGGTGACCACATGAATAACAAACAGTTTGTTCACTTGCATGTACATACGGAATACTCACTTCTTGACGGTGCCGCAAGGGTTGAAGAAATTACAAAGCAGGCCGCCGCTTTGGGCATGCCTGCTTTAGCCATTACCGATCATGGCGTGATGTACGGTGTAATTGATTTTTACAAGGCGGCCAGGAAAAACGGCATAAAACCGCTGATAGGCTGTGAGCTTTATCTTGCCGTAAATTCCCGGCATGACCGGGATCCCAGGCGTGACAGCAAGCAGTACCATTTGGTTCTTTTGGCCCGCAACCGCGAAGGTTACGAGAATTTGCTGGAACTGGTCAGCAGGGCATACTGCGAGGGCTTTTATTATAAACCACGAGTGGACCATGAATTGCTCCGGCAATACAACAAGGGGCTGATAGCCTTGTCCGCCTGCCTGGCCGGGGAAATACCGCAGGCCCTCCAGGAAAACAGGACGGAAGATGCCCTGGAGCTGGTGAAATTTTACCGGGAAACTTTCGGCAGCGAAAACTTTTTCCTTGAGCTGCAGGATCACGGCATGCCGGAACAAAAGGAGATCAACCCTAGGCTGGTAGAATTGGCCAGGTTGACGGATACGCCCCTGGTAGTAACAAACGACCTGCACTACATCCGGAAGGAAGATGCCTACCCCCACGATATTCTGCTTTGCATTCAGACGGGTAAGACTCTGGATGAAGAGAACAGAATGCGCTTCCCGACAGACGAATTCTACCTGAAAACGGCGGAAGAAATGGCAGAGCTTTTCCCCGAGCTGCCCGAGGCTGTGGACAATACACTGGAAATAGCTGAAAGGTGCAAGCTTGAATTTGAATTTGGCAAGATTCACCTGCCTGTCTATGATGCGCCTTCTTCTTATGATCCCAAGGGGTATCTGCGCAAGCTCTGCCTGGAGGGCATGAAAAAACGCTACGGCGACCCTATTCCAAAAGAAGCGGCCGAGAGGCTTGACTACGAATTAAAAGTTATCTCCGAGATGGGCTATGAGTCATATTTCTTAATTGTCTGGGATTATGTTAATTATGCCCATAAAAACAACATTCTGGTCGGGCCTGGCCGCGGTTCGGCCGCCGGCAGCATTGTTGCCTACTGCCTGGGAATAACATCAATTGATCCGTTGAAATACAATCTTTTTTTTGAAAGGTTTTTAAACCCGGAACGTGTATCAATGCCTGATATAGATATTGATTTCTGCTATGAAAAACGGGAAAAAGTAATTGAATATGTGACACAAAAGTACGGAGCTGATTCGGTGGCCCAAATTATAACCTTCGGTACCATGGCGGCAAGGGCCGCTGTGCGCGATGTTGGGCGCGTCCTTTCCATGCCCTACGGGGAAGTGGATAAAATAGCCAAAATGATTCCGGCTGAGCTCAATATTACCATTAAAGAAGCTCTGGAAAAATCGCCTGATCTGGAGGAACTGTATAATAAGGACAAGGAAATCAAAAAGCTCCTTGACTTAAGCACGGCAATAGAAGGTCTTCCCCGCCATACTTCAATTCATGCCTCAGGAGTGATAATTTCCGGTGAGCCGCTAACCAATTTCGTACCACTCCAGAAGTCCGCCGACGGCTTGATAACAACCCAGTTTTCCTATGAAACAATGGAAGAACTGGGGCTTTTGAAAATGGACTTTTTGGGGCTGCGTACACTGACCATCATGGGTGAAGCTGTTAAGCTGATCAAAGAATCCACCGGTGATGAAATAGATCTGCAAAATATCCCGCTGGATGATAAAAAAACATATGAAATGCTTTCCCAGGGCGATACAGTAGGTGTATTCCAGCTGGAATCCGGCGGTATGAGAAATGTGCTGCGGGAATTAAAACCCAATGTTTTTGAGGATATTATAGCCGTTGTTGCCCTTTACCGGCCCGGCCCGATGGAGCAGATTCCCAATTTTATCAGAAGTAAACACGGTCTTGAGCCCATACATTACATGCACCCCGCACTGGAGCCGATCTTGAAGGAAACCTACGGCATAATGGTTTACCAGGAACAGATAATGCAGGTAGCCTCGGTCATGGCAGGGTTTACCCTGGGCGAAGCGGACCTGCTGCGGCGGGCCATTGGCAAGAAAAAACTGGAAATATTAAATGAGCAGCGGGAAGTTTTTGTAAAGGGCTGCCTGAGCAAAGGACACAGCGCCAAACTGGCCAATGAACTCTATGACCTGATTGTAAAATTTGCTTCCTACGGCTTTAACAAATCACATGCGGCCGCTTATGCCTTTGTGGCGTACCAGACGGCATATTTAAAGACCAACTACCCAACCCAATACATGGCGGCCTTTCTTACAGGAGCCATGGAGAAAACGGACAAGCTGCCCGGCTATATTGCGGAATGCAATAAAATGGGCATTGCCGTGCTTCCTCCCGATATTAACAGCAGCGGTAAGAATTTTACCGTCAGCGGGGAAAATACCATCCGCTACGGTTTGGCGGCTGTAAAAAATGTCGGTGAAGGAGCTATTGATTCCATCCTGGAGGCCAGGCGGGAGAAGGGGAGTTTTACTTCCCTGCGTGACTTCTGCTCCCGGGTTGACCTGCGCACCTGCAATAAAAAGGTATTGGAGAGCCTGATTAAAAGCGGCGCCTTTGACTGCCTGGGCGCCAACCGCCTGCAGCTTTTGGCCGTTCTGGATGAGAGCATTGCCGCTGCCCAGGCAATGAATCGGGAAAAACAAAACGGTCAGGTCAGCATGTTTGAAATTATGGCAGAAGAAGAAGAGCAAAGCGACTGGCTGCAGCTGGAAGATGAATATCCTCCCATTGAGCCGCCTTCCCAAAGGGAGCTTCTGGCAATGGAGAAAGAAGCCCTGGGGCTGTACATCAGCGGGCACCCGCTGGAGGAATATGCGCCTGTACTGCAGATGTACGAGGGCAAGCTGACAGAGATCAGTGAGCTTAACGATCTGCCTGCCGAGAGCCCTGTTTTGGCAGCCGGAATGATCAGCAATTTTAAATCTATTTTTACCAAGGCCGGAAAACCCATGTCTTTCTTTACGCTGGAGGACTTGACGGCCGGTGTGGAGGTTGTGGCCTTTACCTCTGTTCATGAAAAGGCCAAAGCTATCCTGGAAAACGACAGGGTGGTATTGGTAAACGGCCGCGTCAGCTTTAAAGATGAAGAAGGCGCCAAAATAATAGCTGAAAGAATTTCGCTTTTGCCCTCGAAACCGCGGCAGGTTGTCATTACCTGTACGGAAAATGACAGTATAGGGAAACTCCTTTCTTTAAAGGAACTGCTAAGAGACTCCCGGGGTGCTGTACCGCTTTACCTTAATTTCCCCAAGGTTGGGAAAAAAGTGCTGGCTGACATAGAATACTGGCTTTACAATGAAGAAGAACAATTGCCTGAGGTAAGAAAGATATTCGGTGAGGAAGCCGTCAGTACTCCGGTCGTGGGATAGATCCATAACCTGCAGGGAAAATTATGTGTGTGTCTGAAAAAAGGAGTAGGCAAGCATGCGTAAAATCGGTGTTCTTACTTCCGGCGGCGATGCCCCGGGGATGAATGCGGCGATAAGGGCCGTGGTCCGGAAGGCAATTTACCACGGCCTGGAAGTGACAGGCTTCAAAAGAGGTTATCACGGGCTTATTTTCGGTGAATATACGGACCTGCAGCTTGGCTCGGTGGCGGATGTTATTCACCGTGGAGGCACCGTCCTGCGGACTGCCCGCTCCCGGGAATTTCTGGAGCCTGCCGGCAGGCTCCGGGCATTGGAGGTTATCAGGGAGAGCGGTATTGAAGGTTTAATAATTATCGGCGGGGACGGCAGCTTTCGCGGCGCTGTGGAACTGGAGAAGCTGGGTGTGCGCACAGTGGGCATCCCCGGAACCATTGACAATGATATAGCCTTTACCGATTACAGCATCGGCTTTGATACGGCCGTAAACAATGTTATTGATGCCATAAATAAACTGCGCGACACCGCCACTTCCCATGAAAGGGTCTACGTAATTGAGGTTATGGGCAGGACGTCGGGGTATATTGCCCTGTCTGCCGGCGTTGCCGGCGGGGCTGAATCCATAATAGTTCCGGAGATTCCCTTTGATATGGATGATATTTTGGAAAGGATGCACCGTGGTATTAAGCGCGGCAAGCTGCACAGCATCATCCTGGTGGCTGAAGGAGCAGCCGGCGCCATGGATATAGCGGAAATAATTAAAAAGAAGACAAGTCTTGATGTCCGGGTGACCATACTCGGACACCTGCAGCGCGGAGGAACACCGACTGCCTTTGACCGCATTCTGGCAAGCCGGATGGGTGCTTGTGCCGTAGATTTTTTGCGCAGCGGCTGCTGCGGGCAGATGGTGGGGCTGGTAGACGGGGATTTAAAGTTCACTCCCTATGAGGAAGCACTGAATACCAGGAAAGAATTTCCCGAAGTGCTGTACAACCTGGCTACAATTTTGGCAATCTGACGTAAAAGAGGAGATGGCAGATGCGCAGAACAAAAATTGTCTGTACCCTGGGCCCCGCAACCCGGGATGTTCCTGTACTGCGGGAATTAATAAGGGCCGGTATGGATGTGGCGCGTATCAACATGTCCCACGGCAGCCGGCAGGAAAATGCCGCACTCATTGCGGCGGTACGCCGGGCTGCCCGGGAGGAGAAAAAGAACCTTGCGATAATGCTTGATACAAAGGGGCCGGAAATCAGGATCGGCAAATTTGAGGGCGGCAAAGTATTCCTGGAAGAAGGACAGGAGTTTGTACTGACAACAAAAGAGATAACCGGCAACCGGCAGGCAGTTTCAGTTGATTATCCCGGCATCACCCGGGACGTGAAACCGGGGCTTAATATCCTGCTTGCCGACGGCCTGATAGTACTGGAAATAATGGCCGTGGGAGAAGAAGAAATCAGGTGCCGGGTTAAGAGCGGCGGTGAACTGTCCGATAACAAGGGAGTAAATATTCCCGGTGCCAGGCTGCTTTTGCCGTCTGTTTCCGCCCGGGACAGGAAAGATATAATTTTTGCCGTTAAACAGGAAGCCGACTTTATTGCAGCTTCTTTTACCCGCAGGGCGGAAGATATATTGGAAATCCGCGCGGTTCTGGAAGAATTGCGCGCTGACGTGCAGATAATTGCCAAGATAGAAAACCGGGAGGGCATGGAGAATATAGATAAAATACTTGCAGCCGCTGACGGGGTAATGGTCGCCCGCGGCGATCTGGGGGTAGAAGTTCCCACAGAGGAAGTGCCGTTAATGCAAAAGGTGATAATCGAGAAATGCAATGAGGCGGGCAAGCCTGTGATTACGGCCACACAGATGCTTGAGTCAATGGTCCGTAATCCGCTGCCCACCAGGGCGGAAGCCAGCGACGTAGCCAATGCCATTTTTGACGGCACAGATGCTCTTATGCTGTCGGGAGAGACGGCTATTGGAAAATTTCCGGTTGAGGCGGTAAGTACAATGGCCCGGATTGCTGAAAGGACGGAAACCGCCCTGCAGTATAGAAAAATCTTGGAGAAGTTTGAACCGCCTTCCGAGACCAGCGTCACCGATGCCATTTCCTATGCAACCTGCCATGTTGCCCGTGAACTGGGAGCCCGGGCCATTATTACGGCAACCCAGTCGGGGTATACTGCCCGTAATGTTTCCAAGTACAAACCAAAAGCACGTATTGTGGCTGTTACCCCCCGGAAAAAGGTGGCACGCTGCCTGGCCCTGAAATGGGGGGTATTTCCCGTACTTTCCCGTCCTGCGGAGACGACCGATGAAATGTTTACGGCTGCCGTTGAAGCATCCTTAAAGAATAACTACATAAAAAACGGCGACCTGGTGGTTTTCACCGCCGGCGTCCCGGTGGGAGTCAGCGGGACAACCAATCTTTTACGCGTCCATACTGTCGGGGAAATAATCATCAAAGGTACGGGCATCGGCAGGAAGCCGGCAGCCGGCAGGGCGAAAATAGCCCGGTCTGCCGCAGAGGCTGCAGATATAAAAGAAGATGAAATACTTGTAGCTTATGCCACGGACAAAGACTATCTGCCCGCCATGCAGAGGGCGGCGGGGCTGGTAGTTGAGGAAGGCGGCCTGACATCTCATGCCGCTGTAGTAGCATTAAACCTTGGGCTGCCGGTGATTGTCGGAGCCGAAGATGCCGTAAAGGTTCTTAAAGAGGGAGAATTGATCACACTGGATACTGTCCGCGGAGTAATTTACCGCGGCCGGGCAAAAATCTTCTGAGGAACTGTTTTGCCTGACAGGGAGGAATGACTGTGAAGCAGGGGGAGACATATATCCGGGTCCGTTATTCGGAAACGGACAAAATGGGAGTTGTCTATCATGGAAATTATCTGAACTGGCTGGGAGTGGGACGTACTGAATACCTGCGCGAACTGGGCATGCCGTACAGTGAGATGGAGAGAAACGGCATTCTTTTGGTGGTAACAAGAGTGTCCTGCCGTTACAGGAGACCCGCCTATTATGATGATCTGGTAAAAGTCGTGACCAAAATCGCTGCAATACAGGATGTGCGCATTGTTTTCCGGTATGAGATTTACAGGGGCGAAGAACTGCTGACCGTTGCCGAAACTGAACATGCCTTTGTAAATGAACAGGGCAGACCGGTCGTCTTGAAAAAAACAAATCCCTTCCTCTGGAAAAGACTCCAGGAGGCGTGGGAGCAGGTTCCGGACTAAAGAAGGAGGTAGTATAAAATGACAAAAATTTTACACACGGGAATAGTTGTAAAAAACATGGAAGAGTCGGTGGAATTCTATACAAAGGTTTTCGGTCTGAAAAAAACGGGAGAACACGAGCTGCCGGGAGTAAGGCTGGTATTTTTGGCGGGAGAAAACCAGTCTTTAGAACTTTTGCAGTTCCCAGGCGGACAGGAAGAAAGACGCGGAGTCGGAGTTATCGATCATATTGCCTTTGCGGTTGATGATATTGAAAAAGAGATCTCCCGGCTGAAAGAACTTGGTATCCCCTTAAATACAGAAGAGCCGCGGGAAGCCATGGAGGGTATGAAGATATTTTACTTTTCCGGACCCAACGGGGAACAAATTGAATTGGTGAAAAACTCATAGTTGACAATGAAAAAAAAACACCTTGGCGGCAAGGTGCACCTTGCGCCAAGGTGTTTTTTACGTCCGGAAATCATTTATAACCAGCCCGGTTATTAATTTGGGGTAAAAATAGGTTGATTTCTGCGGCATTTTTTCCCCGGCGGCGGCAACGGAAATTACTTCTTCCACCCGGGTGGGGTTTAAGAAGAAAGCTGCATGGACTTTATTTTCATCAACATCCGCCAGGGCTTCGGCTTCCCCGCGGGTATATAGCAAATATTTCCCCTCGGCCAGGTCTTGGCTGCTGATATCCAGTGTTTCTTCCAGCACAAGACCCTGAAAAACTGCAACATCCAGAGAACGCCACTCCTTGGAACGTGTACCGTAACGGCTTTGTATAATCTTATTTTCCTTGCCGCGCGGGATTGTCAGGCGGTAAAAATGCCCGTCCCCCAGGTAAAGCAGGTAAGCATGAGCCGACTTCGCCTGCTTTCTGTTTTCTTCCAAGAGACGCGGCAAAAGGACCGCAGGTTTTTCTTCCCCGCAGGGAATGGCCTGCAGGTCAAACAAGGCGGAAAGGGCGGCAAGAAAGGCGGAGCGGTCGAAATTGCTTACGTTTTTCAACAGGCGATGTGTCGGCAGAATAACCAGACCGGGATCATATAGATTCACCAGGGTTGCAAGGCAGAAGCCATAGCGGCTGTCACCCTGCGCCAGTCTTTCCTTATGAAAGGTGAGAGCCGTTTCATAACGGTGGTGGCCGTCGGCAATAAATACTTTTTTCTCCTGAAAAAACTCCTGAAGCCGGGTTATGTCTTCCCTGCTGTCGATAACCCACAGGCGATGTGTTTCTTTTTGTTCATCCGTAAAAGAAACATCCGCTTTTCTTTTTTTATATTTAGCAACAATTTCAGCCGCTTTCATGCCGGAATCTTCATAGAGCCCGAAAATGGGGCTAAAATTTGCCCGGCAGTGACGCAGAAGCTGCAGCCGGTCTTCTTTTGCCCTGGAAAGTGTTTCTTCGTGGGGCAGTACCTGACCGGTTGAGTATTCTTCCAGGCAAAGCCCCGCAATCAGGCCGCTGCGGGTCAGCCTTTTCCCGGCCAGTGAAAACTCCTGTTCGTAGTAATAGATGGCAGGTTCTGTTTCATGCCGGAGTATGTCCGCCTGCAACCAGTATTGCAGGAAACCGCGGGCCCTTGTATAGCAATTGTCTTCATCATCGTCGCAGGGGTTTGTTTTGCCAAGTTCCAGACGGATAACATTGTACGGGCTTTTTGCGTAGTACAACTGCTGCTGTTGATCATCGATCACATCATAGGGCGGAGTGACGAGGTCAGACATATTACCCGATTTTTCTGTATTGTAACGCACCCCGTACAATGGCACGATCTTTGCCATTTACGCTTCCTCCTCCTAACGCTCTTGATTTTATATTAGATCGCTCTGGAATGCAAGAAGACAAGAAAACAAAGCTTTTGGCATATACTATTACTAAAAATAAACAAACATGGCAGGGAGGTTTTTTCTTGCGTCTGGAAGGACAGGTCGTAACGCTTGTACGCGGGGAAGCGGCAAAAAAGCTGGCCCAGCGAACTATCTATTCCGCCCGCCGCGTACTGCCCGGTTTTAATGACAGCATGTCTCCCGAGGCAGTAAACCGCTGTGTTCACCTGCTGCGCACCCGCTTTGGCGAACCCAGCTATGTGGTTTACCGGCCTCTGGACGGACCTATAGAAGTCTGGGTTGTCTCCCTGAAAAACGGCAATGGGATTTTAACCTTTGAATTATGGCAGAATTGCGATATGCCCCGCTATTATATTTTTACAGATAAACCGACACCCATAATTGCCCGCCTGCTGCGCCGGCTGCGCCGCTACCTGCACACTGTCCCGCTCTATGTTTTGTCCCGGAAGTGACGGAGCGCGAGAGCCCTGCGCAGCAGGCCGTCATCTATCCTTAAAAGTATAGCAGGAACAAAGCGGTCAAACAAGCTCACGGACCAAATAGATAGTGTCAAGACACTTTAG
>DGEC01000126.1 GCA_002385745.1 Firmicutes bacterium UBA3936
CCTAAAGTGTCTTGACACTATCTTCATGCAGGGCTACCTGGACATTTGCCCAAAGGAAGGCTATACTATTATTTAGGTTTGTTTTGGAACAGACGGAAATTAAATACCGGCAGCAGGGCATTGGTTCCTTAGATCATAGACGGTGTAGCCGTCTATTTTGCTGGCGGATAAAACTGTTGAGCATTTGCTAAACAGAATTGTCTTCCAAGTAAAGCAATGTACGCGGCGTGAAAAAAATATTAGACAAGGCAGGATACAGAAAAACATTGGTTGAAATGAAATGAAATAATAAGAAGTCAAGTTAAATCATACTAAATATGAAATGAAGGATGCTTAAAATGATAGAGAAGAAGTCTAAAATATGGAACAGAATGTTCACATGCGCGTTTATAGCCAATTTTTTATTATGCATTTCGCAGTTTATTGTCAACCCGCTGGTGGCAACCTATGCTGATTATTTAGGCGCAGGCGATGTGATGACCGGAGTTGTTTCCGGACTTTATTTCGGGATTGCCTTTGCCGCAAGGCCGGTAGCAGGTCCCATTATTACTAAGATGAATAAAAAGAAAATAATGCTTTTTGCCTATACTTTAGGATTTTTGGTCAATATTGGCTATGCCGCAGCCAGGGATATACCGCTCTTTATTGTTTCCAGGGTACTGCACGGGCTGCAGTTTGCCTTTATCGGCTCGCTTAACCTGACGCTGGCTTCCGATAGTTTGCCCCCGGAAAAAATGGGTTCGGGGCTTGGTCTTTTTGGTGCCGGCGGGGCGACGGCGACAGCCATAGCCCCGTCTATCGGAATGGCACTGCGTGCCTGGGGTGAAACTAATTTCGGCAGCCTGGGAGCCGGCTATACCGTGGTATTTCTGGCGGCTGCCGCCTGCATGCTTGTTTCCTTAGTCCCATGTTTTTTAATGCCTTATAAGCACAGGTCGGAAAAAGAACTGGCGCAGCTTGGAGCCTGGTATAAAAATATATTTGCCCGTGAAGCTTTGATGCCGGCCGTTGTTTTATTTTTCTTATCCATGGCACAGATAATTTACACCATCTACATGGAACCGTTTGCCATAGCCGAAAGCATACCGAATATCGGACTTTTCTTTACTGTTTATGCCTTTGTACTGCTGGGCACCCGGCCTCTCAGCGGCAGGCTGATTGACAGGTTCGGCATACCAAGGGTGCTTATTCCCGGTACGATTATTTTTGCCCTTTCCTTTGTTGTAGTCGGCCTGGGCAACTCGCTTGGCGCTGTCCTCATAGGAGCGGCTCTGGCCGCCTTGGGCTTCGGTTCGGCACAACCGGCCGTACAGGTCATGGGTATTCAGTCGGTAAGTCCGCTCCGGCGGGGAGTGGCAAGCAATACTAATTATTTTGGAATTGATCTGGGGTTTTTTATCGGCCCCACGATCGCGGGTGCCGTATATGCGAAAACAAACAGCTATTCAACAATGTTTTTACTCTTCATAATTCCGGTATTTCTTGGCCTTGTCGTTTTTGCAGCCGGGCTAAAACCGTTTTACAAGAGAGTGGAGGCAAAGCGTGTTGCCGAAGCGGAAGAGGCTGGTACCGCTTAATAATCTGTTATCCCGGGGCACAACACAAAAAAGTGTTGTGCCCTCTTTTTAAACAGGCATGTATATCTTTGGCTGCCAAGTATGATATTTTAACTAGCAAGTAATGCTAAGAAGAATTGTGCTTAGCCTGCAAAAATCGACAATAGAAAAGCAGGACGGAAGAAAAAAATGAAGAAGAAGATGAACAACATATAAAGAAAGAGGGTAAGAGCATGGCAAAAAAATACGAAAAATATGTGAAGCGGCTAAACTTTAGGGAAAATATGGGGGGAACACCCGCCCGCTACAAAGTTTACATGGAAGCGGCCGACCTGAACGGCATTGAAGTTAATTTTGTTATCGGTGTATACGAAATTATGGGCTTATGGGCGCCAAAACGCGGCTACAAAGATAAAGTCGACAGGGAATTTGATCCTAAACCCTGTGCCCATGCTCATAATTTTCCCGAAATTCTTATGTTTTTCGGCTACGGTGAAGACGGCTTAAGCAACCTGGGAGCAGTACTAAATCTTGCGCTAGGCAAGGAATGGGAAGAACAGATTGTCAGCGAACCTTCCCTTGTGGTACTGCCGCCTGAGCTGCCGCACTGTCCCTTGTACACGGAAGAGCTCAAACGCCCCTTTGCCCACATGCACATTGCCTTGAGTACGGACCACGGTCTGAAGGGTGCTACAACACTGGTGGACCGGGAAGGCAGCAGCAGTGGAGGCAAGTATTCCCGGCTTGTAAAAAAATTACGGCAGGGAGAAAAACCGGCCGGCGCGGTAGAGGGAACAACCTTTACGGGGAAAGACCTGGAAGGCATTCCACTCACAGTAACCATGGGATTATATGACCGGGAAGGAAGCTGGTACACCGGCAGGGGAGCGCAGGTCAGCCCCTATGACAAGTTGCTGCTCTTTTTCGGCAATAACGCCGAGAATCCCAACGATCTGGGTGCGGAGTTAAGAGTGAGACTGGGAAGCGAGGGGGAGGCGTATCTTTTCCAGGAAGCATCCGTCATTATTGTCCCGGAGGGGCTGCCCCATATGCCGGTTGATTGCCTGAAGCTTAACAGGCCATATTATGCAGTGCAGATAGAATTTTCTCCCCGGCCGGATAATCAATGGCTTTAAAAAGGGCAGTTCAAGGGAAGAATAGTATCCAGTCACAAAAAGAGCCCTTCGGGCGGGGAGTCCCGAAGGGTGGGAGAGGAGAAACCGGAGGAAGAGCTTATGGGGAATATGTTGTACCCTTATTATTAACAGGAGGAATAGAAAATATTCAGCAAACATTCAGGTAATGTTTACCAGGCGGGGTGAAAGCATGCGGGTTATTGCCGGTTCTGCCAGGGGAAAAAAAATAAAAACTATAAAGGGTGATAAAACCCGCCCGACCGCTGACCGGGTTAAGGAATCTCTCTTTAATATTCTGAGAGCAAGGGTGGAGGGGGCTGATTTTTTAGATGTTTTTGCCGGCAGCGGCAGCGTGGGAATTGAAGCGTTAAGCCGCGGAGCAAAGAAGGTTGTATTTATTGAAAAAAACGGGCAGTGTGTTAAAATTATTAAGGATAATTTGCTGTCCTGCCAATTCCGGCAAAAAACCGAGATATGGCAGAAGGATGCCCTGACTGCTTTAGACCTGCTTGCCCGGGCGGGTAGTGCCTTTGACCTGGTATTTTTAGATCCTCCCTACCACGATATCGTATTGAAAGGGGCGCTGGAAAAGATTGCAGCAGGCAGGCTGCTTGCAGCAGGCGGACTGGTTATTGTGGAACACCACAGGCTTGACAGGGACTGGATTGACGATGCTTTATGGCAATTAATCCGGGAAAAAGAATACGGGGATACTGTGCTGTCTTTTCTTATTCCCCGGGAAAAAGCTAAGGAGGTAAAATGAATACTGCAATTTATCCGGGTAGTTTTGACCCCCCGACAAACGGCCACCGGGATATTATAGAACGCGCGAGCCGTATATTTGACAAAGTAATAGTCTGTATAATGGAAAATACAAAAAAGAAGCCCCTGTTTTCCATGGAGGAGCGCTTGAAAATGCTGCAATCTCTCGCCCGCAAATATTCAAATGTAGAAGTAGATTATTACCGGGGCTTGCTGGTTGACTATGCACGGCTGAAGAATGCGGCAATTGTTGTCAAGGGGCTGCGCGGCATGGGTGATTTTGAATACGAATTGCAAATGGCGCTGGTAAACCACCAGCTTGCCCCGGATGTGGAGACCATGTTTTTAATGACCAGTTATCGCTATTCATATTTATCCAGCAGCATTGTCAAGGAGATAGCTTATTTAGGAGGGGATATTAAAGATTTGGTTCCGCCGGAAGTCCACAGCGTGATTTGTGAAAAAATCGCCCGGCTGAAAGAAGACGGCAATTAACCTCGGAAAACAACCAGTTTTAGATTTCTGATCACATTGATGACAACTCCCAAAAGCAGAAGTGCTGCAGTTATTATTAAAAATAACCGGCTCATCAGTGCCGCCTTCATGAAGAAGTTTAAGCCTTTTGCCGGCTGAAGGGGGGCAAAAACGGGCGTAACCGACACGGTAAGGGCTCCAAGAGGCCCCATAAGCAGCCAGGAGAAGAAAGCTGCCAGAACTGCGTGCGCACAGCGGGCAAGAATAAAAGGCTTTATTTTCATGTCCGTATCACTGATGATACTGGCAACCTGGGCATGAACGGAAAGCCCGCTCCAACCGATTATGGCGCCGGTAACAATAACTGCCTGCAACAATGGCACAACTCCGGCGGCTTCCCCCGCCAGTTCACAGCCCAGATCAATTTCGAAAAAACCGCTGATTAAAGCCGGCAGCAGTCGCCTGTCCAGTCCCAGGGGCCTGAGAAATTTAAAGGCTATGTTGCCTAAAAAGTCTGTTGCGCCGACAATGGTTAACATGCGTATTATTACGGAAAACAGGATAATAAAACCGCCTATTAGAAGCATGCTGTTAACGGCGCTGCGAATGGCATCTCCCATTAACTGTCCTATGGGGCGGCCGTCTTTGCGGCGGGCCAGGTAAAGGGCATTCAACCCCCGGCTGATGATGTTTCCCTGAATGCCGGTATCACCTATGACTGACCGGTCTTTGCCGTAAAAACGCATTAAAAAGCCGGTTGCTATACTTGAAAGGTAATGAGCTGTCGCTATTATAAAAGCTATTTCAGGGCGGCCAAACATACCGACGGCCACAGCCCCGGCCATAAACAGCGGATCGGCTGTGTTGGTAAAAGACATTAATCTTTCTCCCTCTGCTTTGCTGCAGAGGCCTTCACGCCTAAGGCGGGCTGACAAAATGGAGCCGATGGGGAAGCCTGAGGCCAGGCCCATGGCCATGACAAAAGAGCCTGTGCCAGGAACATTGAAGACCGGGCGCATCAGCGGTTCCAGCAGGACACCGAGAAAATGAACCACGCCAAGTCCCATGAGTATTTCAGAACCGATAAAGAACGGAAGCAGGGCGGGAAAAACAATGTTCCACCAGACATCTACTCCCTTCACGGCTGCAGAATAGGCTTCTTCAGGGAAAAAGATCATGGAAACAGTAAGGGTCACGGCGATGGCGGCAGGCAGATACACGGACAGGCGACTTTTTGTGAGATTCATGCCTACATAATTCCTCCTGCGGCATAATAAATTGGATAACAGTAATATATATAGCTTGTGCCGCGGGATTATACCGGACACAGGATGTGACGGAATTGCTGAAAAAAAAGAAGAAAATAGGGCTTGCCTTAGGCGGCGGTTCTGCCCGGGGCTTTGCCCATATCGGTGTGTTAAAAATTCTTGAAAGGGAAAACATTCCAATCGATCTAATAGCCGGCACCAGCATGGGCGCAGTTGTCGGGGCGCTTTACTGTGCGGGAATAAAGATAAACATGCTGGAAGGTTTGTCTCGTCAGCTGCGCCGCAGCCTTTGGATGGACTGGACATTTCCCAGGATGGGGCTTGCCTCCGGTGATAAACTGAAGCAGTTGATTACGCTTTTAACAAAGGGAATTGCCATTGAAAAGATGCCAAAAAAATTTGCTGCCGTAGCCGCCGATCTCTGCAAGGGGAGGAAAGTTGTTTTGCAGGAAGGCCCGGCAGCAAGGGCTGTCAGAGCTTCCGCAGCCATCCCGGGAGTCTTTTGCCCTGTGGAAGACGGCAAAAGTGTCCTGGTTGACGGGGCGGTGGTGGAGAGGGTGCCGGTAGCGACTGCCCGCGAGCTGGGAGCGGATATTGTGATTGCCGTGGATGTGGGCGCTTACCCAGCAACCCAGAGGCCCCAGCATATTTTTGATGTCATCACACAAAGCCTGGACATCATGCAAAGGGACTTAAGCAGACATGCACTGAAAACGGCCGATGTGGTAATTGCACCGCAATTGCAGGAGATACTGCCCGGACACTATTACAAAGCGGCCGAGGCAATCAGTGCCGGAGAAAAAGAGGCTTTAACAATGCTGCCGGTTATAAGGGAAACATTGGAAAAAGAGGGGTTAGATGAAGAAGTTAGCTAGGTACGCCTTAATTGTGCTAGTAGTTGCCGGACTGCTTTTTTTGCGTACCGGGTATTTGGTGGTTCGGCCCGGCTCCGCTTTAGATTTATCAACTTTGGTTTCCGTTGAAAGCGTCACCGGCGAAGAAGATGAAGGCAGTTTCTACCTGGTCACTGTAGTTCAAAAGGAGGCAACTCCCCTGCAGTTGCTGCAGGCAATAATTGATTCCGATGTGGACCTGCGGCATAAAAGCAGGTATATGCCTCCCGGGCTAAACAAGGAAGAATACAGGGAAATAATGAAGCAATGGATGATTGAAAGCCAGACCCTGGCGAAAGTTATTGCGTTGCGCAAGAAAGGATATGAAGTACCGGTAAAAAGTGACGGCATAAAAGTGGTAAAAATCGAAGAAGACAGCCCGGCAAAGGGCATACTGCAGCCTGGTGATGTTATTGTTGCTGTAGACGGGAAGGAAGTTTACCTGGTTGAGGAATTAATCGAGGAGGTTGGGGCAAGATCCGCCGGTTCTCCTGTTACCCTGACCGTAAGGCGTGATTCTGAAATAAAAGAGTTGACTGTTAATACAGTAACCCATTTACAGCAGCCGGATAAAGCCGGTATAAGAGCGTATGTCCAGACACTTAACTGGCAGCCTGTCCTGCCGCTGGAGATTGATATTCAGGTGGGAAAGATCACCGGACCTTCAGCCGGTTTGATGTTTGTTCTGGAAATACTAAACCAGCTTGATGAAAAAGATTTGACTTTTGGCCATAAAATTGCCGGTACCGGCACAATTAATCTGGAGGAGGAAGTGGGGCCCATCGGCGGTGTCCGGCAGAAAGTAAGGGCGGCGGAAGAAGCCGGCGCGGAGTACTTTCTGGTGCCGGAGAAGAATTACGAAGAAGCAAAAAATAACGCCCGCGCTGTTACTGTTGTGGCGGTCCGGACGCTGGATGAAGCATTGCATTTTTTGGAAGGACTCTCCGGCAGCTCAAACTGATGCAACGGCCGGATGCTGTCTCTTATACACATCT
>DGEC01000056.1:0-26091 GCA_002385745.1 Firmicutes bacterium UBA3936
GTTCCTCTTCGCTTTATTAAAAGATTATCCTGACTAAAAGCTAAAGTTATTTTACACTAACCCCTGCCGCCCTGTCCCTTTTTCTTCCAGGTCAGGCAGTTAAAGGAGCATTACAAAGTTTACAATTTTGCCGTTTTTGCAGTATACTATTTATACGCTAGTATACAGGGAAGGTGATCAGTTATGAAAAAAAGGCGTGAGGTCATTAATTTACCGGTTATAGATCTAAACCAGGGGAAGATGCTGGGCCGGGTTGTGGAACTGGCAGTCAATACAGAAAACCGCAAGATTGAAGCACTGGAAATCGGTGAACGTGCCCTGCTGAAAACGAAAACCGTTCTTCTCCCCTTTAATCTTATTCACAGTATCGGCAGCGATGCTGTAACAGTCAGCCTAAACAACGATACAGCGGCCGACAGCCAGGCGGAAAGCAAGCCGGAAACGGGACGCCGGTTGACGGATATGAAAGTAATCACGGTGGACGGTACTTTGCTGGGCAGTGTAGCCGATTATTCTTTCAGCCTGAATGATGCTTCCCTGGCCGATTTATATATTTATATGGACAAACCCCGCAACCAGCTGGTGATCCCTGTGGAAACGGTTGAAAACTTCGGACAGGACTTTATTATCGTCAGGGGGAAATACATAGAAAGCAACAGCCAGGAAAAGGACCCGGCGGCTGAACTGCACGAATACTGGCAGAAACTGCAGGCCCAGATTGTCCGCGGCGGGCGAAAGCTGGAGAAAGCCACTCAGGATAAAATCGGGGAATATGTTATAGGGAAAAAACTGTCCCGGCCGCTCTATGACCAAAACGGCACTCTCATTGGAGAATATGATGAAGAAATAACGGAAGAAATAAGGGATGCCGCCGTGAAAGCGGGGCTTCTAAACCAGCTTTTCCTGTCAGTCGCCGTCTCCGAAATGCAGACCAGGCTGGAGCCGCTGAAAAAACAGCTCCGGGATTTGCTTGACAACAAATAAAAGGAACCTGCCACTGTAAACACCCTTAAGACTTAAAAACAGCAGGCTTGTAATTTCAGCCTGCTGTTTTTTCGCCTCTTTGCAAATTCAGGCGCTATTTTTTCGGTAAAAACGGACTGGGCTCAAGTTTAAGCTTGGCATTAAGCTCTTCCTCGGGAGTTTTCTTGCCTGTAACCGGGTGCGGGAAATGCATGGGATAAATATAGCCCGAGGGATATTGTGTATTGTAGGGCGCCCAGATGTCGGGAGTTAATTCGCCAAAGTCCATTTCTCCCTCATCTTCATCTTTTTTAATTCCGAACAGCTTTCTTAATTCCTCGGAGGGGTGATAGGCATAATGCATCTGGAAGGCAAGCTTGAGAATCTTCCAGACGCCATCCTCCTTAATATACTCCATCTCGTAGATAACGCTCATATACATGGGGTCAATGTTGCCGTTTACAGGCCTGTGGGACAATGTGCCGTACCCGTACCATCTGCCCTTGGCCCTCTGCCTGTCCTCACTTAATGTGATTATGGGCGAAAGCTGCATGACCTGATGGAAAAATTGCGGCGGCACTTCTTTCATTTTGCAGAAATAGCGGCGCACTCCTTCTATCCCCAGATAAGTACCTTCAACAAAGGTTGCCGAAGTTTCAGGGTGATCGGCAAACAGATCAACGATTTCTTCTCCCATCCACCTCTCCAGGTAGTAGCCGTAAGCGCACTGCAGCCTTTTGATTGCTTCGATGTCGTACAGCGCCTGAATCTGCTCTTCTTTTTCCGCCAGCTGCTTCTGTAGTGTACCGATAGTTTCCTCCAGTTTCTGCAAACGTGCTTCCAACTCTTTCATTAACTCAACCTCCCAGAATTATATTATTGATGACCGCTGCAACAGCACTTCTTATGTAGTATTAAGCAGGCAATTGACAGGTTCCCGGTTTAAGATCCTTGCCGCAGATACTTACCATGCAGCTGCCGCCGGCGGTCCGCATGAGGAACGGCAGGACATTTATACCAAAAGCCTCATAAAGTAATCAAACATTCTCTCTTCAAATTCGTAGACGGCTTTGTCACCGATATCATCGGAATCCAGCGCCGTGAAATATTTGCTTTTAATAACCGGCATTTCTATGGGCTCAAAGTTCCAATCGACAGGCTCGCCCGCTATTTCCCCGGCATTGCTGTATCGGCCGTTGTCCCGGACATATTCCGCCACTGCAATTATATTCTCCACTTGTATATCCTTGACGGAAAGGACCCCTTTGTCCAGGCCAAAAATATACTTGCCGCCCGGAGCCAGTATGTCGAGCATTTCTTTGGCTTTGTCAATGCACTGCTCTTTTGTATGTGTCTTTAACATTGTCGCCGGGTACATGCCCGAAATAACATACTTTTTGCCGAGCTTTTCCTTAATCAGCTTAAAGTCTCCGTATTCAAAAGATATAATGGTGTTTGTCGGAAGTTCCTGCAAGTAATCAATATAACGCATCCAGTCCTGCTCGCAGAAAAGGTGGTTATTAATGCCAAGGGAAGCATACCCCTCCACCATTCTCATGAAACTTGGCCACCACAGTTTTGCAAAATCCTTTTCCCGCAGGTAAGGCGGCATATGAAGCGGGTAGATAACGGTGGAATGCTCGTTGATAACCTTTGGCATGCTGAATTTAAACAGCAGCGGGAACAAAGCGTCGCAGGCTTCCAGGATTTTTTCCGGCCTTCTTCTTACATCGATGCTGATTCCTGAAAAGCCTCTTAAAAGGTCCGACAGGAAATCAAAGGGCGCAACGCCAAAACCGGTTGTCCCGGGCGGAGATCCGGGATAATAACCGTATTTTTCAACCAGGCCTGCAGTAGCCGTCGCTCCCTCCTGGAGAAACCTGTCAAATGCCAGGCAGCTTTTGGCCAGGGTTTTAGCCATATTTACCGGATCACTGAGATCAAGGTTTGTATACAGGCGGGGGATAACCCGCTCCAACAGGCAGTCATAGGGATTGCTGATTAGATAGTCATAATCCTCAGCCGACATGCCTTCAACTTCAGGATGCTGCATGAAGCCGTTGGCTCCCATCACAAAGGACCGGGACCCCAGAATTTTATAATGGGCGGGGAATCTAAGGGATGCCCCCGAGGCCGGCAAGACATCCGAATATATATCCCGGCATACTTTTTCACAGGCCTCTCTGATCATCCCGGGATTCCATTGGGCTTCCCTGATGTCAAAGCCTCCATACTCGGCCGTAAACTCAAAGCCGAACATCAGGTTTACGGGAACTCGCTTGGGAATGATATTGTTGTATACATCATTAAAAATGCTGATTCTTTCTGCTTGCAATTCTTTAACGTTCATTATAGCACACTCCTAAAAACCTTGATAGCCACTTCTAAAGACATTGCTTATTCCCAGCCGGTACCGATGCCGTAGGGGAAAGTCGTCCCCACCACCTCAATGGCCCGTATTTTATCGTTTTTAATTTTAAACAGCTCCATTACCACCACACTGCTTGGCCTTTTGGCAAAAAGAGGTGTTTCTACCTTGCCAAAGCCCGGGATTTCCGATCCCAAAACCACCCCGTCATGTACAATTACAGCGTTGGTAACTATCAGGCCCCTCTCTTCATCAAACAACCAGTGGCGACGGGGGCGAACTCTGGAAATAAAATAGAAAACCTTCTTTTCAAACTGCTCGGCACACTTCATGGTGCTGCTCACTGCTATCGCATCATTGGCGTCTATATTTGCCGCCTTGTTATTGGCAGTAATCATGCCGTTTTCCATGCGGTAGCAGTCATCGTCAAACTTCACAAAATCGGCAGTATCCTGTTCAAGGCCGTCAAAATAGGAATCTGAATGGCGTATCAAATCTTCCCGTGTAGGACGCTCGTCGGGAGGAAGTACTTCGGCAAAGATCGGGTCCGGGCGCTCCAGTTTCACAAACTCTTGGGGATCGCCCTCCTGAGGCCGGACGACTATGGTTTCAATTTCAGTAATTTGTTCATTCTCCTCTTTAAGACGCAGCGCCAGCAAAACGGGAGAATCGTGTTCCAAAAGCACGGCAAAACAGCCGGCCTGTCCCTCCTTTGGATCGACAAAGGCATGCTTGTAAGTAGGCAAGCTGCCCGCCGTAGCCCAGAGTCCGACTCCCGGCTGTAAAGTTATGGTATTCTCGGTAAACTTGCAATTTTTTGCCAGCGGCAAGAGGGAAGGATCATGCGCCACCAGTGCTTCAAAATACCGGTCGATAAGGCCTTCCAAATGACTACGTTTGTTTTCCATTATGTACTCCTCCTTTAGTTGATTGTTTCCTGCATCGTTCTGGTATTATGGCTGCCGGCTGTCCCCGCTTGAATGCGGAAACAGCCTTGTTTTGTTATTATAACATACTTCTGCAGTTCTTAACAAAGTGAATAATAATAATCATTCCCGCGCTAAATACCGTCCCTGCCCGGCTTATTGACTAAATTATAGTATTTCCCGGAAAGCTGCAAAATGACCGTAAACTATAATTCTTGATAAACAGAAATAAACCTTCCTGGTTAGCAGATAAACCGGGAAGGTTTTTATATCAGATTCTGCTTATGTTTTCCCGCTGAAATTCTTCAGCTATTTTGGCAATTACCTTCTTTTCGATGCGGGAAACATAGGAACGGGAAATGCCGAGATTTTTGGCAATTTCCTTTTGAGTTTTTCGCCGCCCCATAGGCAGGCCGAAACGCAGCGCGAGTACTATTCTTTCGCGTGTTTTCAGCCGGCGGATAATATCATATAATTTCTTTTCCAGTATTTTTCTGTCCACTTCCTCTAAAATTTCTTCCGCATCAGACCCCAGAATATCGATTAGCGTAATTTCATTACCTTCTTTATCCGTTCCGATCGAGTCATGCAACAGCACTTCCGCTTTGCGCTTCGTCAGCACTCGCAGGTGCATAAGTATTTCATTTTCTATGCAGCGGGCGGCATATGTTGCAAGTCGAGTTCCTTTGTTGCTCTTGAAGGAGTCAATAGCTTTTATCAACCCGACAGTTCCGATGGAAATCAGATCCTCTTGCTCCTCACGGGTGTTTTCAAATTTTTTTATCACATGGGCCACCAGGCGGAGATTCCTCTCAATAAGTATGCTGCGTGCCTCTTCGTCGCCGTTTGCCAGCTTCTGCAGGTAATATTTTTCCTCCTCGGGGGAAAGCGGCTGCGGGAATGAGTTGTTGTTTAAGTAAGAAACCAGGAGGGTTATTTCCCTGACAATCGAAGCCACAAGTGTTACCAGGCCAAGCAAAAAAGCACCTCCCGCAAAATGTCGTATTCATATTTTATGCGGCGGGGGCGCATTTTGTTACTTTTTCGTGCCGAAAGCGGCTATTTTCTCCATGATTTGCCTAAACACGGCGGAAGCCGTTTCCCGGCCGGGGCGCCATTCTTCTATGAAGACGGCAGCGGCCAGGGTATTATTGTCAATATTGACATACCCGGCAAACCAGGAATGGCTGAAATCCACTCCGTCCAGCTCAGCGGTGCCCGATTTACCGGCCGCCCGGTAAAGGGGGCTATTGGCGCTTGCGGCAGTTCCTTCGCTGACAACCGTCTGCAGCATTTTTTGCAGTTTTTCCACTGTCTCTCCCTTCAGAACGCGCGGGCCGTACTGGCTTGGATAGTTCCTGACGGTGCTGCCGTTTTTGTCAGTGATTTTCATCACCAGCCGCGGGTAAACAGTCCGGCCGCCGTTGGCAATCATGGCCATCAGCCTTGCCAGCTGCAGGGGAGACACTGCGACAAGCCCTTGGCCGATGGCCATATTGGCCAGATCGCCGCCGTAGCGGATATCTTCCGGGACAGGTATATAACCCGGCATTTCTCCGCCCAGCGGGATGCCTGATACCCGTCCCAGTTTAAACCGGCCGGCCATTTCACTGATAGAGCTTTCATCTTCTTCCCAGAGCCGCTGGGCCAGATTGATAAAATAGCCGTTGCAGGAAGCGGCGAGGGCGGCCGGCAGGTCAAGCACGCCGTGCGCCGTGCCGTGGATGCATTTTACAGCGGAATTCCCCAGTTCGTAGCTGCCGTCGCAGACAAAAAGTCCCGGCACCTCAGGCAGGCCTTTCTCCAGGGCGGCCGCCGCCAAAACCGTTTTAAAAACGGAACCCGGGGCATACTGCCTTAGCGCCCTGTTCAGGAAGACACCGTCTCCCTCCATGTTCTTCATATCCTCATTAGTTAGGCCGCCGTACAGTTTTTCCACCGGCAGGCGGGGAAAGGAAGCCATGGCCAGTATATCGCCGCTTTCGGCTTCCAGCACTGCCACCGCGCCTTTTTTGATCAAGGATTTTCCCGTATCCTCAACGATTTTTTGCAAATCAAAATCGATGGTAGTCATTACATCATAGGGACGGAAAAAATGATTGCTTTCCCATTTCAAAAGGCCAATACCCGGAACCACTTCCTTTTTGGCATCCACAATCACACCGATGGCGGCAGGCATTCCCCACAATTCCTGATTGAAAGTACGTTCCAGCCCGCATATTCCGCCCTGGGGCTGCAGAGGACTGCGCGGCTTTTTAATGTAACCGGTAACGTGAGAGGCAAGGGAATCTTCGCTGTAACGGATTTCTGACATAACATTCAGCCCGCCGGCAGGAAGCCGGGTGAAGCTTCCAGTCATTGTTTCCGGACTGTAAACCTGTTTTACTTCCCTGGAATGCAGCTTTCTTCCCTCTCTGTCCAGGATATCGCCCCTTCCGGAGTCATAGACAAAGGCTGCAGTGCGCTGCGCCACGGCAGCAGCGGCAAATTTTTCGCCCTTGATTACCTGCAGGTAAAAAACCTTGCCAAAGGACAGTAAAAATGCCAGGGCAAGAAAAGACAAGAAGACCACTATCCGTATCTGCCTGTCATTTTTGGACATAAAAACACCCCGCACAATAGACTCAAAACTATAGTCTGTCTTGCGGGGCCTTCTTTTATTCCTTATTTTTCCTGAAGTTTACGGCGTATGATGGAGTATTCCTCCACGGCAAAGGGCAGCGAAAAGGAAACATGCTCCTGAACAAGTACAGCTTCACGCACCTGTTCCCCTTTGCTGTTTTTTAAACCGCTGACTTTAAAGCTGCGCACCGGGCTTTGCGGCCCGAAGACCTCCAAAACTTCTCCCTCTGCAAAACGGTTACGCATCTCCACCACCGCTCTTTGCGCAAGCGGGTCGTATTCCCTGACAACGCCGACAAATTCGTGGCTTGCAATCTGCCCGCCATCGTCAAAAACCTGGCCCTCCAGGCCGGGGAGCCCCTCCAGAAAACCTGTCGTATAGGGACGGTGGCTTACCGCTTCCAGTTCCTTGCGCCAGAGGGGATTTACCCGGAAGTCCTCGCCCGCCTCGCAGCAGGCATCAATGGCCTGCCGGTAGATACGGGTTACTGTAGCCACATAATAAGCGCTCTTCATGCGTCCCTCGATTTTAAAGCTGTCAACGCCGGCAGCCACCAGAGCCCCCAGGAAGTCGATGAGGCACAAATCACGGGAGTTTAATATATAAATGCCGCGTTCGTCCTCCAAAAGCGGCATGTATTCGCCGCGTCTCTTTTCTTCCACCAGGTAGTATTTCCAGCGGCAGGCCTGGGCGCATTCCCCGCGGTTGGCACTGCGCCCTGCCAGGTACTGGCTGAGGTAGCAGCGCCCGGAATAGGCCCAGCACATTGCCCCGTGGACAAATACTTCCACTTCCAGCTCCGTCCGGCGGCAGACGGTCTCAATTTCAGCCAGAGACAACTCCCGGGCAAGGGTCACTCTTTTAAAGCCCGCCTGCTGCCAGAAAAGGGCGCTGCGCCAGTTGGTGGTATTGGCCTGGGTGCTCAAATGGCAGGGCAGGCCGGGTACAATTTCCCGGGCCAGGGCAAATACGCCTGGATCGGAAATAATCAGAGCATCAACCTCAAGCCCGGCCAGTGTGGAAAGGTAGGCGGGCAGTTCTTCCAGATCGCTGTTGCCCGCAAAAATATTAACTGTTACATAGACTTTTACACCGTGTTTGTGGGCAAAGGCAATGCCCTCCCGCATTTCTTCCCCGCTGAAGTTGGCGGCAGCAGCCCGCATGCCAAATTTTTTACCGGCCAGGTAAACGGCATCCGCGCCGTACAGCACAGCCATTTTCAATTTTTCCAGGTCTCCTGCCGGAGCCAGCAGTTCCGGTTTTTTCATACTTACCGCCTACTGTCGGTTATTCATGTTTTTTCTTGCTTTTGCCTTGTTTTGTTCATGTTCCTGCAGTGTGCGGCCAAAATAATGTTCCCCGCTGCCGTCGCCTTTTACCACATAGTAAAGGTAGTCGGTCTCGGCAGGATAGAGCACCGCCCTGATGGCCGCCTCTCCGGGTGAAGCGATGGGGCCGGGCGGCAGCCCGGAATACTTGTAAAGGTTGTATGGCGATTCGACCTCCAAATCGGCGAAGGTCACAACGGTTTTGTGTTCGCCCAAAGCATAAATAACCGCAGCGTCAATCTGCAGCGGCATATTCCTTTGCAGGCGGTTGTGGATTACTGAAGCAATGGTTTCCCTTTCGCTGGCCACCCTGGCTTCCCGCTCCACCAGGGAAGCCAGGGTCAACACTTCATGGATATCCATTCCCAGCTCCGCCGCCCGCTTTTGCATACGGTCATCAAACACTTGTTGCAGCCGGTTCAGCATGCGCTCTATAATTTCCTGCGCCGCAACGCCCACGGCAAATTCATAAGTGTCAGGGAAAAGATAGCCTTCCAGAGCATAGCGCTGGCCTGCAACAACTCTGCCCATTTCAGGAACAGTCTTTTTTACTGCTTCCATAAAAGCCCCATATGCAACCAGTCCGTTTTCCTCCAGGCGGCGGGCAATTTGTTCGATATTATACCCTTCCGGAATGGTAACGGTTACTGTCGGCCGGTAAACATTACCCTGCGAAAGTTCCTCCAGTATTTCATCCATGGTCATGCCGTAATGCAGCAGGTAATTTCCTGCCTGCAGCCCTTGGTCCAGGCCTCGGTACCTGGCATAAATGCGAAAAACAAGGGCATTGCGGATTAAGCCCTGCTCTGCTAAAATCTCGGCTATAGCCATGGAACTGGCCCCGTAGGGGATTGACACCATTACCTTTTCTGCAGTCATAACAGGCACAGGCTGCAGCCAGATATTTACTTGTACAGCAAAAGCAACCCCCAGGATAACAATAATTAAGGCTGCAATACCCAGGGCAAGGCGCAGCTGCTTCCCCATGATTATGCTCTTTTCCCCCGTTTTTTCTCCGTTATTCTTCCTCGTACTCAGCCTGCTCTTCCCAGGCTGCGGCAACTGAATCCCATTCTTCATCGTCATCAATGGCTACCAGGGTTTGTTCCCCGTCCTCATTCTCGTCAATCCTGAAAATAACGGCTTCCTGTTCCTCTGCTTCCCCATTCTCCAGTTCCGCATCTTCAGCCGGGACCATGATGGCATACTCATTTTCATTGACCACGACAATATCAAGCAACACAAAGTCATGCTCGATGCCTTCCTCATCCACCAACGTTACTACCCCGTCATTTTCCTGCGTCATAATTTCACACCTCTTCCATTAAATGAATAAACAAGTAAACGCCCTATATTCTTTACAACTTTAACGGCTTTTATCCAAGCCGGGCGGAGGATGAGCCTGCAAATAGCTTTGCAGAATAAGCACTGCGGACATTTTATCGACAACTTTCCTCCGCCGTGCCCGGCTGACATCCGCCGCAATAAGCATACGCTCGGCCTCTTTGGTAGTCAGGCGTTCATCCCACAGTTTTGTTGGAATTCCCAGCTCCCGGAACAGCCTGTCCGCAAAGGCGGCGGCTGTCTGAGCCCGGGGCCCGATAGTCCCGTTCATATTCTTCGGATAGCCGACAACAACCAGTCCGACATTGTAGTTTTCACACAACCGGCGCAAATGTTGGCTGTCCTCTTTCCATGAACTGCGCCGGATAACTTCCAGCCCCTGGGCCGTCCACCCCAGTTCATCACTTACGGCAACCCCAATGGTACGGTCGCCCACGTCCAGACCGAGAATCCTCATTAAACTTTCCCCATTTGCTTTAATAAATTTTCAGGCAAAAATCCGGGCAGTGTGCGCCGCAGTAACCGCACAGGATACAGGCTTCGGCATCAACCCTGCACCTGCCGTCTGCAACACTTAATGCCTTCTGGGGACAGAAAGCGGTGCAGGTACCGCAGCCGGTACACCAGCTTTCTACCTGCAGCCTCCTGCGGCGGCTGCGCAGTTTTTTGCCTGTCTCTTCTGAAACTTCCTTGCCTGCAAAGAGGGCGCAGTTGTATTCCAATTCTTCCGGTGTCATCATCCCGACGGCTATGGCATCCAGGCAGGGCTGCCCCAGTACATAGCGGAAAGCATCATTGCTTTGCCTGATCAAATGGCCGCCGCCCAGCGCTTTCATAGCATAGATGCCGGCACCGCGGCTGTGCAGCTGTCCGATGGCGGACAGCATCTCAGCGGCGGTCCCGTCAGGAATGCCGATTCCCTTCATATTAATGAGCGGGTGGACTACGTCAATTTCCGGCATAGTAAACGCGGCACGAACTGCCGCCACGGTGTGGCAGGAAAAACCTACAGCCCGGACAAGCCCCTTTTCTTTGGCTTCAAGCAAATACTCCAGGGCCGGGCGGTGTCCGGCCAGGGTAAGGTGGGACTCCTGCTCGTGCAAAAGAAAAAGGTCAATATAATCCCTGCCTGTTTCCCGGAAGGCCCGGTGGAGGCTTTTTGCCATCCCTTCCCTTGTATAATCGTAAGATTTGGAGGCAATGACAAGCCGGCTTGCGTCACGGTGGCGGAGAGCCTCCCGGATATAAGGGTAAGTGCCGTAGAGGTCGGCAGTATCAAAAAAGTTAACACCCAGATCAATTGCCGCAATTAACAAATCGGCCCCTTCCCGCAGAGGCAGATTCGCTTGCAGAGGGCCTATAGTCAGCGTACCAAAACAAAGACGGGAAACACAAATGCCCGTCTTCCCCAGCGTCCGGTATTCCAAAATTTAACCCTTCTTTTCCAGCTTCTCCAGGTAGGATCCGACCAGTTCTTCCAGGAGTTCATCCCTTTCCAGCTTGCGTATCAGCACCCTGGCGTTATTGTGGCTGGTAATGTAAGCCGGGTCTCCCGAGAGAAGATAACCGACAATTTGATTAATGGGATTATACCCCTTTTCCTTGAGTGCATTGTACACAACCTGAAAGACATCTTTGGCCTGGTATGTCTCTTCCTCGGCCTTTCGTTTAAATTTCATGGTCTGGTCCATGGTATCCATCACTTCACCCCCACCACCAAAGGAGCATCCCTAAGATATTCTCCGTCCGGCTCGTTTTCCCTTTAATTGTTTTGCAGCCGGCTTTGCACCAGTTCGTAAACCTTGCCCAGCGCCATGTCAAGGCGCTGCGGGTCTTTGCCGCCGGCCTGAGCCATATCCGGACGGCCTCCTCCTCCGCCGCCGGTCAGGCGGGCAATTTCACCCACCAGCTTGCCTGCATGGAAACCGCGGCTGACCAAATCGGCGGTAACGGCTCCGACAAGCAATACTTTCCCGTCATTCTCAGCTCCTAAAATAATAATTCCGGAATCCAATTTATTTTTTAGGCGGTCCGCCATCTCCCGCAGGGTTTCCATATTTGCCGCCTTAACCCGGGCGCTTAACACAGGCACTCCGCTTTCAGCCTTAACCCGGCTTAAAAGTTCTTCCACTTCCCTGCCGGCCATTTGCAGTTCAAGTTCTTTGTTCTCACGCCGCAGTTCCTTAATTTCCGCCTGCAGGCCGCTTATTTTTTCCACTAGCTGCAGGGGATCGCTTTTTACCTGGGAGGCGGCCTCTTCCAGGACAGCATTGCGCTCAGCAAAATAGCGATAAGCGGCACCGGCAGTCAGCGCCTCTATACGGCGCACACCGGCCCCGATGCCTCCTTCCGAGACGATCTTAAACAAACCGATATCGCCTGTGCTTTGAACATGCGTCCCGCCGCATAATTCCCTGCTGTAGTCACCTACCCGGACGACACGCACCGCATCGCCGTATTTTTCTTCAAACAAGGCCAGCGCGCCCATTTCCTCGGCCTTTTCCCGGTCTGTCACCACAGCCGTTACCGGCACATTTTCCCAGATTATTTCATTGACTCTCTGTTCCACTGCCTGCAGCTGGGAAGGAGTCAGGGGATTGAGATGGTTGAAGTCAAAACGCAGTCTCTCCGCGGAAACCAGCGACCCGGCCTGCTGCACATGTTCTCCCAAGATTTCGCGCAGCGCCTGGTGGAGAATATGGGTTGCAGTATGGTTGCGGCAGGTATTAGAGCGCCTGCCCTTATCCACAACAGCCTCCGCCCTGTCGCCAGTGCGCAGCACACCGGCCGTAACTTCTGCCACGTGCACCGTCTGGTCGCGCGGCGTCATAATGGTATCAACAACCTTTGCCGAGCCATGGGCGGTGGTGATCACGCCCGTATCGCCCTGCTGCCCTCCCCTTTCGCCGTAGAAAGGCGTGGCGGCAAGAACGATCTCCACTTTTTCCCCTTCACCTGCTGCATCAACTTTTTCCCCGTCTTTAAGCAGAGCCAGGATTTCGGAAGAATGCGCAGTCCTGTCATAGCCGACAAATGCAGTATTAAGCTCCGCAATTTCCCGGTAGGAGTCGCCCTCTGCGCCAAAAACTCCTTTTTCACGTGCACTGCGCGCCCGCTGCCGCTGGGCTTCCAGTTCCCTTTCAAAACCTTGCTCATCAAGTCCGAGGCCGTTTTCAGCCAGTATCTCCCTGGTAAGATCTATGGGAAAACCGTAAGTGTCATACAGTTTAAAGGCATCCCGTCCGGACAGAATACCCTTGCTGCCGGCTGCGGACATTAACTCATTTAGGATTTTCATTCCCTGCTCCAGGGTTTCATGAAAGCGCTCCTCTTCAAGGCGCACTACTTCTTCAATATAATCCTGCCTTTTTACAAGCTCGTTGTAAAAATCTCCGTATTCAGCGGCCACAATTTTTACTGCGCTGTAAAGGAAAGGCTCATCCACTCCGAGTAATTTCCCGTGACGGACGGCACGGCGCAGAAGACGGCGCAAAACATAGCCCCGGCCTTCATTGCCCGGCAGAATACCGTCCCCGATCATAAAGGAAATGCCGCGCAGGTGTTCCGTAATGATGCGCAATGAAACGTCCTTTTCCCTGTCAGTCCCGTAAGCTTTGCCGGTTATCCTGCTGAAATAATCAAGCAGCGGCCGCACCGTATCTATTTCAAACAGGTTTCTGACACCCTGCATGACAACGGCCAGCCTCTCCAGCCCGGCACCCGTGTCAATATTTTTTTGCTTCAGGGGCAGGTATTCACCGTCCGCAGTGCAGTCAAACTGGGTAAATACCAGGTTCCAGATTTCTATATAGCGGTCGCAGTCGCAGCCTACCTGGCAGTCAGGCCGGCCGCAGCCGAATTCCGGCCCCAGGTCGTAATATATCTCCGAACAGGGGCCGCAGGGCCCCTGGCCGATTTCCCAGAAATTATCCTCTTTCCCCAGGCGGAAAATCCGGTTGTGAGGAAGCCCGATAGTTTTGTGCCAAATATCGTAGGCTTCGTCATCGTCCAGGTACACGCTGACGTACAGCCTGTCCTCGGGCATTTTGTAGCCTTCAGTAACAAGTTCCCAGGCCCAGGTTATAGCCTCTTTTTTAAAATAATCACCAAAGGAGAAATTGCCAAGCATCTCAAAAAAAGTGGCATGCCGGGAGGACCGACCCACATTGTCGATATCCGGTGTGCGGACACACTTCTGACAGGTGGCAACCCGGGGATGCGGCGGCTTTTTCGCACCGGTGAAATAAGGCTTAAGGGGAGCCATCCCCGCACCTATCAGCAAAAGAGTGGGATCGTTTTGCGGAATCAGTGAAAAACTCGGTAAAACTAAATGATCTTTTTCTTGAAAAAAATCTAAAAATGTTGTCCGTATATCTTTGGAAAGCATTCCAGCCCCTCCCTGAATCATATCACACTTCATTATATAAGAGGAATAGGAAGCGTGTCAACAAAAGCGCCGCAGCAGGACTAGCGGCTGCGGTTGGCTGCGGCATCCGCAGCATGCTTGAGGAAAATGCGCATAATTGCCGTAAAGGGAACGGCAAAAATCAGGCCCGGCAAACCGAAAAACCTTCCTCCTATCAGCAGGGCAAAAATAACGACCAGAGGATGCAGGCCCAGGCTGCGCCCCATAACCTGCGGGGCAATTATCTGGCTTTCAAGCTGCTGCACTATCACATAGACAACAATTGTTTTTGCGGCCAGTCCGGGTGAATGAAGCAGGGCAATGAGAACTGCCGGAACGGCTCCGATAATGGGCCCGAAATAAGGAATAATATTGGTAATCCCCGCCACAAGCCCAAGAATTAAGGCATAATCTACCCCGATAATCACCAGGCCCAAATATGTTAATACCCCCACTAAAAAGCAGATAACCAGCATCCCGCGAAAATACGCTCCCATGGTCCTGTCCATCTCACTGCCCATGGAAACCACCCAATTGCGGTATTTCTTGGGGAAAAGCAACACCGCGGTCCGCTTCAGGGAATCAATATCGCGCAGAAGATAATAAACCATCAGGGGGATAACAAGTATGGCCAAAAGATTGGAGAAAAACCCCAAAACAGTGCCGGTAACCCGCTCCAGCAAGGCCTGCATTCCCTTTTGCAGGTTGATCAGGTTTTGGTCAAGGGCCTGGCGGATGCTTTCAGGCAGGTTAATCCGCTGGTAATCCGACTGCAGGCTTAACAAAAAATTCTGAAACCGGGCAGTATACTGCGGCAGCATTTCCCCCAGTTTCTGCATTTCACTGATCAGGTTCGGGATTGCAGTTACACTGAAGACAAAGGCTATGGTGAAAAAAACAGCATAAATAATTAAAATCCCCAGAGGGCGCGCAATGCGCCTTTCTTCCAGGAATTCTACCAGCGGGTTTAAGATATAGGCGATAATAAGCGCCAGAAAAAAGGGGATAAAAATTGCAAAAAGAACCTGTCCAAAGCGGAATAAAAGGTACAGAAAGAACAGCGCCAGGGCACAGGCTATGCCGATAATTCCGTAACGCCACCGTTCCTTAAGCAACAGCGGCACCTCCCCGAATTTCTCACTAATCTTTATGCCGGCAACGGGTAAACATTGCCTTTTATCCCCAGATGTTTTCCTGCGGCAGCTGTGAATTTTGAACCATTTCGCTTAGCGAAACAAGCGCCCCTTCCTCATCGACATAATAGGCGGAAAAGCCGTCCACCCCCTTCAGAGAAAATCCATGCAGGCAGTTCCAGCAATAATACTGGTCTGTTTCCACTTTGCCAACATCAATGCTGTTGCAAACGGGACAACGCATTATCTTCACCCCCGCTTCAGTCGGAAATAATCAGGGCATCCTCTCCCATGGTAAGCAGCAAAGGTTCATTGAGTACGGGACGCCCCTGCAGCAGGTCATCTATCAGACCGGTGGAAAGACGCCAGCCGGCAACCCGGCCCGTTTCCTCATCAAAAAGGATGTCTTCCACTATCCCCAGTTCAGTGCCGTCGGCCGACAGCATTCTTTTTCCCAGTACACGGCAGGTTTCCCGCCCGTCCAGCGCCGGAGGATCGCCTGCAGCCTGCCTTCCCTGTCCCGCCACCATTATGGCATCACGTCCAAATCCGGCAATCTCACCGAAGGAGAACAGCCTGCTCTGGGGCAGCCATCCTCCCCCGTCGGCCACAAAGGCAATCACAAACCGCCCGCTTTTATCCAGCAGCCATTCTTTCACTTTTCCAAGTTCCTGTCCGCTTAAAAAATCAATCACAGCTATTCCGGTTATTTCCCGGGAAAATTTCACTGTGACACCTCCAGATCGTACCGCATAGATAACAGCCGCTTTCAGGTTGTACAGTTTTCCAGCAGGCGCAGCAAATGATAAGTATCGGTAAAGGGCATCCCTTTTTCCAAAAGCGGGCGGATATCATCACGCACCCGGTAATCCTGCATGACATGCTGCAAAATACCGTAGGGAGGCTGTCCCCCTTCATAAATTGCCAGGCAATCCTTGTAGATGCCCAGGTAGCCTTCATAGGCTGCCTTTTTTGCAAAATGACCGGCCGCAAATCCCGGTGCGCCGCCGTTTAATACTCCTTGGACAGCGTTTTGCTGCAGTTTCTGCCGAGGAAAGGTTGTGCCTGCCGGGCCCGCCACAAGCAGGCCAAGCAGTAAACCCAAAACAAAGGCACTGCCAAGGTATTTCAGCCCGCCTGACATAAAAAACCTCCTTCTACAGGCATATATACTATAAATTACCCGTAAAAGGAGGAATTATACTGCCTTGGCTCATTCGCTTTCCAGCATTTCAGCCGTTTCCGGGGCTATCTCGAGATTTGTAAAGACATTCTGCACATCATCGTGATCTTCCAGTTGTTCAATTAGTGACAGGGCTTTGCGCGCCTCTTCCGGATCCGTTATTTCCACCGTGTTATCCGGAATCATGGCAATTGAAGCTTCAACAAATTCTATTCCTTCCGCTTCCAGCTTCTCCTTAACCTGTTCAAAGTCTTCCGGTTCCGTGTAAATTTCATAAAAATCCCCGTCGGCGACAAAATCATCGGCTCCGGCTTCCAGGGCGGCCATCATCAGTTCGTCCTCGTCCCGGCCTTCCTGTTTGACAGTCAGGTAGCCGCGGCGCTTAAACATCCAGGCAACGCATCCCATCTCTCCCAGGCTGCCGCCGCGGCGGGAGAAAATATTCCTTATTTCTGCGGCTGTACGGTTGCGGTTATCGGTAAGTATTTCCAGCAGCACCGCCGTACCGGCCGGACCGTACCCCTCATAAATTATTTCTTCGTAATTGACATCGTCCATTTCACCGGAACCCCGCTGCAGCGCTCTCTGAATATTATCGTTGGGCATATTGGCGGAACGCGCTTTCTGCAGCGCAAGACGCAGGCGAAAATTAGCGCTTGGGTCCGGGCCGCCCTGCTTAACGGCAGCCATGATTTCCTTGGAAATTTTCGTGAATATTTTACCCTTTTGCGCATCGACGCGCGCTTTTCTATGTTTAATATTAGCCCATTTTGAATGTCCGGCCATTTAAATCCCTCCCGGTTCAGCCTGTTAGTCCCTTCTTATTTTATCATCCCTGCCTGCCCGCGGCAATACAATGCCTTCTGCCGAAAAACCTTACCTGCCGCCTCAGCGGTATAAATACTGATAGTGCTTGTAGGCTGTACGCACTTTGTAAAGGAACTGCCTGGTCTCAAGCAGCGGTATATCGGCCCGGTCGGCATAGCTGCCGGACCAGATGCCGTTTTCCAGCCAGTACCTGACCCGGCCGCGGCCGCCGTTGTAAGCGGCAATAACCACATCAATACTGCCGGGGAATTCCTCTCTCAGGTTTGCCAGATACCAGGTTCCAAGTTTAATATTTATTTCCGGCTGCAAAATATCCTCCCTGCTTAATTCCTCCATTCCCAGCTGCCCGGCAATCCATTCCGCCGTTTCCGGCATGACCTGCATCAATCCCAGGGCGCCTTTGGCTGAGACGGCATCGCTTTTAAAATTGCTCTCCGTCCTTATTATCGCAAGCACAAGCAGCGGGTCAACCCTGTATTCCGCTGCATTCGCCTCGATAACCGCCCGGTAGCGGTAGGGGTAAAACAGCCTTAGAAATTTTGGGCTGCGGACAAGGCAGACAACGGCTGCTGCAATAATCAGCAGCAAAAACAGCCGCTTCACAAACCTAAGCATGGCTGCATTCCTCAAGCAGCCTGCCCAGGATCTGTCTTGCCTGCTTTTCCGTTTCCGCCAGAGTCCCGTCGTTGTCTATGACATAATCGGCCAGAGCGGCTTTTTCCTCCAGGGGCATTTGGGCTGCAATACGCCTTTTTGCCTCTGCAAGCGACAGGCCGTCCCTCTGCCTGAGCCTCATCAGCTGCTGCTGTTCAGAGACCCGGACTACAATAACCTTGTCTACAAATCGCTGAAAATTTGTTTCATATAATAAAGGCACTTCGACCAAAACAAGGCAGTCCCCGGCCCTGCGGGCTGCCGCAAGCCTCTCTTCCAGCAGAAGGCGGACCCGGGGATGGATTATGCCCTCCAGCTGTTTTCGTTTTCCTGCATCATTAAATACTATCTCCGCCATTTTTTTGCGGTCCAGTCTGCCCTGATCATCAATAACGGCACTGCCGAAAGTGCGGGCAATTTCCTGCAAGGCGGCGGTGCCGGACTCGACGGCTTCCCGGGCCAGGCTGTCGGCGTCAATGCGACGGATCCCCATTTTTTCAAACATGGCGGCAACAGTTGACTTCCCCGTGGCAATTCCTCCGGTTAAACCGACAATCAGCATGGTTTCCCCCTGTTTTCCGGGTTAGTGATTTTATTATAGCAAAAACATCAGGCTTTTGACAGGCACCGCCTGATTTTCCCTACCTCGGCCGCTATATCATCTGCCGAGACCAAAGCTGAAATCATGGCCGCGCATTTTGCCCCCTTTCTGAATACCAGGGCAATGTTTTCACTGTTTATGCCGCCGATGGCAACCACAGGCAGCGGCGTGCTCAAGGCAATGTCAGCCAGGCCTTCAAGCCCGATGGCCTCGCCGCTGTCCGGCTTGGTCCCGGTGGGGAATACGGGCCCGACCCCCAGGTAATCGGCGCCCCTCCTCCGGGCTTCTCCCGCCTCTTCCCTGCTTGAGACGGACACGCCGATAATCATCTCCGGCCCGGCCAGCCTGCGGACGGCATCTGCCGGCAGATCGCTTTGCCCCAGGTGGACGCCCCCGGCGCCGGTAAGCAGCGCGACATCCACATCATCATTGACAATAAAAAGGGCGCCCGCTTCCTTGCACATCTTTCCGATAATCTCGCACTGCCTGAATTTCTCTTTTTTCGTTTTTTCTTTTTCCCGGTACTGGATAATTTTAATGCCGGCCGCAAGCATCTGCCGCACCACTTCTATATTGTCACCGGCCCTGGAAATTTTTTCGCAGGTGATACCGTAAATATCCGTTTCTGGGAATGAACGCAAATTATGCCCCGCCTTTCCGCTTGTTTTGTCCCTGCCCATTATACCAGGAGAAAACCCTCTTCTGTCAATTGTCAATGCGCCTCCCGGCCGCCAGCGCCTGCCTGATTTTTACCGCCAGCAGTGCCGCGAAAAAGGCTTTTCCCAGGTCTCCCGGCAGGTAGGGCAAAACAAGAATTAACGCTTCGCCTGCGGGCAGTGAGAGCACCCGGGCAAGCTGAACTGTCGCCGGCAGGTAGAGGACAATAATTCCCCCGATAACAGCCGCCCCAAAATAAGAGGCAAGAGACGGCCGCCGCTTCTTTTCTGCAATCCTGCCCGTTACATAGACCGCCGGAATAAACCCTAGAATAAACCCTCCCGTCGGTCCTGCCAGCACGCCGGCGCCGGCCGTGCCGCCGGCAAAAACAGGCAGGCCGCAGATACCAAGCAATATATATACAGCAAGGCTCAGCGCCCCGCTTTTACTGCCAAGCAGCAAACCGGCCAGCATGGCGGCAAAGGTTTGCCCGGTAACGGGCGGCAGTCCCCCGGGCAGCGGGATGGCAATATAGGCAAGCAGCGATGCCAGAGCGGCAAAAAAACCAACCAGCGCCAGTTTGCGAATCTTTTCCTCCATGGCAGCCTCCTGCGGGCAAAAGTTTCTTTCCAGTAATTTTATTCCAAATCCACCGGCATGACAAGGGACTTAACAAAGATTAAAAAGCATTAATATAAACTCAATGATACTATAACGACTTTAACTGTTTTTTTTTATACAATGAAATTGCATCTCCCTTTTTCGACAAAATACTACCTGCAACAGGAGGCACCGAGATGGCAAGAGCGAAAAAAACAAAAAGCCGGGTATGGTTAATTGCGATAGCGGCAATTGTTCTGCTGGGAGCACTGATCTTGGCAGGCTCCAAAATACCGGGTGAAAAGGAAGCGGCAAACCCGCCGGCGAATGAGGAAAATGAACAATTACCGGCCGGGCCGGAAGATATAGAAGAAGAAAACGGCACTGACAGCAAGGACGGCAACCCGGAGGATCCCACAGAAGAGGAAGAAACAGAAACGCCGGTTATTTACGCCGGACAGGAGCTAATAATTCCCGGCGGCGGTTCAGAAAAGCCTGCCCCCTCCCGGGTTGTCAAAGAAGGAATTTTAAAGGGGGAGCAAAAGCAAATCGCCCTTACTTTTGATGCCGGCTGGCTTTATGACCGGACGGATGATTTGCTGGACGTGCTTAGAACTTACGGGCTAAAATGCACTTTCTTTACCCGGGCCCTCTGGGTGGAGTCCCACCCGGAACTGGCAAAAAAAATCGCCACAGACGGCCATGTTGTTGAAAACCATTCCCTAACCCACGGCCATATCGTAAACATGAGCGAAGACGAAATCAGGGATGAACTGCGGCAATCCACGGAAATCATTCAGTCCGCAACGGGCAGGAAACCTGTCCTCTTCCGGCCGCCGTACGGAGAATATGACAACCGGCTGCTGCAAATCTTAAGTGAAGAGGGCTACCATTATACTATATTGTGGACCGTTGATTCCCATGACTGGGCGGAAGAACTGAACGGCAGGCAGATAACAACTGAATACCTGGTTGACAGGGTGTTGAGCAATGCCGGCGACAACGGCATTGTCCTCATGCATATCGGCGGGTACAAGACAGTTGAAGCCCTGCCGCAGATTATAGAAGGCCTGCAAAAAGAAGGATACAAGTTTGTTACCGTAAATGAGATGCTGCCCCCTGCTTCCCCCGGGCAGGACAGGAAGCATATCGTGCAAAGCGGGGAAACCCTGTATTCACTGGCAAAACTCTATAATGTAACAGTGGAGGAAATTATTGAGGCCAACTGTCTTTAATCTTGCGCCCTTAGGCTGCTGCCCGGCCGCCTTGCCGGCGGCCGGGCAGTAACTTGGCAGTTCTTGCAGACCGGAAAGTAAAAAATCAAAAAAATATATATTGCTTTTCTAAACTTGTTTCATATATAATAGTTAGGAATTAGTTGTTTTTCTAACTATTTTTTTTGTGGTGATTGCATGGAGTTGCCAACTGAGAAGCTATTAACCCCTCTGTGGGCCATACCCCGGCTGAAATTTGAGCTGCTGGACAGTTTCTGGAAAGAAGAAACAAACAGGAAGCTTAATAAAACACAGGAAAGGACCATGCTGGCGATAAAATTTTTTGCAGGCGAGAACATGACTGCTTTAAGCAAGATTGCAGGGGTTGAAAAGGGCTCTTTTACGCATATCGTGGATAGGCTGCAGGATGAAGGTTTCATCACCAGGAAGCGCGACAGTAAAGACAAGAGAAACACCATACTGGAATTAACCGCCAAGGGGAGGGCCTACCTCAGCAACCTGGACACTCTCATAAAGAAATACTTTGAAGATAAGTTCAGCGTATTGTCCGCAGAGGAAAAAGAAAGTTTTTTTACGGCATGCAATACCATTATTGAGATGATGGAAGTAATTATTTCAGGAAAGGATCTTGCCTAATGGGAAACGACCGGATTTATATTTTGAGTGAAATGCCAGTACGTAAAGCTATCGTAACTTTGGCGCTGCCGACCATGCTGGGAGCAGTTGTGCACGCCCTGTATAACATGGCTGATACTTTTTTCATCGGCAAAATGAATGACCCAAACGCCGTAGCGGCCGTCACATTATCCTTCCCTCTTTTTATGCTTGTCCAGGCTTTCGGCAACCTTTTTGCCACAGGCGGCGCCTCGTACATATCGCGGGCCCTCGGCAGAAAAGAGTTTGAGAACGCCAATAAAGCCGCCTCCATCTCCTTTGCCATTTCCCTGGTTGTCGGTGTATTAATGACGGCCATTGCCCTGTCCAATCTGGACAGAATTCTTTCACTGATCGGGGCAGGGGGAAGCACCTTCCGGTACGCCAAAATCTATCTTAGTTATATCATGGCCTTTGCGCCCGTAATGCTGCTGCAGGTTTCCCTAAGCGGCATCATGCGGGCTGAAGGGGCTACCAAGGAAGCTACCATAGGGATGCTGACCGGTACAATTCTCAACATCATTCTTGACCCCATTTTTATCATTACCTTTAACATGGGTGTTGAGGGAGCTGCCATAGCTACGGTAATTGGAGAATCCGTAGGTTTACTGTATTTCATTTATTATTTTCTGAAGCGGAAGGGTATTATTACCATCTCCCCTAAAAATTTTTCTTTCGACAAAGCCATCATTTCAGATATTGTTAAAGTCGGGACTCCCGTTGCCATTAACCAGCTGTTAATGAGCAGCGTCAATACTTTTGCCAATTCCATAGCCGCTTCCTACGGCGACCATGTAATTGCCAGCATGGGCATTAATATGAGAATTAATTCCCTTGCCTTTATGCTTACCCACGGCCTTGCCATGGGATATCAACCCTTTGCCGGCTATTGCTACGGGGCCAAAAAATACAACCGGATGATTCAGGGCTTCAGATTTACTATTACCATCGGGGCAGTCTTTTCCGGCCTGTTTTCCATATTCAGCTTTACCTTTGCGCCGTCTGTCATCCGAGCCTTTATTGACAACGCCGAGATTATCAGCCTGGGAACGGTAATTATGAGAGCTTTTGCCGTACCGCTCATCTTTATGCCTGTTCAGGTGTCAATTATGGTCTCCTTCCAGGCAATGGGCAAAGCCCTGCAGTCCCTTGTGCTTTCCCTGGGCAGGCAGGGGCTGTTTTTCTTGCCTCTGGTCCTAATTTTAAATTCCGCTTTCGCCTTAAACGGTTTCATTTTTGCCCAGCCTATGTCAGATTTTCTCTCGACTTGCTTCGCTGTCCTGCTTTTCACCCGGCTGCGCAAGCAGTTAAAAGAGGAAATGGCGGGAGCCGGGGTAAAAGCCGAACCGGCGGCGGTACCACAGCATTAAAAAGCGGCCTTGCAAGCCGCTTTTTTGTTTTATTTTACTTTTATTCCAGCCCCAGAAGCTCCAGGCACCGGCGCAGCCCGTCCAGCGGGAGCTGGCCCGGCGCAGATGGGCGCTCCTGCGCGGCATAGATAATGGCGGAACCAAACAGGTGGCCGGCAATGCGGCTGATAATCCCCAGCCGTGACATGGACATGCAGGCGGCGGGAATCCTGGCATAGCGTTCCCTGAAAATCAGCGCCGCTTCCAAAAGGGATAAAACATCATATGGGTTTTGGGGCATTACGGCTATTTTGGCAATATCGGCGCCCGCCTCCTGCTCGCGGACAAGTATTTCCACCATTTCATCCCTGGCGGGAGTTGCCCGGAAATCGTGAAAGGAAAGAATTACATAAATACCGCCTTGCCGGGCTTCTTGAATAATTGCCTCCCTTTCCCGGGCTTCCGTAAGCAGCTCAAGATCAAGCAAATCAATTAAGCCGGACCGCAGCGCTTTTTTAACCAGGCTTATTCTTCCTTCCTCCGCCATGTCCGCCTGCCCCCCTTCCCGACGGTGGCGGCAGGTAAAAAGCAGGGGGATGCCGGCCGCTTCCCGGTGGACTGTTTCAAGGGCCGCCATTACTTCCCGCTCCCGGTCGAGCCGGTCAAAATAATCCACCCGCCATTCAATAATATCGGGCTGCAGGGCGGCCAGCCTGCCGGCCGCCTCCGCGAGGGCAGCGGTAGTCTTCTCCACAAGGGGCACGCAAAGGGCAGGTTTGTCCCCGCCGATCAGGCGGCCTTTTATCCTAACATCTTTAATCTTTCCGGGAAAGTTCATTTTTCCGCTCCTTTGCCCAGTATATTGTAAAGCAGGCCCATGCGCACGTACATCCCGTTATGGGATTGCTGAAAATAAAGGGCGCGCTTGTCAGCATCCACTTCCGCGCTAATCTCATGCCTTCTGGGCAGCGGGTGCAGCAAAATGGTGTCCGGGGAAAAGTAAGACATTACCTGCCTGTCCACAACAAATTCCTCCACCTGCAGGTCGCTGTTTTGAAAACGTTCCGTCTGGGTCCTGGTATGGTAGAGAACATCGATATCCTGCGGCATTTCCCAGAAAGAGCGGCAGGGTATATAGCGCCCTCCCCTTTTCTCAAGGTAGGAGACATATTCCTCGGGCAGGCTTAAAACATCATGACTTAAACCGTAAACAGTAATATTCTCATATAACGCCAAAAGCTTAACCAGTGAATGGACCGTCCTGCCAAAGAGAAGGTCCCCCATGATGCCCACCGTAAGTCCGTCAATAGCACCCTTATGCTTGTGAATGGTATAGACATCCAGGAGTGCCTGGGTGGGATGCTCCCCGCTGCCGCTGCCGCCGTTGATAATGGGCACCGCGGAAACGGCGGCGGCTTCCCTGGCCGAATTGACGTCCGGATGCCGCAGGATAATGGCATCACAGTAGCCGGCAATAACGCGTATTGTATCCGGCAGGCTTTCTCCTTTAATAACCGAGGACATTTCCTTCGCATTTTCAGTGCTGACTATACAACCCCCCAGCCGCTGGACGGCCGCCTCAAAGGAGAGGCGAGTGCGGGTGCTCGGTTCATAAAAAATTGTAGCTACCAGCTTACCGGCCAGGGCAGTGCGGTAAGCCGGCAGGTTGTTTCTGATCTCATCGGTAAGGTTGAAAAGCTCCTCCAGTTCCGCCCTTGAAAACTGCTCACAGCTTAAGATATGGTACATATTCCACCTCCGGCTTTTTCTGAAGCAATTATACAGGTAAAAAGCGGCTGGTTCAAGCAAACAGGGAAGGACTTTCACCAGATTATAACTGCATTGTTTTTTCTGCCCAACAGTTTATAATTAAATTAAAAAAGCTAAAGGAGGATACGATGAAGCAGAACAGTGAACCTTTAATCGGCGGCATCCCCAAGTCTGAACATGTCGCCCGCTGGCGCAGCCAATTTAAAGAAATGCTGAATGCCCCGGATGCCAATGTGGACGGGATACGCCGCAAATGGCTTGACCTCCCCTACACCAACCGTCCGGACGGCATGGCTTTGGACATTTACCTGCCGGAAGAAGGACCGGGCCCTTTCCCGGTGATTCTTTACATCCACGGCGGCGGCTGGTTTCTCGGCCACAAAAGAAACGTCAACATGGAGCCCTTTCTTTATGTCCTGCAGCGTGGCTATGCCCTGGTCTCCGTTGATTACACTTTAAGCGACAAAGCGGAGTTCCCGACCCAGGTTTATGAAGTAAAAACCGCTGCCCGCTGGCTGCGGGAAAACGCTGAGAAGTACTGCCTGCAGGCGGAAAAAATTGCCCTGTGGGGCGATTCTGCCGGCGGGCACCTGGCCGCGCTGGCCGGCATATCGTCGGCGGCAGGTGAGCTGGAGGACCTTTCCTTCGGATCCCCGGACCAGTCTTCCGCTGTCAGCGCAGTAGTGGACTGGTACGGGCCGGCAGACTTTTTTACCATGAGGGAACAGCAGAAGGAAATGGGCGTAAGTATGCAGCCCGCTCAGGGCTGCAGCATGGAAGAACTTTTCCTCGGCAGCCTTTTAGACGACGCGCCGGATAAAGTAAAAGCGGCCAACCCAGAAACCTACATCTCCCCTGCATCCCCGCCTTTCTTTATCCAGCACGGCGACAAAGACTTCGTTGTCCCCTGCGGGCAGTCCGTTTCCCTTGCAGCAAAACTAAAAGAAGCTCTTGGTGAAGACAAAGTTTACTTTGAAATACTGGAAGGCGCCGCCCATGCAGATCCCTGTTTTTTCCGCAGGGATAATATGGATAAAGCACTGGATTTTTTGGACAAATACCTGAAATAATTTACCGGGCACCTGGTGCCCGGTTCCTTTTTCGTGGAAAAGCCTGCCCCGCATATCAGCCCAGCGTAGTATCCAGAAACATCATCACAACGTAGCCAACCAGCAGGGCATATGTTGCACCCCTTGAATGGCCCTGGTTCAACTGGCTTTCGGGTATTATTTCCCGGGCGATAACAAACAGCATTGCCCCTGCGGCAAAAGCCAGGCTGAAAGGCAAAAAGGGACGGACAAACTGGACAATTGCAATGCCAATCAGGCCTCCCAGCGGTTCGGCAAGACCGCTGGCCAGGGATATGAGAAAAGCTTTCCAGCGGGGATAGCCCTCCCTCAAAAAGGGCAGGGCAACGGCCAGGCCCTCCGGTATGTTTTGCAGGCCGATACCAATGGCCAGCGTCAGCCC
>DGEC01000056.1:26238-26840 GCA_002385745.1 Firmicutes bacterium UBA3936
GGGAAGCATTTATCAACCAAATCCAGAAAGACGCCGCCGGCCAGAATTCCGACAAGAGCAATGCTGGCTCCCCTGATGCCCCCTCCGCCCCTTTCTATGGCCGGCAGGATCAGGCTGAAAGAGGTGGCCGCCAGCATAATTCCCGCGGCAGCCCCCAAAAGGGCGTCCAGGACTTTTTTTGATATATTTTTCGTAAAAAAGATGGGCAGCGCTCCGACACCGGTAGCAAGACCTGTCGCCAAAGTGGCTGCCACACCGATAAAAATTATGTTAAATTGTGATAAATACTCTACCATTAAAAACTCACCCCTGCGTATTTATATCTTTATCATATGGAAAAGGGAGTGAGTTGGTGAGCAGCCAAAACCGGCGCAAAAAACCGCCCGGCCGTTACGGCCCGGCGGCATTTTTTTGTTCCTTCCAGAGGCGGCAAATCCTCTCCACAACTTCTTCCACGGAAAGCCGGAAGCAGTTGAGATTCACGTCCGCATACCGTTCATAAAGGAGAATGCGCTCATTGTACAAGTCCCAAAGAGTCTGTCCCCTGCCGATCACAATTCCCCTGGCAGTCATATTCATTATTCTCTTTTTCAGTTCATCAT
>DGEC01000028.1 GCA_002385745.1 Firmicutes bacterium UBA3936
CAATTAATTTTACAACTTACCCGGAGGTGGAGGTTGATTTTGCAACTTACCTGTCGGGTGCGGCAAATATTTTATTTAATAAGGTGATTTCGGCAGTCCCAGTCTGAATTGGCCCCTTGTTTCCACTCCCCCGACCCCTTCCAAACCGGTTATGGTATGTTTGATAACCTCGAATATATTGACCGACTCATTAATAGAGGTAAAAGCAACTTTTTCCACAACAAAAACCGGATCCAGTGCATGAATTAAGACACGCTGAGGTGAACTGGCAAAGTTTGCTCCGGCCGCCAGCAGCTGTTCATAATGAGACTGGCAGGCCCCGGCAAAAATCACCAGGTCATCTTTGTTTGGTTCATACTGGCGGGCTTTGCGGACGCCCTCCACAAAATAGCGCGAATTACGGTAGTGTCTTAAATCCTGGAAATTTTGCTCGGGATTTTTAAGGTAAGCGTCATGTCCGGTCATAATTAAAATGTTGGGGTGATGCTGGTGGAGCAGATTCCAGACAAGCTCCGGCTGGTTTCTCTCGGGTACATATTTGCCGACTGCCTTCAGCTGCAGTGACTGGTATACTTTCATACATTCAGCCAGGTAATCCCTGTCGCCGTCCAGATGCAATATTTTCCCGGGCATCTCAAAAAAATCTTCGGAGCCTTTGCCGCTTATCCCTCGCAGCCGTTCCCGCTCCAGGCCGCGGCGCCTGTAAATTTTCCGAATACAATCCTTCTGCGCCTCCTCCGAGCGCTGACGGTATTTTTTTATTTGCAGCGGGTCAGGGTAGTGAAGGTCGTCAAGATGTGCATCGGCCAGCAGGCGCATATCGAGGCCTTTGAGAACGGCTATCTTTTTTTTGTGATCTATTTCCACGATCCTAAATAAAATATCCATGTTGTACGATTTGCGTCCTACCGTATCTCCCACAGAGAACGCCATAAAAACACCAGCTTTCATCTTAAAAAACATTTCTGTTTTATAATATGAAAACCCGTTTTTTTTGTGCTTGCTCTCTCACTCCCTGCTGCCTTCCCAACATATAATGAGGACAGGAGGGGGAAGGATGATTACCGCAGTCGTACCTGCACAAAGTGAAGAGTATCGCGTAGGGCGCGTCCTTGAGTCGCTGCTGGCTATCGATTCCATCGCAGAAATATTCATTATTCTCAACGGCTCCGACAAAACGACAAGAAACGTGGCCGAATCATACCTGCAATTATACCCATGTAAAATATCCCTGGTCTCTTTTGCTGCACCTCTGGGGATTGATGTCCCGCGCGCAGTGGGGGCTAAGCTGGCCTATGCCAGGGGCGCCGACTATGCTTTATTTATCGACGGTGATATGGTAGGAGAAATATACCGGCAACTGAAATCATTTCTGCAGAAAGCGGTAAGAAAACAGCTGGATTTGGCGCTGCTGGACTGTTATCCGGATGAAAAGCACCTGATAAAACTGCAGGAGCCGGTGTTTTTTTGGCGTTACAGGCTTAACAGGGAACTTGGCCTTGTGGAAAGCCTCAACATCGCAACACCGTCGCACGGTCCCCATATTGTCTCCCGGCGTATGCTTGCCAGTGTGCCTTGGCAGGATTTTGCCGTCCCGCCGACTTTGCTGGTTCACAGTGTCCTGTCCGGCTACCGCGTAGAAATTGCCGGCCAAATTGCCCATATTGAGCTTGGTTCATCGGTTAAGAACCCGGCCCATAACAGGCTGATAATTGATACCATAATCGGCGACTGCCTGGAAGCTCTCTGCCTTTGGCGGCACCGGCCACGCTCAAGATATTACGACGGTAAACTTTACACCGGCTACCACGACAGGCGCCGCTTTGACCTCTTGGAACAGTTTCTGGCCGGTCGCATGATGTAGTTTGCCGCTTTCATGCCGGCAGTGCAAAATCCCTGTCTAAGAAAGGCAGACGGCGCATTAAGCGGCGTCTGCCTTTATAAGTTTATCTTTATTGCCTGCCTTTCCCCGGGCATGCTTTACTTTGTATATTTATCGGCCACTTTAGTTGCTCCGTAAGAGTCCGGTTTGATAAAAGCCTGAAAACCGCTGCCGATCACCATGCCCACCACTTCGCGGATCATTTCCTTGGTTTCCCCGTTTTTCCCCACATCCAAATGAATTTCGACATTTAAATTAATATCTTCGTCATCTGCCAGTTTGGCTGCCACCATAGTAGCTACCTCAAGGCTCAAATAAGTTTCATAATAAATGCGCTGCCGCAGGTTTTCCATAAACTTCTGATGCCGGCGGCTGAAAAAATAACGGGCTCCTTTACCTACACGGTGGATAATTATAGCAGTGACAAAACAAACATCATTCGGGAAATGGAACTGCGAATCGGTCCCGATTATTAACTTGTATTTCTCTTCCGGCTTCTCATTAAAATAAGAAACGATCTCACTGTAAGTTTCCTGAAAGGACAGTTTGCCTTTTGTAGGGCTTATAAAATCCATCTGCTTAACACCCTTCTGTTAAATCACCTTCTATTATAAAGAAACCGGGCCAGTGTTGCAAATTCATCAATGTTCATTGTTTCACCGCGGCGCTGCAGATCGATCCCCGTCTCCCTGCCGAGTGCGGCCAGTTCTTCCTTACTGACTTGCAGTGCCGCCTGCAGCGCATTGAGAGTTGTTTTACGTCTTTGAGCAAAAACTCCCTCAACCACCCGGTAAAAAAGCTTTTCCTCATCTCTTTGCAACAAAGTTTCCTGATAAGGATAAAGACCGACAACGGCGGAAGTCACTTCCGGCCTCGGGTAGAACACATTTCCGGAAACCGTAAAAATAATTTCCGCCCTGGCATTATACTGGCAAACCACCGACAGAACACCATAATCCTTCCCTCCGGGAACGGCAGTTATGCGTTCTGCTACTTCCTTCTGCACCATGCAGACCAGAAGCTTAAAGCACTGCCTCCATTCTTCTTTTAACAGGCGGTACAGCAGGGGCGTTGCTATGTTATACGGGAGATTGGCAACAAGCTTCAAAGGGCCTTTGGAGCACAACCTGCCGTAATCGGCATGTAAAGCATCCTGGTGCAGGACGGTTATGTTCTCATACCGGCCCAGTGTTTCCTGCAGCAAAGGCAGAAGACGGCTGTCGATTTCAAGGGCGGTTACATAACCTGCCTTTTGTGCCAGTTTTTCTGTCAATGCCCCTATACCGGGACCCACTTCCAGGACATGGTCACCTGCCTGCAGGTCGGCCGCTGCTGTAATCTTTTGCAGGATATTTTCATCAACAAGAAAGTTTTGCCCCAACTTTTTATACGGCTGCAAACCGTGACGCTCCAGTATTTCACGGACATATGCCCGGCTTGTCAGTTTTGGCACGCTTATTTCTCCTTTTTAACAAAAATAAAAACCGGGTTTCCCCGGTTTTACTGTTCAGGCAAAAGGTAAATTTTCATCTGCCTGCGGCCAAATTGGACAGCCTCCTTGTGGGTAGGGAACAAAATGTCAATACAGTACCCCTTAATAGCACTGCCCGTGTCGGCAGCAATGGCAAAACCATATCCATCCAGGTACAGACGGCTTCCCAGCGGGAAAACCCGGGGATCTACGGCAATTATATAGGGATTCTCCGGGCTGCCGTCACCGGCGACCGCCGGGAGGCCCGTTGCCGTGTAACCGTCATTGTAGAATCCTGTACAAACACTGCAGCCCCTTTTGTCCCTGGGGCAGCCGCTTGCTTCAGTACCGTTGCAGTAGGCTGTGGCCGTTACCATATGCTCACTGGTAAATGCAATATTTCGCCCGCTCCGGGACAGTGTATTGTTTTCTCCGAATTCAATAATGAAGTCCTGTTTGGCACGCAGCAGGTCTGTTTGTAAAACCGTGGCAGAAACCTGAGAGCCGTTTTCAGAAGTTATTTCTACAGTTTCTTCCTGTATTCCTTTTATTCCTTCCTGCAGAACCCGTAAAACGCCACGGCTTAGCCTGCCGTTGCCCCGGATGATTTCCTGAAAGGGTATTTCCCTGCGCCGGGTAACGAAACGTTTTTCCACCCGGATAACCTTTACACTGTCACCCGGTTTCAGGGAATGCTGCAGCGCAGGTTCTACCCGGTCAAGTTCTCTCAATTCTATTCCCAGCCTGTCCAGCAAATCTGCAACCGTTTCAGCCCCTACTTCTGCTTCACATATCTGCCCGTCTGCTTCCACCTTTACTGAAAAAGCCCCGGGCAGCAAAAAATATCCCGCTATTGCCACAGCTGCTATTATAAATACCGCTGATGCCGTAAAGATGTAATACCGCAGGACGGATGTCCGCCTGCGGGAAGTTTCAAGCGTGTTTTGTTTTGTAAACACCGGCATTGCTTCCTCCCAGGTTTTTCAGATTAAAACGGGCTTTCATCCGCCGGCCGCGTTCTGCTGCGAAAAACCAACTATTAGGATTGCCGGAACCGGCAATAATTATGCATGGGCAACAATGCCGGCCTGGCCATAAAAAAAGCCTGCCTCAGGCAGGCGCAGACTGTAGACAAAAATGGCCT
>DGEC01000016.1 GCA_002385745.1 Firmicutes bacterium UBA3936
CAGTGACTTTGTCTACAGTCTGACTCAAGTCATCTGACTTGAGTTTGCTGCAAAGGCAAAAACAATCACTCATTATAAAGAATAAGTATAAAAAATGCCACCCTGCCCCCGCCTGCGTTATAAGTCATTTTCAGGTTCAGAGACATGCGCACCACATCTATGCCGCTGCCTTCCAGCGAGTACTGTATTTCGCCGGGAAAACGGCACGGTTTGCCTTCTACTGCCGCACAAACCCGGCATTTGGTACACGGTCCCGCTCCTAAAATCAATACATCACTATTGGCAAGGAAGCTGCGCAGCTTTTTTATAGTTTTGTCCACAATCTTCAAGGGATCATCCCCGTTGCCTGAAACAAGGGAGACGATTTTCGAAACAAGAAAGGCTTTGCTGTACCTGAAAATCCTTGCCTTTATCTCTTCTATACTGCCGGAATGGGGAGGGCAGCCGTAATTTCTGCCGTAATTTCCACAGGTATTTCTGGAACATTGCTCCAGGACTTCCCGAGAAAAAACGATATCACCGGTTGCAATCTCCCTGTATTCATCACAACCTGCTTCACTGATGGCACTGATTATTTTTTCTCTGCTCATTGCTATCCTTTCTGTCTGCCGTTTTTGCCTGCCGGTTCTGCCAAAAAATTTAGCAAAGAAGGCAAGTGCCTCTCGGTTTGATTATACCCCAAATCATGATTTTCGCTTGCCGTTACAGGACAGGGCAGTATTTTATTTTCCGCGCTCCGCAAGCGGTATATACTGGCAATCAAAGGGACCGGTGTAAACGGCACGCGGCCTAAAAATTCGGTTGTTCTTGAGATATTCCAGGGTTCTTGCCGTCCAGCCGGCAACCCGGCTCACGGCAAAAATAGGTGTGTAGGCATGAGGTTCAATGCCAAGGGACAAATAAACAAGACCGGAATAGAAATCAACATTGGGAAAAACTTTTTTCTTTGCTCCCAAACGCTGAATCACTTCTTTTTCCAGTTCCGCCGCCACCTCATATAACTTGCGGGCTTCCGGATTTTCTTCCGCCAGCCTTGCAGCCAGGGGGCCGAGAACACGGGCCCGGGGGTCGTACGCTTTATATACACGGTGGCCGAAACCCGGAATCTTCTGCCCGGCAGCCAGCTTTTCCGCAAGCCAGCTTTTTACCCTGTCCGGGCGACCGATTTCCTTTAGCGTCCTGATAACATCCTCATTGGCGCCCCCGTGCAGGGGGCCGTTTAGTGCGGCAATGCCGGAGCCGACGGAAAAATAAATGTCAGAAAGGGTAGAAGCGACGACCATGGTGGCAAAAGTACTGGCATTCATGCCATGGTCGGCATGCAGAATCAAGGCCACATCCATGATCTTTGCTTCCAGTTCCGAGGGCTTTCTGCCCGTGAGCATATAAAGAAAATTGGCTGCATGGCCCAGTTCGGGATCAGGCTCAAGCGGTTTTTTTCCTTCCCGCAATCTGTAAACTGCAGCAACAATGGTCGGCATGGCTGCAATCAGGTGGTAACAGGCATGGAGGCTGTCTTCTTTTAAGAGTTCCGAATCCTGTTCCTTGCGGGAAAATTCATAAATTGCCCTCTCCTCCCCGGTGGGAAACTTTTCCATGGGGATGGAGTCCTCATCGGCGCTGATTGCCGTTGCAATGCTGGGACGCCCTTCAACGGTATCGGTTACTGTAACTTTCTGCCTTAAAAAAAGTATTCCCAGCCGCAAGGCCGCCATATCATTTAAACCTTCAATACCGGAAGCCGCCAGCTGGCGGATGGTTTTCGGCGCAGACCGGTACGTTATAAGCTGCCGCTTATACTCCTCCAGTTCTTTTTTCTCCGGAAGATACTCGTGCAGAAGTAAAAAAGAAACTTCCTCATAACTAGAATAGGCACAGAGATCAAATATATTATAACCGCGATAAAGCAGTTTCCCGGCCGTGCCGTTAACATAACCGACCGCGCTTTCACAGGCAATGGCCCCCTCAAGACCGGGGCCTACCGTACAACTAACCGGCCATTCGATTTTTTGAGTAAACTCGGGTTCCCCAATGTTTTGCGTTTCTTCCTCGGCCTTACGGGCCGCTTCAAGGATTAGAGACTGAATATCCATCCATAACTACCACCTTTCCCACACATTAAAAACCCCATCCCGGCATTCGCTGCCGGGAACAGGGACATAATTTCTTTAAAATATTTGTTCTTATTCTGCAAAGATTTTGTTTTTCCCCCTTTGCCGGGCAAAATTTTTCCCTGCAAGCCTGCCGGAACGATTAAATCTGTCTTTTTTAACAGCAAACGGAATAACAAAACAGTCTGCTGTCAACACTACTTCCGAAAGGAAGTGGTAAAGTGGAAAAAACAACCGTTGCAGTGGAAGAAGGACTGGCGCCCATCAAGAAGTACCTGCAAATGAAGGGATATCTTGTGGTTGACCTGCGGCCGGGGCAAAAGGCGGATGCCGCCGTCGTCCGCAGCATAGACATAAACATGTCTGAAATTAGGGCGGTTGTTGCCGAGGGTCCTGTAATTGCCGCCAGCTATCTGCACCCCGAGCTTATAGCGGAACAAATTAAAATGAGAGTGCACTAGCATGTCCCTTTCCCTGCCCGGCCGCGCCGCAGATATTTACTTTTGCCGTAAATTTCTGCGGCTTGTTTTTTTGCCTTATCCGGTTCGTCTAATAGCGCAAGTAAGATTAATCAAAGGCGGCAAGCTGCCTA
>DGEC01000013.1 GCA_002385745.1 Firmicutes bacterium UBA3936
CCCGCTGCTTAGGCAGGTTTGAGTATTGCCGGCAATTATGTTAAAATAAACTTGCATTCCGTAGGTGGCGCAGTATTCTAGTTAATACGGCCGCTATCGAAGACGGGCCTAAAAATCCGTTATGGGCACATCGATGAAGTTCTTGGTGCTGGCCGCCGACGCCCAGTCGGGGGCTGGTGCTGGGAGTTAAGGAGTCGGGGCGATCTGCAAAGGCATGCAGGCGTTGACCCTGGCTCCGTGGAGACCCAAGTGCGTGGTGGATTACCGTAGTGGGTAAATGATTACGGCTTGGGATAGAACCTGTATGCGGTTAGCGCTGTGTACAGTGTAGCCTGCCTTGAGTGGGAGCGGTAGAGTCGGAATTTTCTGTATGAAACCGTTCTTGCAAAAGAGGCTAGGTAGCGGAACCGTATTATAGAGGAAAACTCCTAGACTGTTCCCTAACGGGAGACTCGCCCGGGATTAAAGTACGGTCTGAGTGGCAATCCAGTTTCATTGCTGGCGACACAATGAAATTAATCTTAAAGGGAAACTGCCCGGTTCGGCGACGTCCGGGTGATTAATTGGGAAAACCTGCTGGACCTTAAGCCGTAACGTTTACCTGGCGGGTTGCTCACCTACGGTTTTATGATATAATTTTACATTCCGGGAAAAAATAATTGGAGGAAACCCGGCAAAGATGCAGAAAGAGTTTGAGAGCAAACTCTTTTCTTTTATCATTACTTGCCCTTTCGAGGTGACTGCCGGTGGGATCAAAACCGGAGAAAAGAAGGCAGATACGCTGGGCTGTAGTTATTACTGTTTGGACCTTTGCCCTGGCGGTTATTTTGGGTCTGATAACACAATACTTGTATTTATACATAGAATCAATGCCGGTTGCGCTGCTCATAATCCTGGCAATAATTTTTGTCGGTATTTTTTTTGACATGATCGGCACTGCCGCAGCCGCCGCCTCTGAAGCTCCGCTCCTGGCCAAGGCGTCCAAAAAAGTTTTTGGCGCCAGGGAAGCATTGTACCTGGTAAGAAACGCCGACAGACTGGCAAACTTTTCCAATGACGTGGTGGGCGATATTTCCGGCATTATCAGCGGGGGACTGGCGGCACTGCTTGTGCTGCGGCTAATTACAGCCGGTTTGGTCAGGGACAACCCGCTGACAAGTATTATAGTTACAGGTATTGTTTCCGCTTTGACAGTGGGCGGCAAGGCTTTGGGCAAAACGCTGGCCATTAAGAAATCAGAAGATATAATCCTTGCGTTTGCCGCCTTTTTGACAAAAATCAATTCTCTACTGCCCGGTAAAATATTTTTCCGGCATGAACTTCCGCCGCGGCGAAAGTGAGGTGGCAGGATTGTACAAATGGCTGCCGGCGATTAAAGGGCCTGCTGACTTAAAGAAACTGAATACAAAAGAATTAACCGAGCTTGCTGCCGAGATCAGGGCTTTTTTATTGGAAAATGTTTCCCGGACGGGTGGACACTTGGCGCCGAACCTGGGAGTAGTTGAACTTACCATCGCCCTGCACAGTGTTTTTGACAGCCCCAGGGATAAAATCATCTGGGACGTGGGGCACCAGAGCTACGTCCATAAACTGCTGACGGGACGACAGGCTCTTTTCCATACATTGAGACAGTATGGCGGGTTAAGCGGCTTTCCTAAATACAAGGAGAGCGAACATGATGTTTTCGGGACGGGACACAGTTCAACATCGATCTCGGCCGCGCTTGGCCTGGCCAAGGCCCGCGATTTGTCCGGCGAGGATTATTGCGTACTTGCCGTTATCGGCGACGGGGCCATGGGTGGAGGAATGGCCTTTGAGGCCCTGAATCATGCCGGTGACAGCAGGACCGATCTGATAGTTGTTTTAAATGACAATGAAATGTCAATATCCCATAATGTGGGGGGACTTGCCGCCTACCTGGAAAGGATACGGACAGACCCCAAATACACCCGCCTGAAGGCCGATTTGGAGGAGATAATTAAGAGGATACCGGCTATCGGGGACAGGGTGGTAAAATCGCTGGAACGCTTGAAAGATGCGGTTAAAACACTGATTGTGCCCGGGATGCTGTTTGAAGAGCTGGGATTTACCTATCTCGGGCCGGTTAACGGGCACAACCTGGGGAGGCTGCAGGGCATTTTGCGAAGGGCGAAAAAATTAAAGGGGCCGGTTCTGGTGCATGTGCTGACAACAAAGGGCAAAGGATTTGCCTTTGCCGAAAACAACCCCGATTTTTATCACGGGGTGGCGCCCTTTGACCCGCGCAATCCTCCCGTTCCCGCAAGCAGCCACCAAAATGACACCTATACCGGTGTTTTCGCCCGATCACTGGTTAAATTTGCCGAAAAAAATGAAAAAATACTGGCAATAACCGCCGCCATGTCTGCGGGCACGGGACTGGACTTTTTTGCCCGGAAATTCCCGCAGCGTTTTTTTGATGTTGGTATAGCCGAGCAGCACGCCGTTACCTTTGCCGCCGGCCTGGCCCGCGCCGGCTATCGGCCTGTTGTAGCCGTTTATTCTACTTTTCTGCAGCGGGCCTATGACCAGATTGTTCATGATGTCTGCCTGCAGGAGCTGCCGGTCCTTTTTGCCCTGGACAGGGCCGGTGTGGTGGGGGAAGACGGTGAAACACACCACGGTTCATTTGATATCTCCTACCTGCGTCATGTCCCGAACATGGCAATCATGGCTCCCCGGGACGGCAATATGCTGCAGCATTTACTGTTTACTGCCCTTGCCCATGACGGACCGGCCGCCCTGCGCTATCCCCGCGGTGCGTGTCCGGCGGGTGTGCCGGAAGAAGAGCCGAAGCTTTTACCCTGGGGGCGGGGTGAAATGCTGCGCAAGGGGCGCGATGTAACAATCCTGGCTTGCGGCACAATGGTGGCTCCGGCGCTGGAAGCGGCGGAGTACCTGGGGAAAAAGGGGATTTCCGTTGCCGTTGCCGACCTGATTTTTCTAAAGCCCTTGGACAGTGAGCTTGTAATGCAGGCAGCCCTGGCAAGCCGGTTTGGCCTTGTAACCGTTGAGGAAAACGCCCTGGCAGGCGGTCTGGGCTCGGCGGTGCTGGAACTGCTGGAGGAGAACGATATAAACAATATAAAAATAAAGAGGCTTGGAATTCCCGACAGTTTCGTTCCGCACGGCAGCAGGGAACGGCTGCTGAAGCACCTTGGCCTGACAACGGGAAACATTGTCAATGCCTGCCTGGCGCTGGCTGGACACAAGAGGAAGAAGATATCATGGCTGCAGAGCGGAAAAGACTAGATATACTGCTTGCCGAGCGCGGCATTTTTGCCAGTCGTTCAGCGGCCAAGGCGGCTATCAAGGCCGGTCTTGTCAGTATAGACGGGCAAAGGGCGGAAAAACCGGGTATGCAGGTTAGAAGCGATGCCGTGGTGGAGGTCAAGGAACTGCCACGTTATGTGTCCCGGGGCGGTTTGAAGCTGGAAAAGGCTTTATCTTGCTTTGGCATTGACCTGGCAGGAAGGACTGCCATGGATGTGGGTGCCTCCACAGGCGGGTTTACCGACTGCATGCTGCAGCATGGAGCCGCCAAGGTATACAGCATTGATGTGGGATACAATCAATTTGACTGGAGACTGCGCCAAGACAGGCGGGTGGTACTGCTGGAAAGAACAAACATACGCTATCTGCCGCCTGAGGCAATTCCGGAAGCGGTGGATTTTGCGGCAGTTGATGTATCCTTCATTTCCCTGGAACTGGTGCTCCCGGCTCTGAAAAGAATAGGCGTGGGGGAGATTGTCGTCCTCGTTAAGCCGCAGTTTGAAGTCGGCAAAGGGCAGGTCGGGAAAAGAGGAGTGGTACGGGAACCTGAAAAGCACTACTCCGTTCTGCATAAGCTGGCAGCGGTTGCCGGCGGGCTCGGATATGCCGTAATCAATGCCACCTTTTCACCTGTACGCGGGCCTGAGGGGAATATTGAATATCTGCTTCACCTGCGCAAGGAAAAGGATTCCGGCCAGGTTAAGCTGCCCGACTTTAAGGGGATAATTAAAGAAGCCCGGCAAGTTCTTGCCTGAAAAGGAAACCTGCCCCGCATGTCGAAATAAACAACCGGGCGGGTGATGGTATTGGAGACAAGGGACTGGATTATACTGGCCGTAATAGCCATCGCTGCTTTTTTCTGGTGGCTGAAAAACAGGACGGTAAAAATAAGTGGCAAAAAAGTTGCGGCTTCCCGGAGTAAAACAGTGAGATTTCTTGAGGAGGCAGGCTATGAGGTTATAAAAGCAGGGCCTGCCGTTGTTGTACGGATGACTGTTGACGGGCGGCCTTATTCCTTTGAAGTGAAAAGTGATTACCTGGCAAGGAAAAGCGGGCGCCTGTTCCTGGTCAAGGTAAAGCGCGATAAAAGGCAGGTACGATTGCAGTCAAAACAGTGGCGCACAAGCCTGCTGCAGGATGTCCTGGCTTTTCGGGCCGACGGCGTAATAATGGTTTATCCGGAAAAAGAAAAATTGCAGGAAATTATTTTCCGCATCTGACAGGAGGAACATATGAAAGGCTTAGGCATTGTCCTCAACTGGCAAAAAAGGCGGGAAGCCGGCGATATGGTAAAAAGAATCCTTGCTTTCTGCCGCAAGCATCAAATTGCCGTTTATCTGGCAGAATCCACTGAAGCGGAGCCTGTGGAGGGAATGGAGCTGCTGCGGCCGGAGGAATTCGCCGGTCATGCCGATGCGGTTATCGTTTTGGGGGGAGACGGAACAATTCTGCGCGCAGCACATCTTTTTAAAGGCACAAGCCTGCCGCTATTGGGCGTTAATCTTGGTCAAATGGGATTCCTGGCCGAAGTGGAACCGCCGCTTTTGGAAGCTGCTTTGCAGCAGCTTCTGGACGGAGATTACAGAATCAGGTACTGCCTAATGCTTTCCGCACTTGTTTACAGGGATGAGAGGGTTATCGCCGAGTACACGGCGCTGAATGACGTTGTCATCAGCCGGGGTTCTTCCTCGCGCATTGTTTATCTTGATACTTATGTCAACAATAAACATCTGGAGACTTACCCGAGCGACGGTATAATTATTGCCACGCCAACCGGTTCTACCGGCTATTCCCTTTCTGCAGGCGGCCCCATTGTCAATCCCGCACTTGATGTGATGATCATAACGCCAATCTGCCCTCACCTGTTGCACCACCGTTCGGTGATTGTCTCGAGCAGCGAGAGGGTTTCCGTTCACCCCTGGACAAAACAGGCGGACATTCAACTGATAGTTGACGGGCAAATTGTTTTAACACTGCAGGACAACGATATAGTGCAGATTACCCGTTCCCCGCTGACAACACAGCTTATAGAGCTGCAGGGAACCGATTTTTACACGCTGTTGCATCACAAATTATCCAAGGTAATCAGCCGTGAACCGGAAAGGATGTAGTCTTTTATGCTGCGAGTTTTGGAAGTCAGCAATCTGGCCTTAATGGATAATTTGATATTTTATCCTGAAAGCGGATTAAATGTAATTACCGGTGAAACAGGTGCCGGCAAATCAATGCTTCTGACTGCTCTCAGCTTGCTTTTGGGTGAAAGGGCTGCGGGAGAGATAGTTCGCAGCGGAGAAGAAAGCGCAATGATACAGGCGGTTTTTACCTGCCGGTCGGACGACGGCGGGGAAAATGAAATAATTTTCAGCCGTGAAATACGGCGCAATGGTCCTAATATCTGCCGTTTAAACGGCAGGGTGGAGCCGCTGGGGAAGATGGCGGAAGAGGGACAGCGTCTTGTGGATTTGCACGCCCAAAACAGGCAGCAGTCGCTGCTTTCTCCGGCAACGCAGCGGGATTTGCTGGATACCTACGGAGGCAGGGAACTGGCAGCGGCAAGGCAAAAGACAAGTGAACTGTACGGCAAATTGCGGGAACTGGAAGAGTTGCTAGCCGCTTTGGGAGGCGATGAACAAGCAGCGGCGCGCCAGGAAGATTTTCTGCGTTTTCAGCTGGAGGAAATAGAAAAGGCCGCTTTGTCCGCCGCCGAGGAGGAAGAACTGGAAGCAACCCGCAGGCGCCTTTACCATGCCAGGCAACTGCTGGAGAGTACAGGAAAGATTTATGACGGGTTATATGAAGGCGCCTATGGGGGAACGGTGGTGGACAGGCTGGGTATTGTGGAAAAGGAACTGGCGGCGGCCGCTTCGCTGGACGAATCTTTAAATGCTGTACTCCAACAGGTAGAAAGCGCGGCGGAACAGCTGAAAGAAGCCGCACGCGACCTGCTCCGCTACCGGGAAAGTATTACCATAGATGAACAACTGCTTGTGGAAATTGACGAGAGGCTTGAGGTATACAGGCGGCTGAAGAAAAAATACGGTCCCACCGTGGATGATGTACACAAACTGGCGGAAAAGCTGCGGGAGGAGCTGGCGGAACTGGAGGGACGCAGCACCAGAAGGGAAGCCGCGGAAGCGGAAATTGCCCGTACGGCCGCAGAGCTGGAAAAGGCCGCAAAAGTTTTGTCCAAACTGCGGCAGGAAGCGGCGGCACGGCTTACAGAGCGGGTTAATGAAGCCTTGCAGAGCCTTGATCTCAAGGGCGCCCGGTTTTTTGCCGGGGTTGAACCGCGGGAAAAGTGTACTGCCACAGGTTGTGATTTTATTGATTTCAAGCTGACGACAAATGTGGGCGAGCCTTTGCGCCCCTTGGCAAAAGCTGCCTCGGGGGGCGAAATTTCACGGGTAATGCTTGCCATTAAAAGTGTCCTGGCGGAGCAGGATAAAGTGGAAACCCTCATCTTTGATGAAATAGACGCCGGTATAGACGGTATAACGGTTAAGGCGGTGGCGGAAAAACTGAAACAGCTGGCAAGGCACAGGCAGATCATCTGCGTAACCCATCAGCCGATAATTGCCGCCGCTGCGGACTGCCATTTTATGATTTACAAGGAAAACCGGGGCGGCCGGACAGTTACCGGAATACAGCGGTTGCAAGGAAAAAGCAGGGAGGAAGAGATTGCCCGCATGCTCGGGGACAGAGGCGGCATCGCCATCGAGCATGCCCGCAAATTGCTTGCAGAATGGCGGAAAAACTAAATTAAAACAATAATTTTTCTTTGACAGCTTACCCAGAAGATGCATTATTTTTATGTTAACTTAATTGTATAAAAATATTTAAGCGCGGTTATCTTATGAATACGCTTCACTTCATTTTCTTTTGGAGGTGATTGTTCATCAGCTGCGACAAGGAGTGATAACCGCGTGAAAAGACGCACTAGACGGCAAAAACTGGCCTTTTTTACTTTCGGGGTGTTTTTGCTGGTACTGGCAATATTCCCCTGGCAGTTTTGGGTGGCATTGCAGGAAGAATTGCGGCTGTTGGAGGGCGACCATCATTATGTCAGCATCCGCTACCTTCTTCCCGTTTATGTTTCCGCTGACAGGGACGGTATACTCTCCCTGAACGGAAAGCCGGTCTCCGGCAGCGGCAGCAGAATTAGCCTGCGGTCACCTGTCCGTTTCAGTGCTGAAAGGCTCGGCTCGGTTAATCTGGAATTCCGGTTGTTCGGCGTCATTCCCCTTCGCCAGCTTACGGTGAATGTTTTGCCGGAAACAAGGCTTGTCCCGGGAGGACATTCAATCGGCATTAAACTGCACAGTGAAGGTGTCCTGGTGGTCGGGCATCACCAGGTGCAGGGACGGGACAGGACAGCATCTCCGGCAAAGGAAGCGGGCATAGAAGTGGGGGATGTAATTTTAGCCATTGACGGCACATTGTTGCAGGATGCCAATCAAGTGGCTGAAATCATCCGGGAAAGGTCGGTCCGAAAACAAGCCCTTCCCTTTAAAATAAAAAGGAATAAGCAAATATTTACGGTAAATGTCAGGCCGCTGATGTGCCAGGAAACTAAGCAGCCAAGAATAGGGCTTTATGTCAGGGATTCGGCGGCCGGCGTCGGTACACTGACCTTTTACGAGCCAAAAACCGGAATATACGGTGCTCTTGGGCATGTGATAAATGACATTGATACCAACCAGCCCATTGAAACACGTGACGGACAGATAGTTAATGCCGATATTGTCAGTATTAAAGCAGCCAAACGGGGACATCCCGGTGAAAAAACCGGTGTTTTCCAGGAAGGCAGTGATATAGCCGGTACAATTGAAAAGAATTGCGCATTTGGCATATTCGGCAGGCTTCAGAAAATAATGCCTGTCCCGGGGGAATACGGGGAAGCTATCCCCATAGCTTTGATCCCCCAGGTCCGGACGGGACGGGCGGAAATTCTGACGGTACTGGAAGGAACGACAATTGAACGGTTTGAGGTGGAAATTCAAAAAGTTTACAGGCAGTCGCATCCCGGTGACAAAGGCATGATAATCGAAATAACCGATGAAAGGCTGCTGGAAGAAACGGGCGGAATTATCCAGGGCATGAGCGGGAGCCCGATTATCCAGGACGGCCGCCTGGTCGGTGCAGTAACTCATGTTTTTGTCAATGATCCCAAGCGCGGCTACGGAATATTCATAGAGTGGATGATATCCGAGTCGGGCATACTCGAGGAAACATTTATAAAAGCACCCCCTGATGGGTGTTTTTTTTTCGGATAGACAACGCCAAAAGCACAAAAAGGTCGCATCATTGCTAAAAAAGCAAACTGTCCTGCGGGCGGGGGGGTAAAGCGGCAGCATCCGCTTGTTATAGACCGGGCGGCGAAAGATAAAAATGTTGATTTAACGTAAAAAATAATGATAATATTGTATTTAGATGGAAAAACAAAAACACTGTAAAGGAGAATCTGTAATGAATAAAGCATTGGGAGATGTCAGGGTACTGGATTTTACACAGTATTTATCAGGCCCCCACGGAACATCCATACTTTGTGAATTGGGAGCTGAAGTTATAAAAGTGGAACGGCCGGGCACAGGAGAACCGGAAAGAAAGGCTGCACCCATGACTCCCAAGGGTGAGTCCTACCAGTTTATGGCTTACAACCGTGGGAAAAAGAGTGTAACTTTGAATTTGAAGAAGCCGGAGGGCATCGAGATTGCTAAAAAACTGACAGTCAAATGCGATATTCTTGTAGAAAACTTTGCACCCGGTGTCCTGGAGCGCCTGGGGCTTGGCTATGAAGAGGCAAGCAAAATAAACCCGGGAATTATTTATGCTTCAATTACCGGCTTTGGACAGACAGGACCCCGCCGTAACCAGATATCATATGACATTGTCGGCCAGGCAATGGGCGGCCTGATGGGCGTAACGGGTTATGAGGGGGGTGAACCGCTTAAAGCCGGGATATCCCTTGCCGACTATATGGGAGGCTACAATGCGGCCATTGCCATTCTTGCCGCCCTGCATTACAAGAAGGTAACGGGTGAAGGGCAGTATATAGACATTTCCATGCAGGACGGTATCTGGGCAATGGTATTCCCGGACCGGGCCGATTATTTCGATACTCTTGTTCCTCCGAAAAGAATAGGCAACCGCCTCAGCAGCTCGGCGCCTTTCGGTGCCTACAATGCAAAGGACGGTTATGTGGTAATCTGCACCATAACCGATGAGCAGTGGCAAAATGTTCTCAAAGCCATTGGACGCGAGGACTTAAGCAACGATGAACGTTTTGCTACAAGGGTGCTGCGGGCGAAAAATATGGCTGCCGTCGAAGAAATCCTGCACGAATGGTTAAAGGATAAAACCGTTGATGAAGCCATTGAAGTTTTCAATAAATTCAGGGTTCCCTGTTCTCCCGTCCCAACCTTCGAGCAGGTGGCAAATGACCCCCATATCTGGCACAGAGAAATGATTATTGAGGTGGAACAGCCCCTTTCCGGCAAGGTAAAGCTTGGCGGTTCAGTATACAAAATGTCAAAGACACCGGGCAACAGAAAGCAGCGGATACCCCTGGTCGGTGAGCATAATCAGGAAATATACGGCGGTCTTTTGGGCCTAGACAAAGAGGAACTTGCAAGACTGGAAAAAGAGGGTATTATCTAAAGAACCGGGCCGGGATACCGGCGGCTGAAAATTCAAAATCCTGCAAAAAACGGTGTTTAATAACGGGGTTTTCAAGCCTTATGCTTGAAAACCTTTTTTTTGCGCAGTCCGGGATTCTGCTTGTTTTACCTGCTTTTTGCCGGAAATATGGGATTTTTTGTCCGGAGTGCCGGCTGCCCCGGTTTGTTTTAATCCCGGAAAGAAAAATAATGAATCGTTAGAATTATTTTACTGTTGAAAAAGGAATATCTATCCAGATGTCGAATATTTCTTTGCGGTGACAGTTCAAAAATTTAGGAGGGAATTTTGGGATGCTCAAAGTTTTTGTAGCTGATGACAACAGGGAGTTCAGTGATTTACTGGTGGAATATCTGGAGCAGCAGCGGGATATCGAAGTTGTAGGAAAGGCTTATAACGGTAAGGAAGCCTTGGATTTGATAGCGGAAAATCCTCCCGATGTTCTGCTTCTTGATATCATAATGCCACACTTGGACGGCCTTGGTGTACTGGAAAAAATCAATGAGATGGAAAACAAGCCAAAGGTTATTATGCTGACAGCCTTCGGACAGGAGGATATTACACGCAAAGCCGTGGAACTCGGGGCTTCTTACTATATACTGAAACCCTTTAACATGGATGTGCTTGTGGAGAGAATCCGCCTTTTGGGCAACGGCGCCGTTCCGGCTCCTTCCGTGTCCTCCCTGTCCCGGGTAACAAAAAAATCAAGCCTGGAAGCGGATGTTACCGGTATTATCCATGAAATCGGCATCCCCGCCCATATCAAGGGCTATCATTATCTGCGTGAAGCCATTATGATGGTGGTGGAAGATGTGGACTTACTGGGTTCAGTGACTAAAATACTGTACCCGCGCATTGCGGAAAAATTTGATACTACCAGTTCACGGGTGGAAAGGGCGATCCGCCATGCCATTGAAGTCGCCTGGTCACGCAATAATATTGATACTGTCAAGAAGTTCTTTGGCTACACCGTTAATACAGAGCGGGGCAAACCAACCAATTCGGAATTCATTGCCCTGGTAGCCGACCGCCTGCGCCTATACGGGAAGAACACATACAGCAGCTAAAAAATTATCGCAAAATGAGCCTGCAGAAGCCTACGTTGCGGGCTTTTTTTTTTGCCTTAATGTTTAAACTGCACTTCCCGTTGCATAATAAACATAAAACAGCGGACTTAAGGATTATAAGCCTGGAAAGGTTAGAAGCATGAAAATCTGCGGAGCGGCAAGAATAGGCAACAGGACGAAACATCTTGTAAGAAAGCTTTTGCCCGGCGATATAGCGGTAATCAGGCACCGTGATATCGACGAGGTCGCTGCCCTGTCCCTGATTGACTGCAGGGTCGGTGCAGTGATTAACATTGATTCCTCTATCACAGGAAATTATCCCAATAACGGTCCGCTAAAACTCTGGGAAGCAAAAATATGGCACCTGGACCAGGTGGGAGAAAAAATCCTGGGTGAGATTAAGGACGGGGACATCCTGGTCATCAGGGATGACAGTATCTGGCGGGGGAAGAAGAAACTTGCCCGGGGAAGGATTGTCAGCAGTTCGCTCATACGGAAGAAGACGGCAGAGGCGGAAAATAACCTTGATAAACTGCTGGATTCCTTTGTACAAAATACTTTGGAGTATGCACTGCGGGAAAAGGAACTGATTCTGGGAGGAGTGGAACTGCCGGTTCTGGAAACGGACTTCAGGGACCGGCATGCCCTGATAGTAGTCAGGGGCAGGTCGTACAGGGAGGATTTGCGGGCCATAAGAAACTATATCAGAGATGTTAAGCCGGTGCTGGTAGCAGTGGACGGGGGAGCGGATGCCCTGCTGGAATACGGCTATCGTCCTGATTTGGTGGTGGGTGATATGGACAGTGTCAGCGACAGGGGGCTTTGCAAAGCCAAAGAACTGGTTGTGCATGCCTATCCCGACGGCAGAGCACCGGGGCTTGAGCGAATAAAAAGCCTGGGTTTGCCTGCCAAGATTATGCGGGCTCCGGGAACAAGTGAAGACATAGCAATGCTTCTGGCTTACGAATACGGAGCCGCTCTGATTGCCGCTGTCGGCACTCACTCCTCTATGATTGACTTTCTGGAAAAGGGCAGAAAGGGCATGGCCAGCACCTTTCTGGTGCGTTTAAAAGTAGGCTGGAAACTGGTTGATGCCAGGGGTGTGAGCCGGCTCTACAGGGGCAAGTTTTCTCCGCTTTACCTGCTGGTTATTACCCTCTCGGCTGCCCTCTGCGCTTTGGTGCTGGCAGTCATCAATCCCACAGTCGGGCATGTTTTCCGGTTGCTTGTCATGCGCTTGCGCCTGTTTATGTAGGGAGGAAGCAATGTATCACTTGCGCGATCATATTATTTCGCTTGTGGCGGTATTCCTGGCTTTGGGTCTTGGCATTCTCATCGGCACCGGTTTAAGCGATGATATGCTTGTTACCCAGCAGCGCCTGCTGATAGAAAGAATGACTGAAGAGTTTACTGAATTACGCGGGGAAATAAACCGCCTGGAAACGTGTATCGAGGAGCAGCAGAAGGATCTTTTGCTGTGGGAAAAATACCAGGAAGCGCTCTACCCGGCCGTTGTCTACGGTGTACTTGCGGAGCGGAAAATTGCCCTTGTCTGCTGCGGTACCGGGATACCTCCTGAGGTAACGCAGCTGCTGCAGGATGCCCGGGCTGCGGTGGGCCCGCTGATACGGATTGAGAGCCTGGAAAACCGGGAGGTAAATCCAGAGTATACGGCAGAGACGCTACTTGATATTTTAGTGAAGGAGCCTTTCCGGCCGGAACGGCTGCAAGCCGACGGAATCCGGGAGGAAAAGGGTTTTTATTTGACAGGGGAGCAGTGGGGGAAGCCGGATACGGTACTGTTTATTCTGGGGGAGCGCGAACATGCGGCTGCCGAAGTACTGGAGCGGCTTCTCAAGGGACTGCAGAGTGAGGGAATCCTCACGGTTGGATTGGAAGAAAGCGAAGTAAAAAATTCTCTTTTGCCTGTCTGCAAAGCGGCCGGCGCTTCTACCATAGACAATATTGACACAGTTTTCGGACGGTATTCCCTGCTTTCCGTACTGCAGGGAAGCCGGGGCAATTACGGCGTCAAAGGAGGCGCCGATGCCTTTATTGCAACTTTTAGTTTGGGCGGTGGAATGAGATGACGGTATCGGCCGTTATACCTGCCTATAATGAAGAAGAGACAATTGGCGAGACAGTGGCAGCCCTGCGGGGAATTGACCTGATAGCGGAGGTCATAGTTGTGGACGACGGTTCAAATGACCTGACGGCAGCAGTTGCCGCGGCGGCAGGAGCCAAAGTCATTAAACTGCCGAGAAACTGCGGAAAGGCGGCTGCCCTGGCGGCCGGGGCTGCCGGGGCAAAGGGGGATATCCTCTGCTTTGCCGATGCTGATTTGGGATTTTCCGCTGCAGAATTTTGCCGCCTGCTCCCGCCTGTGCTTTCTGGCCATGCCGATATGACAGTGGCTCTGTTCCCCAAAGCGCTGAAAAGCGGCGGTTTTGGCCTGGTTAAAGCCCTGGCCGGTTGGGGTATTAAGCGTCTCACCGGCTGCCGCGTTTGCTCCCCTCTCTCCGGACAGCGGGTACTGCGAAAGTTTGTTTGGGAAAGGGCGGCTCCCTATCTGACCGGCTTCGGGGCGGAGGCCGGAATGACAATTGTTTGCCTCCGGGAAGGCTTTTCATTCCTGGAAATTCCCGTAGAAATGCAGCACCGGGAAACGGGACGGGATCTGGCCGGGTTTTGCCACAGGGGAATGCAATTTTTTGACCTGCTTAAGACATTGATGGCACTGTGGCTGCGCGGGAAGGCGAGGGCAACATGACTGTCCTGCTTTATCTTGTTTTGGCTTTTTTAACTGCTGCCGTGCTGATCCCCCTGTGGACCGGTTTAACGGAAAAATACGGCCACCTGCAAAATAATTATTGCGGGCGGCCTGTTCCGCAGAGCGCCGGTATGGTATTTATTCCTGTTTATGCTTGCGCGGCAGCGTGGGGAAGGCTTTGCAGGCTTCTGCAGCCGGCGGAGGCGGCCGGCGTTTTTATCATTGCTGCAGGCTTTGGACTGCTGGGGCTGATTGATGATTTCGAATATGAAGAAAAGGCAAAGGGTTTTTCAGGCCATTTGCGAAGCTTGATTGAAAAAGGCAGGATTACAACGGGGCTTTTAAAAGCGGTGTTTGGGTTTCCGCTAAGCCTCTCGGCGGCATATCTGCTGACGGGCAATATTATCCCCGCCTTCCCACAGGCTTGCATTACTGCTCTTTCAGCCAATTTTCTTAATTTACTTGATTTGAGGCCGGGCCGGGCATTAAAAGGGTTTTTTCTTTTAGCCTGGGCGGCAATTCTCCTGCAGCCCCGGGAAAGCGTGGTACTCCTGCTTGTCCCGTTCCTGCTTTGCGCGATGGCTTTGTTTCCTCGGGACCTGGCCGGCCGTGCCATGCTGGGTGATTGCGGAGTCAATATCTTGGGCGGGGTTGCCGGTTTTCTAATGGCCTGTTATGCACCGCCCGGCCCTCGCCTGGTTTATTTCCTGCTGCTGCTTATCGTTCACGGCCTGGCTGAAAAAATTTCATTTTCCCGGCTGATTGAAAACTCTCCCCCGCTTCTTTTCCTGGACAGGCTGGGAAGGGGAGATTTGCAGGAAAGTAAGGCAAAAGAAAAAAAGGGCCGGCCGGAGAAGGAGGTTGAAATTGTACAGCCGCCGAATAGGTGAAGTAAAAAGGGTAAGCAGGCAGTCGGCAAAATGCGAAATTCTGGAAGTGCTTTGCGAAGGCCGGATCTGCCGGGCTTACAACTTCATACCGCTGACGGGCCCGGCTACAGCAGGCGACAGGATTGTGATCAACACAACTGCCGTGGAGTTGAACCTGGGCAGCGGCGGCTATCATTTTGTCTGCCTGAACCTTAACAATCCGGAAAGAAGCAGCCGGGGGCAAGGCCACATCATGAAACTGCGCTATACCCCGCTGCAGTTGCGTGTCCGGGCTGTGGAAGAAGAAACTTCTCCTTACCACGCGGTTATGAAAGAAGCCGACAATATTTCCGGCATGCCCGTTATTGCCGCCGAATTGCACAGCATGCTGGCCCCTTTTGCGCTGGCGCTGAAAAAAAAGCTCCCAAAAGTCCGCCTGGCCTATGTAATGACGGACGGTGGCGCGCTGCCGGCTTTTTTTAGCCGCACACTTGCCGTTTTAAAGGCCAGGGAGCTGATTTGCGGGACAGTAACTACAGGCCATGCCTTTGGCGGCGATTTGGAAGCGGTAAATGTTTACAGCGGGCTTTTGGCGGCAAGACATGTCCTGAAGGCGGACGCGGCAGTTGCCAGTATGGGCCCGGGAGTTGTCGGTACGGGTACAAGATTTGGCTTTTCAGGCCTGGAAATGGGAGAAAATCTGAACAGGGCGGCAGTATTAGGCGGCAGGCCTGTTGCCCTGCCGCGACTGAGCTTTGCCGACCGCCGGGCGAGACACCGGGGGATTTCCCACCATACGCTGACAGCGCTGCTGAAGGCGGCTCTGGTTTCCGCCGATGTCCCGCTTCCCCTGCTGGGGGAAGCTGAAAACGCAGTAATCTGCGAACAGTTGGCGGCAGGGGGGCTTGTGGAAAAGCATAAGTTTTTCAGGTATTATGTTGCACCGGATTTCTTTTGCGGAGAAGAAAGCCTCTGCAATACGATGGGACGCGGGCTGAAAAGTGATCCGGCCTTTTTTGCCGCCGCCGCAGCCTGCGCACTGCATACGGCGGCTGTATTGGAAAAACAGGGGTGAAGTTGCCCGGGTAATTATAAAAATAGTTTCGGGAGAGGTGAGCCATGACGGAAAAAACGATTTCTTCAGATGTTGTCTACCGCGGCAAGATTATTACTTTGCGCGTAGACAAAGTCGAACTGGAAAACGGCAGCGTCTCAAAAAGGGAGATTGTTGAGCATCCGGGTGCCGCTGCCGTTTTGGCAGTGAACAGCAAAAAAGAAGTTTACTTTGTAAGGCAGTTTCGCAAAGCGTTGGAAAAAGAAATTTTGGAAATACCGGCAGGCAAGCTGGAGGCGGGGGAAGACCCGCGGGAATGTGCCTGCCGGGAACTGGCTGAAGAAGTGGGAATGAAGGCGGAAGACTTGCGTCTCCTGGCGGCTTATTATACATCGCCCGGTTTTGCCAATGAAAAGATTTTTATTTACCTGGCCTTGGATCTTGAGCCTGTAGAGGCTGAAAGACCCCCTGATGAAATATTAAAAGTATGCCGGATGCCAGTTGCGAAAGCAGTGGAAGCCGCCTGCAGCGGTGTAATCGAAGACGGGAAAACACTTGTTGCCCTGCTGCATGCATTAAGGCTCGGCCTTGCGGACTGACAGTCATAACCGCCGCCCTTTCCGCATAGAATAGCCAAGAACGGGAGTGGATCGGATGGCAAAAACGCGGCGGTTAGAGAACAATTTTATATTGCTGCACATCCGGGAAAACATAGCTGTTTACAGCGCGGTAACGATTTTGTTTATTCTGGGTGTAACAGGCGGAGCTTTGGCAGTCCGCAGGCTTGATTCAGGCCAGATTAATGAACTGAACAGTATACTGGGAAATTTCCGTGATTACTTAAGTGTGGACAAACCCTTGAATCAGGCTGCTATTTTAAAACGTTCCCTGCTGCAAAACGGCTTGTTTATACTGCTTTTGTGGCTCTGCGGTAGTTTTGCCCCGGGTTTTATCCCTGCCGCTGCTTTGGTTTTTTACCGCGGTTTTACAATTGGCTTTACCGTCGGTTTTTTAGCCCGGCGGAGCGCTTTGGGAGGAATCATTTTTGCTTTGGCGGCGGTACTGCCGCAAAATCTTCTTTTTGTACCGGCAACTATTGCGGCGGGGGTTTTTTCCTTTTCCGCTTCCTTGCTTTTGCTTGACAGACGCTTGCAGCACAGGCGCCTGCCTTACAGGTCATTTTTCCCGGAATATACGCTGGCCATTTTTCTGGCCGCACTGTTCCTTGTTGCCGGCAGTCTGGCCGAGGCGTTAATTACCCCTGTTTTTATGAGGGCAGCCGTTCCCTTTATCCAGTAAAGCCGGCAAAGCTGTACTGCACGGGAGGGAAATACCTTGCTAAAAAATAAGAGAAGAATACCGGGAGGATAATTATGCTTTTACCTGCAAGGAAAGCAAGGCGGCTGATTGTGGCAATGCTGCTGATGCTGTTATTGCTGCCGCTTATTAACTTTTATATTTTGCAGGCCTTGGATCCTTTTGCCGTTACCTATCATACTCCCCGGGGAGAGGCAGTTAAAGTGGCAGCCGGAGGTCACGGCAGGAGGGATAACGCCCCCTTCTTGACAAGATTGTTATCTTATTTACATGATTTTTATCAAAATGGGTTATGATTTCCCTGAATGAAAAGGATTTGTCAAAATCGTGACGAATATTTCCGAATATAGGAAAAATACAGTACCGAACCGGTTATGTGAAAAGGAGCACATCATGGATAAAGTATTACGGGATTTTATCAGTTATCTGTCTGTGGAAAAGGGCCTTGCCGCCAATACCTTGGAAGCTTATAATCGTGATTTACAGGCATTTGCCGCTTTCCTAAAGTCCCGTGGTATAACTGCTTTTGAAAGCGTAAAAAGAAATGAAATTACAGCCTACCTGCGCAGTTTGCAAAAAAAAGGCAGGGCTGCATCGACCCTTTCCCGTAATCTGGCTTCCATCAGATCTTTTTACAACTTTATCTTTTTGGAAAAGCGCATTGACGAAAACCCGACAGCAGACCTGGAGTCGCCGAGAATAGAAAAAAAGCTGCCGCGCGTGCTAAGTACCAGGGAAGTGGAGTTGCTGCTTGAGCAGCCGGACTGCAGTCAACTGGGCGGCATCCGCGACAAGGCTATGCTGGAGTTAATATATGCTACTGGAATAAGAGTTTCTGAATTAATGTCCCTCGACCTTGCCGATGTTAATCTTGATGCCGGTTTTCTCCGCTGTCTGGGCAAAGGCTCAAAAGAGAGAATAATACCTCTGGGTTCGGTGGCTGTCAGATGGGTGGACGAATACCTGCAGAAGTGCAGGCCCAAATTAATCAGGTATAGCGGGGAAAAAGCACTTTTTCTCAACCAGCACGGCAAAAGGCTTACTCGCCAGGGCTTCTGGAAGATACTGAAAAAGTATGCAACAAAGGCGGGTATTTCCAAGGAAATAACACCGCATACCATCCGCCATTCTTTTGCCACACATCTGCTGGAAAACGGTGCAGACTTGCGTTCTGTACAGGAGATGCTTGGGCATGCCGATATATCAACAACTCAAATTTATACGCAAATTACCAAGCACAAGCTGCGGGATGTTTACGAGAAGGCTCATCCCAGGGCTTGACCGGAGAAGAATTGCCAAAGAATTAGCAGGAGCAGCAAAATGCAGATCAGGCGTGTTGTCATAATTGTTTTAGACGGGCTGGGCGTTGGAGAAATGCCCGATGCTTACATGTATGGAGATGCCGGCAGCAATACGCTTTCCCATGTGGCAAAGGCCGTGGGAGGCATTAGTCTGCCGCTTCTGGCTTCTTTCGGACTTGGCTGCCTGACAGAAGTTGAGGGAGTAGAATGCCCGGCCGAGACAGCGGCCGCCTACGGCAAAATGGCGGAAAGTTCCAAGGGTAAAGATACTATTACCGGCCATTGGGAGATGACCGGTATTATTATGCAAAAACCCTTTCCCACCTTTCCCGCAGGTTTCCCGGACGAGATAATAAAGCCCTTTACCGGGGCAATCGGCCGGCCGGTTCTGGGCAATGTTGCGGCATCGGGGACTGAAATTATCAAGGAACTGGGAGAAGAACATCTCAGGACAGGCTACCCCATAGTTTATACATCGGCCGACAGTGTTTTCCAGATTGCCGCCCATGAGGAGATCGTTCCCCTGCAGCAGCTTTATGACTGGTGCACTGTTGCCAGGGAACTGCTGCGCGGCGATTATGCTGTCGGCCGGGTTATAGCCCGGCCTTTCCGCGGTGAAAAAGGAAGCTTTGTCCGCACTCCCAACCGCCGGGATTTTTCACTGCCGCCGCCTTCGGAAACCCTGCTTGACAAGTTAAAAGCCGCCGGACATGACGTTGTGGCTGTCGGCAAGATTGATGATATTTTTGCCGGACGCGGCATTACCAGGTCAATTCATACAAAAAACAACGAAGACGGGATAAAGAAAATTCTGGCTGCCCTGGAGGAAAGGGCAAGCGGGCTTTTGTATGCCAACCTGGTGGATTTTGATATGCTCTACGGCCACCGCAATGATTATTCCGGTTATGCCCGGGCTTTGGAGCAGGCAGACAGGCAGTTGGAGGATGTCTGCGCTAAAATACGGGAGGATGAAATTCTAATCCTTGTGGCCGACCACGGCTGTGACCCGACATTTCCCCATACCGACCATACCCGGGAATATACTCCCCTTTTAGTCTACGGGCCGCGTGTTTTGCGCAGGCCGTTGGGTATGCGTTCCACCTTCGCCGATGTGGGGCAAACTGTCGCCGAATTGCTTAATGTTCCGCCCCTTGAAAACGGGACATCATTCAGCAGAGAACTGGGGTTAAAAACAAAATGAGAATGCCGGATGTTTTGCAAAAAAAGCGCGACGGGCATGCTTTGTCTGCCCGGGAAATCAAAGACGTTATTGCGGCCTACATGAAGGGCGAAATCCCGGACTACCAAATGTCAGCCCTGTTGATGGCCATTTACTTCCGGGGAATGAACAAAGAGGAAACGGTCGCCCTGACGGAAGCTCTTGTTTGTTCCGGTGAAGTGCTTGATTTTTCTTCACTGGGGCCGGTAGCCGACAAACATTCAACGGGAGGAGTGGGTGACAAGACAACCCTTGTGCTTCTGCCCCTTGTTGCTGCAGCCGGGGTTGTTGTGCCCAAGATGTCGGGCCGCGGCCTTGCGCATACGGGCGGCACCATTGACAAGCTTTCCTGTATTCCAGGCTTTAGAACCGATCTGCGCCCGGAAGAATTCCGCCGCCAGGCAAAAGAAATCGGCCTTGCCATAACGGGCCAGACGCCAAAGCTGGCGCCCGCCGACGGGAAATTGTACGCACTGCGTGATGTTACGGCCACCGTTGACAGCATTCCCCTGATAGCTTCTTCCGTAATGAGCAAAAAGATTGCTTCCGGTGCCGGCTCCATAGTTCTGGATGTCAAGGCAGGCAGCGGGGCTTTTATGCAGGACCTGGACAGCGCCCGCCGGCTGGCCCGAACAATGGTGGAAATCGGCACCGGGCTGGGGAGAAAGGTAACGGCCGTTATTTCTGACATGGAACAGCCCCTGGGGCATGCCGTGGGCAACCATCTGGAAGTCATGGAAGCTATAGAAATCCTGCAGGGGCGGGGTCCAGCCGATGTTACCCGGCTGTGTCTGGCGCTGGGGGCAGAAATGCTCCTGCTGGCCGGAATGGCAGGCGGCAGGCAGGAAGCGGAAGAAAAGTTGGAAAGGCTGCTTGCCTCCGGAAGAGCCCTGGAAAAGTTCAGGCTGTTTGTCGCCGCCCAGGGTGGAGATCCCGGGATTGTGGAACACCCGGAAAAGCTGGGAACACCTCTGCTAAAGGCCGCCCTTTATGCCTGGCAGGAAGGGTATATAAGCCGGGTGGACGCCCGGCAGGTGGGAGTTGCTTCCCTTCTTCTGGGCGCAGGCAGGCAGAAGAAGGAAGATGAAATTGATTTGACAGCCGGCATAAAACTATATAAAAAGACGGGAGATTTTGTGGCAAAGGGCGAACTGCTTGCGGAAATGTATGCGGCAAAGAGGGAGAGGATTGCGGCGGCAGAGAAAACTTTGAAAGCGGCTTATGCCTTTTCTTCCTCTCCGGCGGAGACGCCTGCGCTGCTTAAAGGGTTGATTACCGCAGAAAATTTATGAAACCGGCCTAGGGCCGGTATAATTTTTCTCCGGCGCTTAAAAATAAGGATAAGGGAAATTTAAGCTGGGAGGAAAATTGAATGAAAAAGGCAATTCTAATCTTTTTATTTTTAATTCTGTCAATTAACCCCGCAGTTGCGGCGGCGGCTGACGTTGAGTTTGATTTCCGGTCCGCTGCCCAGTTGTTGATGGATGTCAACAGCAGGCAGATTATTTACGAGAACAACATACATGAAAAGCTCTACCCGGCCAGTGTGACCAAAATCATGACGATGCTTCTTGCCATGGAGGCTCTGGATGCAGGCAAAGCGGCCCTTGACGATATGATTCCCATCAGCGAAGAAGCTGCGGCTCACGGCGGCTCGCAGATTTTTCTTTCTCCGGGAGACCGTGTTTCCTTTGAGGACCTGATGATTGGCATCGGAGTAGGTTCGGCTAATGACGGGGCCTGGGCCATGGCTGAATACCTGTCAGGATCGGTTGCGGCCTTTGTTGAACAGATGAACAATAAAGCCTTGGAACTGGGAATGAAGAATACGCATTTTGTCAACCCTCATGGTTTGCATGATGAAAACCACTATACCACTGCCTACGATATTGCCCTTATGTCGCTGGAGCTTCTTCGCTATCCGCAAATACACGAGTGGCTGACTATCTGGGCTGACGAAGAATTCCTGAAGGGGAAAATTAAAAAGGAGGAAGGGGTTTATTTAAGCAATTCCAATAATCTTGTCCGTTTCTATGAAGGGGCGGACGGTATAAAAACCGGTTACACCACCGAAGCCGGAAATTGCATTTCCGCAACGGCCAAGCGCGGCGATATGCGGCTTTTAGCGGTTATAATGAAAGCCCCCGGACGGCCTGACTTGTTCAGCGAAGCACGGGAACTGTTAAATTGGGGCTTTGCTAATTTCCAGAGCCTGCCAATAGTAAAAAAGGGGGAAATACTGGGCAAAGCCAAGGTTGATAAAGGGGAAATAACGGAGGTAAATATCGTGGCAGCAGAAGATCTCGCCCTTCTTTTGCCCAAAGGCCGGGCAGGCGAGGTAGAAAAGGAACTGCAGCTGGAAAGCCGGCTCAAGGCACCGCTGCAAACGGAAAGCCCTGTAGGAAGTCTGGTGGTAAAGTCATCTGAGGGAGAAGAACTGGGCCGGACGGCGCTGGTCCCTGCAGAAAATGTCAAACGTGCCCGTTTACTTACCTTTTATAAGCGTTATCTGGAAAAATGGCTGCGCTGCGGAAGCTGAACATCTAAAGGCGCAGGACAAACAAAGAAACTAAAACAGCAAGCTCCGTAACGGAGCTTGCTGTTTTAGTGGAGAAAGCAGTTTACCTTGAGCTTTCTTTTTTGGTGTTTTATTAATTCCTATAAAGACAAATTCCCCCGAATTATTAAAAATCCTGCTAATTTTGGAGGCGTGACGGTTAAAAATTTTTCATATTATTAAATTACTTCCGTAAACTGTTGTTTACTGCTGTTTTTTACAGTCAGGCAGGAGTTTCCTCTTAGGCAGTAGAATAGTCTTCCTGTAATTTATCGACAAAGGGGAGAATACTGTGGACGTAAAGTTCTTGCGTGCCGGCAGCACCCTGATTGTCAGAATGGCAGGAGAGCTGGATCACCATGTGGCGGACAAACTGCGGACAAAAATAGATGACAGGATGTCCCGGGAAAAGCTGCGCAACATTCTTTTTGATTTTAAGGAAGTGCAGTTTATGGACAGCTCAGGACTCGGCATGATTCTTGGCCGTTACAAAAATGTTGCGGGCAAAGGGGGAAAAGTACTGGTCTGCAGTCTGAACCCCAGGGTGCGCCGTATTTTTGAAATGGCGGGGCTGCAGAATAAAATTACTATCTGCCGCAGTGAAAAGGAAGCCTTGACAGGCGCATAGGGGGAAATAATAATGGATAATTACATGAAACTGGAGATTCCCAGCAAATCACAGAATGAAGCATTTGCCCGCATAGTGGTAGCATCTTTTGCCGCCCAGGCAGACCCGACCATTGATGAAATTTCCGATATAAAAACGGCTGTTTCTGAAGCCGTTACCAATGCAGTAATTCATGGCTACGAGAATGCCGACGGGACCATTGTCCTGACAGCATCCCTGAGCGGGAGAAGACTGGAGATTACCGTAACGGATTATGGCGTTGGCATCAATGACATTGAACAGGCGAGGATGCCTCTTTATACATCGAAGCCGGAGCTGGAACGTTCCGGTATGGGTTTTACAATTATGGAGAATTTCATGGATGAGCTTTCCGTAACTTCCGAGCCCGGCAAGGGGACGACTGTAGTAATGGTCAAAATACTCGGCCGGGAAAAACCTGTGGAGGCATAAGCAGCCCAATGAATGATGCCCTGCAGAAATACCTGCCCCTGGTTGCCAGTCTTGCCAGGCGCTACCGGGGAGGGTATGCGGAAGAGGATGATCTTTTTCAGGTTGGCTGCATCGGGCTCCTAAAAGCGCTGAAAAAATTTGACCGGACCAGAAATACCGCTTTTACGACATATGCCGTACCGGTAATAACCGGCGAAATCAAAATGTACCTGCGGGGAGAGGGCAGCATAAAATACAGCCGGGCGCTTAAGCAACAGGCCGGCCGGATCAGAAAATTGCACAGTGAGCTGGAACAGCGCCTGGGAAGACAGCCGACAATCACCGAACTGGCAAAGGCGGCGGGAACAGAGCGGGAAGAGATTTTGCCTGCCTTGGAGGTGACTTTTCCCCCGGTTTCCTTGGAGGGTGCTGCAGGTGAAAGGAAGGAGACTGCAGTGCCTGCCGAAACCGATGCTGTAATTGACAGGGTGGCTGTGCAGGAAGCTTTGTCTGCTCTCCCGGACAGGGAAAAGAAAATTATGTTTTACAGGTATTTCAGGCAGAAAACACAGCAGGAAGTTGCCGACCTCCTTGGTTTGTCGCAGATGCAGATTTCCAGGCTTGAACGGAAAGTGCTGCAAAAATTAAGAAAACAGTTCTCCGATCCCCCGGGCGGGGATTGAGCGCCTGCAGGCAGCAGGCTTGGAAGTGACAGCTATAGTACACACACGGTGTGTATTTTTTTTTTGCCGGGGAAAACTAAAAGGGAGGAGGTGATAATGTGACAGTAGTAAAAGTGGTGGAACTGGTTGGCGAGTCAAAAAGCGGCTGGGAAGATGCTGTAAAAAATGCGGTGGCGGATGCCGCCAAGACGATTGACAACATTACCGGTGTGGAAATTAACAATTTAACAGCGAATGTCGCCAACGGCAGTATAGTGGAATATAAAGCCAACGTAAAAATTGCCTTCGGAGTAAAGGGAAGATAGACAGTCCGCCGGCCTGGGGTTTATTGCGGCAAGGGAGGTGCGCCGATGTCCGGAAGGCTGCCGGGACCGCCGGAGCATATCAGTTCCCGTCTTGGTGACAATCTCAAATATTTGGAAGAAAAACTGGCGATAGGCAAAAGCATTGATGTTCTGAAAAAAGATATGAATATTGGGGGAAAAAAAGGTGCGCTGATTTTTGTTGACGGGCTGACAAACGGGGATGTGGCCGCCATAATACTGCAGACTATGGCAGAATTTAAACGCAGTGATCTGTTGCCAGCATCTCTCCCTAAGTTGATGACGCAGAAGATTCCCTATATAGAAATAGAAACAAGCAATTCCCTGCCGTATGTCATTGACGAGATCCTGTCAGGACAGATGGCTTTTCTTTTGGACAATGAAAAGGAAGCCATTTTAATCGATACCAGAACATATCCGGTCCGCAGCCCCGAGGAGCCCGATACGGAAAGAATTACCCGCGGATCCCGGGATGGTTTTGTGGAAACGATGATTTTCAATATCGCACTGGTCAGGCGCCGTATCCGGGATCCCGGACTGCGGGTGGAAGGTTTTCGCTTGGGGCGCCGTTCCAAGACAGACGTGGCAATTATGTATATCAGGGATATCGCAAGCGATAAACTTGTTGACGAAGTAAGGGACCGGCTGCAGGGGGTTGACATTGACGGGCTGCCCATGGCGGAAAAATCGGTGGAAGAATTCATCACTGAGAGCAACTGGAACATTTTCCCCCTTGTCCGTTATACGGAAAGGCCCGATGTGGCGGCGGTGCACCTGTATGAAGGCCATGTCCTGGTGCTGGTTGATACGTCCCCTGCGGTGATGATATTGCCGGCTACTTTTTTCCATCATTTGCAGCATGCCGAAGAATACAGGCAAAATGTTTTTACCGGCATTTATATTCGCTGGGTCCGTTTTCTGGCCGTTTTTATTTCCGTGTTCCTGGCGCCGCTGTATCTTTTGGTTTCGCAGCAGCCGGAACTGCTCCCGGAAGCGCTGAGTTTTATAGGCCCCAAAAAAGTAGGTGCCGTTCCCTTGTTTGTTCAGTTTATTATTGTCCACTTCGGCATTGATTTAATTCGGATAGCCGGTATTCACACCTCTGCTCCCCTGGCAACGTCCCTGGGGTTGATAGCCGCTATTTTAATAGGTCAGATTGCCATAGACGTGGGTATTTTTACCCCTGAAGTACTTCTCTACGGCGGGATGGTAGCCGTAGGTATGTTTGCCACCCCCAGCTGGGAGTTAAGCCAGGCCAACAGAATAGTTCATTTATTCTTGCTTTTGCTTACAGGCCTGTTTAAGCTGCCCGGTTTTATCATTAGCATCGCTGTAGTAATACTGCGTTTGGTTACCGGCAAATCATTCGGCGTACCTTACCTTTGGCCCCTTCTCCCCTTCAACGGCAGGGGATTTGTCAATGTACTGCTGCGCCGGCCATTGCCGCACCGGGGGCGGCGGCCTGAAATACTAAAGACGAAAGACAGTGACCGGACAGAAGAAGGAGGTTAATGATGGGTATCAGAGTGGGCATCCCCCGGGCTCTGCTTTATTATCGCTATTATCCGGCATGGAAAACTTTTTTTAATGCCTTGCAAGCTGAAGTAGTCTTATCTCCGGAAACAAACAAAGAGATTCTTGATGCAGGCGTGCGTCTGGCTGTGGAAGAAGCATGCCTGCCTGTAAAAATATATCTGGGGCATCTTGCCTGTCTCAGGGACAGGGGGGCCGATCTGATTTTTGTTCCCCGGGTTGTGGCGGTGGAAGAAAAAAAATATTTTTGCCCCAAAATCCTGGGATTGCCGGAAATCGCCCGCTGCTCCGTTCCCGGACTGCCAGAATTGCTGACCGTTGAAGTAAACATGCGGAAAAAAGCGCGGAAAGTCATTTCCTGCCTGAAAAAAGCCGCGGCAGTGTTTGATTGCCGCCCAGGGACGGCGGAAAAAGCCATCAGGGCGGCAAGCAAAGCACAAAAAAGATACGGTCTTGCCATGAGCCGCGGCGGCCTTACACCGGCTGACTATCTAAACGGTGTGCAGAGTGCGGCAAATAATCACCGCAGGCTGAAGGTCGGAGTACTGGGACATGCCTACAATATTTACGATCTTTTTCTTAGCATGAATATTATCGGCAAACTAAAGGATCTGGGTGCGGAAGTAATTACAACGGAGATGCTTTCTTTTGAAGCTGTGAGAGCAGGACAGGAGTGCTTCTCCAAAGAGAGTTTCTGGACTTTTGGACACGAACTTTTGGGTGCAGCCGGTTATTTTCACAAAAAGGGGATCATAGAAGGACTTGTGTTGGTTGCGTCTTTTGGCTGCGGGCCCGATTCGCTTATCTGCGAGCTTGTGGAAAGGTACTACAGGCGCAGGCAAGAGATACCTGTTTTACTGATAACCCTTGATGAACATACAGGTGAGGCGGGAGTTGTAACCCGGCTGGAAGCTTTTGTGGATATGCTGCAGTGGAGGAGGCAGACACTGTGAAAATTACTTACCCGCACATGGGCCTGTTGACTATAGCTTTGGCCGGCTTTTTCCAAGATATCGGCCTGGAAGTCGTTCCTCCCCCTCCCATAACGAAAAAAACTGTAAACTTGGGAGCTTTGCACTCGCCGGAGTTTGCCTGCCTGCCCTTGAAAATCAATGTAGGCAATTTTATAGAGGCACTGGAGACGGGTGCGGACACAATCATAATGGCCGGCGGCACCGGGCCGTGCCGTTTCGGCTGTTACGCCCAGGTACAGCGGGAGATTTTGCGTGATTTGGGTTGCCGTTTTGAAATGATAATATTGGAGCCGCCCCAAGGCAACTGGCAGGGCCTTTTCCGGCAGTTAAAAAGGCTGCGCGGCAACTGCAGCCCTAAAATGCTTGCCCTTGCAGGTCTTAACCTTTGGAGGAAATTGAAAGCCATGGAAAGGCTGCATAAAAAATCACTAAAGGTAAGGGCCCGGGAAATCAATAAGGGTGATACTACAAAAGCCTATAATAAGGGGCTGGGAATGCTGGCAGAAATTAAAGACCCGCAAGCAATTCCCCAGGTACTGCGGGATGGACTTGGGCTTTTGGAGGAAGTTCCAAAGGACAGTAATAGTCAGCCGCTGCGCATCGGCCTGGTAGGAGAGATTTATACGCTGCTCGAGCCCTTTGCCAATTTAAGAATAGAAGAACTGCTGGGGGACAGGGGGGTGGAGGTGGAGTGTTCCGCCTATATTTCCGATTGGATAATTGAGCATCTGGTTTTAAATACTCTGCGGCTTCCTGCCGGACTGGCCGTAAAGAAAGCGGCAGCGCCTTATCTTAACTGTTTTGTCGGCGGACACGGGCGGGAAACCGTAGGTGACACCGTCCGTTATGCCCGCCGTGGTTTTGACGGCGTTATCCATGTTCTGCCTTTTACCTGCACCCCTGAAATTGTAGCTCAAAGCATTCTGCCCGTTGTAAGCCGCAGGGAAGGGATACCCTTTCTCTCTGTTTCCCTGGATGAACAGTCAGGAGAAGCCGGGCTTATAACACGTCTGGAGGCCTTTCTTGACCTGCTTGCAGAAAAGAGTAAGAAAAATTTCCAGTTAAGCCGGAAAAAAAGTTTGTTTGGTAAAATTGGTTCAAATGCAGGAAAATGGCGATGAATGATGAAAATAAACAATAATTAGTTTTACGGAGGGCTGCGGGGTGGAAAATCAAGAAAGGACAGTGCTGAACAGTGTTTTGGAGGTAGCGCCTTTTTTAAATGAGCTTTATACGGATGACATTGGCGTAATGGTTACAGACAGGGGAAAAATCCTGGCCTGTTACCCGGGAAAAACAATTGGCAGGTATGAAAAACCCGGTACGAAGCTGGTCCCCGGTTCTATTGCTGAGGAGGTAATTGCTGCCGGAAGAAAAGTTGTCCGGCATGTAGGACCGGAAGTATTCGGCTTCCCCTATATCGGCATCGGAGTACCCATTTACAGCGAAGACAAAGAACTGCTGGGAGCCATAACCATAATATACAGCAAGGAGCGGCAGGACAAGCTGCTGTCTGTAGTTAATGAATTAACGGCGGCTGCCGCGCAGATGAGTACAACAACGGAGGAATTGGCAGCGCAGTCGGACAACCTTTCCGTCATTGGAAGGAACCTAGGTAGTCTGGGAGAAAAAATGGAAGCCAGTGTCAAAGAAACAACCGGGCTTTTGGACACAATCAGGGATATAACAACACAAACCAAGCTTTTGGGCTTTAATGCTTCAATTGAAGCCGCAAGGGCGGGAGAAAAAGGGAAAGGTTTTAATGTAGTTGCCGGCGAGGTTAAACGCCTGGCAGAAGGCAATGCGGCTTTCCTTGGAGAAATTGAAGGGATTCTAAAGGGACTGAATGATGCGAGAGAAAAACTGGGCAGTGAAATTAATGTTATCGGCAGCATTTCCGCGAGCCAAACCCAGTCGGCAAGGCAATTGCGGAATGCGGCAAAGGAATTATATGTCATGGCCCAGAAACTGCTGGAGTATGCGGAAGAATTATTGGAATAAAAGCGCAAATAATGTTAAAGCAAGCAAAGGGCTGCGCTTATGCTGCAGTCCTTTTACGCTTTTTAGATGAGCGGGCGGTTGCCGGGCGGCCTGGTTTCAGGAAGCATGCTGCCCGCCGTATTATATAGGGCGGGTGCTTGTTGTTATGTTGCAGTTCGCCTGGTTAGTGTAAAATTACTTTAGGTTTTTGGAAGGATAATCTTTTAATAAAGCGAAGAGGAACCTACGAGAAAATGGGTGTTAGGCCTCATA
>DGEC01000054.1 GCA_002385745.1 Firmicutes bacterium UBA3936
GCCCTGCCCTGTACACCTGGGAGAGTGTGCTTGAATTCGGCCGGCTGCCCGCCGGTATTCAGACGCGGAAAGGAGAAGTGCTTTTCCCGCGCCTGGAATTGCCCTCCGACGGCGGTGCGCCCAGGCGCCAGGCAACAAAAAAAGACAAGCCTGCTCCGGCAAAGCAGAAAAAAGATGAAAAGCAGCCCGGAGACGGCATTATTACCATAGATGAATTTTCCCGGATGGATTTGCGGGTGGCTGAAATTCTGGAAGCTGAAAAAATTGCGGGTGCAGACAGGCTTTTAAAGTTAATTGTAGATATAGGCGGCGAAAAACGCCAGGTTGTTGCCGGTATCGCCCGGCATTACACAACACAGGAACTGCCCGGGAAGAGGGTATTGTTTGTGGCAAACTTAAAACCGGCAAAACTGCGGGGCATTGTTTCCGAAGGCATGCTGCTTGCCGCAACTGCGGAGGACGGCAGGGTGGTTCTTGTAACAACGGAGGAGCCTGTTGCCCCGGGCAGCAGGGTTAAGTAAGATGCTGCAGCTGACGGATACACATGCCCATCTTAACGACCCCGCTTTTCAGCATGATTTAAACGAAGTGCTGGACCGCGCCAGGACTGCCGGAGTTCGGACCATTATCTGTGTTGGCAGTGACCTTAAAACGTCTGCGGAGGCAGTGGAACTGGCGGCACAGAGAGAAGGCATTTATGCGGCCGTGGGGGTGCATCCGCATGAAGCCAAAAGTGCGGACGAACAAACATGGAAGGCAATACGCCTGCTGGCAGGCCGGCCCAAGGTGGTTGCCTTGGGAGAGATTGGCCTGGATTTTTACTATTATAATTCTCCTCCTGAGGTACAAATTGCCGTTTTCCGGCAGCAGATTCTCCTGGCCAGGGAACTTGGCCTCCCCATTATAATCCATGACAGGGATGCCCATGAAGAGGTTTACCGGATTCTATGCGAAGAAAAAGCAGGTGATGTAGGCGGTGTATTTCATTGTTTTTCCGGCGGGCTTGATTTTGCCGGAAAATGCCTTGATTTGGGGTTTTATATTTCCCTGGCGGGTCCGGTTACCTTTAAAAAGGCAGGCGAGCTGCTCCGGGTGGCTTGTGAAATACCTCTCGAACGGCTGCTTGTGGAAACGGATGCCCCGTACCTGGCCCCTGTCCCTTACCGGGGGAAGCGCAACGAACCGGCTTTCATCGTGGAGACGGCAAAAAAAGTGGCCGAAACCCGCGGCATGGAACCGGAGGAACTGGCGGCTGCCACCAGTAATAACGCCCGAAAACTCTTTTCTCTGGAGAGATGAAGACAACTGCCCGAAAAACCCCGCAAAGCCGGCTAATGCCGAAAAAAGGGGGGAAGGTTATGTCCCTTTATGAAAAAAACGGCGCTTGCCGCTGCAAGCAAATTGTGGCAAAGGGAGCCATGCTTTTTGTACTGTTGTTTGCGGCAGCGCTTGTGCATGTTTCCGTTGTCGACGAGGAGAGTCGAAAGACAGAAAAAACTGTGAATTTTTACCTTGACGAACAGTTTGACAGAGTGACGACCAAGGCAGAGACAGTTGCCGAAATGCTGGCTGAAAGAGGTCTTCAGATTCGCAGCAGCGATTTGCTTACACCGGATGCGGACACAGAACTTGTATCCGGAATGGATATTTATCTGCAAAAAAGCTTTCCGGTGTACGTGCAGGCTGACGGGCAGTTGAAACTGGTGTATACAACTGCCGCTACAATTGCCGAATTGCTTGCGGAGCGGGGAATTAAGAAGGATGAAAATGACAGGGTCTATCCCGGGTTGACCGCTCCGCTGTCCCGGGGAGATAGGGTGCGGGTAGTGCGTGTAAGCACGAAATTCCTGCAGGAGGAGTGTCCGATTCCTTTTAATACTGTAACCAGAAAGGATGCGACAAAACCTGAAGGGTACCGCAGCGTGGCAGAAGAAGGAGAACCGGGAAAAGCACTGCGCACATATTCTGTTGTTTATGCGGACGGTCAGGAAGAGAGCCGGGAGCTCGTAGCGGAAGAATGCCTGCAAGAGCCGAAAGACAGAATAATCGTTATCGGTACAAAACCGGCACCGGTTGCAGTTGCTTCCCGCGGCGACAAGGAAAGAGCAGTATACGAGGGTACAGCTTCCTGGATAAGCGACCGACTGCATGGCAGAAAAACAGCTTATGGCGACATTTATAACAAAGATGCTTTTACTTGTGCTTTCCCCGACAAGGAACTGCGTGGGAAAACACTGCGGGTTACTTACCTGAAAACCGGGCGCAGCGTTGATGTGCGGGTTAATGATTACGGCCCCCACATTAAAGGCCGCATTATAGATTTATCGAGAGCGGCAGCGGAAGCCATTGGGCTTATAAACGCCGGCATCGGCCGGGTAAGAATTGAAGTGCTTGATTAAAATGCCGGAGATTGTAAAAATGAAAAAGGCAGCCTTTTGCCTGGTGATGCTGTTAATACCGCTGGTAACCGTACTCTGCTCTGTGCAAATTTTTGTTTATTGCGATACTTTCTTTGCCGGCCAGTATGAGGCAAACCGGGTTGCGGAGAACACAAAAATAAAGAACGAAGATTTAATGCGGATTACCGATGAGATTCAGGCTTATCTGTCCGGACAAAGGAAAGATTTTATAATCTATGGCACAGTGGACGGCAAATACCGGCAGGTTTTCAACGAGCGGGAAATAATGCATATGAAAGATGTGCAGAGCCTGTTTAAGGCAGGCTTTATTCTGCGCAATTTGTCGGCGGTTTTGCTGCTTTTATTGGTGTTGTATTTATGGCTGAGCGAAAAAAAGCTGCTTTTTAAGGCCATGCTGGCAAGTTTTTTATTTTCAGCCGCTGTTTTCCTTGCCCTTGCTGTATTGCTATACCTGGATTTTAACCGCTGTTTTGTTGTATTTCATGAAGTTTTATTTAATAATGATTTATGGATATTAGCCCCTGAAAGCAGCATTCTTGTGAATATGGTGCCCGAGCCCTTTTTTGTGGCCATTGCCTGGCACATTGTGCTTAGTTCCTTTTTAATTCTTGCGGTCATCGGATTTGCCGGTTTTCTGGGAATATCTAAAACGGGAAAAAAATCGCCTGCCTGAGGCAGTCTCAGACTGTAGACAAAGTCAC
>DGEC01000089.1 GCA_002385745.1 Firmicutes bacterium UBA3936
CCTAAAGTAATTTTACACTAACGAGCTAGCGAAAAACCAAGAGTCCCGCTGCTGCTGCCAGCAGGAGTATTAAAATTGGATGCAGCCGTGTGAAAACAAGCAGCAGAAAAGCAGCGGCGGCAAAAACGGCGGCGGAAAGGTTTAGCACAGTTGCACGGGCTACGGAAATGGCTGCTCCGGCGATCAAAGCCAGCACTGCAGGCCGCAGGCCGCTGAAAACCGCCTGGACCAGCCGGTTATGATAAAAATGCTTTAATGCCGTTGCCGCCAGCAGGACAAGCACTGCAGAGGGAGTAATTACTCCCGCGGTTGCAAACAGGGATCCCCAAAAACCGCCTGCTTTATAACCTATAAAGGTGGCGGCATTAATGGCTATCGGTCCCGGTGTCATTTCAGCAATGGCTATAATATCAACAAATTCAGTGGCTGTAAGCCAGCCCTTGACAGCAATGAATTCTTTTTCCAAAAGCGGCAGCATGACATAGCCGCCGCCGATGCTGAACAGGCCGATTTTTAAAAATGACAGGTATAGCTGCAGTATGATCAACGGGCATCACCTTTTTCTCTTTCCGGTTTAGGCTGCAACGCTTCCCGCAAAAGTCCGGCCGCCGCCCCGGCAATTATCAGCAAAATCGGGTTGAATCTAAGAAATACGGCCGGCAAAAGAAAGAGGAAAAATAAAATCAGGCCGAATTTTTTGCGAAAAACGGTTTTGCCCAGTCTCATGACGGCAAAGGCAATCAGAGCGGCAACCACAGGCCTGATACCGGCAAAGGCCGCTGCAACAAGCCTGTTTTCTATGAACTGCACGAAAAAAGCCGCCACCAGAAGGATAACAAGGAAAGAAGGCAGGACCGCTCCCAGCAGTGCGGCTAAACTCCCGGGCAATCCTTTTACCTTGTAACCGACGAAAACCGCAGTGTTGATGGCCACTGCTCCGGGAAGCGACTGGGCTACGGCCAGGGCATCAATAAACTCCTCCTCGCCCAGCCAGGAATGCCTGTTGACTACTTCCTGCCTGATAACGGGCAGCATGGCATAGCCGCCGCCGAAGGTGGTTGCTCCTATTTTTAAAAAAGTCAAAAAGATCTGCAGGTAATTCATATACACCTCATCTCATATACAAGCCCTCCCCGTCATATTCTGTTAGCAGGAGGGGAATTTATGCGTATTGTTATGTTTGCGTCAGCTAAGACCAAAATAATTCTGCTTCTCGTGTTATTTATTCTTGTACTGTGCCTGGGTACTGCACTATTCATTCCGCGGGCGCAGCCGGCCGCCGGTGTCACAAGCGTACAAATGCTGCCTCTGGCCGGCAAAGTGTTTGTCCTGGATCCCGGACATGGCGGTTATGATCCCGGAGTGATGCAGGACAATGTTCTGGAAAAGCAAATAGTGCTGGAGATAGCCCTGAAGCTGCGCCACTACCTGCAGTCAGCCGGTGCCAGGGTGGTAATGACCCGGGAAACTGATCGTGATTTTTTAACTGTTGCAGGCGGGCCGAAAAAACAGCAGGATATGAAGAACAGGATGCAGATAGCCAATGAAGCAAAACCCGACCTTTTTTTAAGCATCCATATTAATTCCATCAATTCAGCGGTTTGGCACGGCGCCCAGACTTTCTATAAAAGCAATTGCGAACAGTCAAAGGGCGCTGCGGAAAAAATTCAGAAACAATTGATCCGTGTTCTGGCCAATACCGACAGGGCTGTCAAGGCAGGGGATTTTTATGTTCTTAATAATATGGAAAGTGCAGCGGTTCTGGTGGAATGCGGCTTTCTTTCCAACCCGCAGGAAGCGGAACTGCTGGCGGACCCGGCCTACCAAAGCAAGATAGCCTGGTCTGTATATCTGGGACTTGTCAGTTTTTACAGTCCGGCATTCTAAGCAGTTAAAGCTATATATTCTTCTTTAGCGATAAAAACCCTACAAGGAACCGTGCGGTTTCTTTTTTTATAAATTAAGGGAAAAGACTGTATAAAAAAAGGTAAAAATCATTTAAGATATAAGTAGAGGAAAACATTTCCGGAAAGAATAGCAATAAAAAGCAAGGGAGCGATAATAATGACAATCGCCCATGCGGGAATTTATCCGCACGCTGCAATTGCTCTTCCCGAAGTCGGCAAAGAGGAAGCCGCGAAAGTAGCGGCTACCTATGCCGCCATGCAGGAACTGGCAAGAAGGGCCAAAGACAGCCGGGCAGATGTGATTGTGCTTATCACGCCCCACGGTCCGCTTTTCCGGGATGCCGTGGCCATGCTGGATATTGATCCGCTGACGGGGACACTTGCGCAGTTCGGAGTTCCCGGGATAACTTATTCCTATCAAAATGACCGCAGCCTTCTGGAGGCTGTTGAGCTGGAGGCGGATCGCGCGGGCATCCGGACGGCTGTTATCGACAAGCGGAGCGCCGCTGCATACCGCGTGGCTGCCGAACTGGACCACGGTGCTACTGTGCCCCTTTATTTTTTCAGGCAGTTTGATATTAACCTGCCCCTTCTCCACCTGACATTCGGGCTTTTGCCGCCCCGCCGTCTTTTTGAATTCGGACGGGCCTGCCGCCGGGCGCTGGAGCGGCAGAAGAAAAGGGCGGCAGTCATTTGCAGTTCAGACCTGTCACACCGGCTTATTCCGGGCGCGCCTGCCGGTTATTCCCCGGCGGGAAGGGAATTTGACGAAAAACTGGCTTCGCTTTTGGAACAATATGATGTGGAGGGAATTTTAAATATTGACAGCGGTCTGCTTGAAGAAGCGGGTGAATGCGGTTACCGTTCTATCCTTATCTGCCTGGGAATGCTTGACGGCGACACCGTTGTATCTGAAATCCTGTCCTATGAAGGGCCCTTTGGCGTCGGCTACCTGACGGCGGACTTGACTCCTGCTGGCAATAAACGCAAGTCAAGTGAACATGTGCAGCTCGCAAAAAAGGCGCTGGAAAGCTATGTGCTGCGCGGGAAGCGCATCAAACCCCCGCAGGATTCAGAACTGAATAAAACTAAAGCCGGGGCTTTCGTTACCCTGAAAATGGACGGCCGGCTGCGCGGCTGTATTGGCACCATTGAACCCCTGCGGGAATCACTGGCGAGGGAGATAATAGAAAATGCCATATCCGCGGGCACGGCCGACCCGCGCTTTTCGCCCGTTACCGCCGGGGAGCTGCCACATCTTTATTATTCCGTCGATGTGCTGCTACCCCCGGAAAAAATCAGCGGCAAAAAGGAGCTTGATCCTAAACGCTACGGAGTGATTGTGGAAAGCGGCCGGCGGCGCGGTTTGCTTTTGCCCGACCTGGAGGGAGTGGATACGGCGGAAGAGCAGCTGGCCATTGCCCTGCAAAAGGCCGGCATCAGCCCCGGTGAACCCTACCGCCTCTACCGCTTCCTGGTTCGCCGTTACAAGTAGGGTGGTAGCCGGCCATGCATGAAGCACTGCATTATGAAAAGACAACGGACGGTGTTATCTGCCGCCTCTGTCCCCATTTCTGCCGCTTGCAGGGGGGCAAGACTGGTTTGTGCGGTGTACGGCGGGAGGAAGGCGGTAAACTTTATACTATGAACTACGGCCTTTGCGGCGCCGCGGCAGTTGATCCCATTGAAAAAAAACCCCTTTATCACTTTTACCCGGGCAGGAAGATATTTTCCGTGGGAACGGCGGGCTGCAATTTAGACTGCGGCTTCTGCCAGAACTGGCAGCTGGTCAGGGCGGACGGCAGGGACTTTTTGTCCCTGACGCCGGCGGAACTGGTGGCTGAAATTATGTCGCGCAGCAAAGATGAGAGGTTCGGCATTGCCTATACCTATGCGGAACCGGGCATGTGGTTTGAATTTGTTCTGGAAACGGCAGCCTTGGCAAAGCAAAAGGGATTGAAGAATGCTATGGTGACCAATGGGTATCTTAACCCTGGACCGCTTAAAGAATTGCTGCCCTTAATCGATGCTTTTAATATTGACGTCAAAGCCTTTACAGAGGATTTCTATGCGGAACACTGTGCGGGAAAGCTGAAACCGGTCCTGCGCTATGTGGAGCAGGCCGCCGCCTCTGCTCATGTGGAACTGACTTACCTTGTAGTGACGGGACTTAATGACAATGCGGAAGAAATGAAACGTTTCTCTTCCTGGGTTGCTGAGATCAACCCCCTGATACCCGTGCATTTGTCGCGCTACTTCCCCCAGCATCGCTTTAACAGGCCGCCTACTCCCATTGCCGTTATGGAAAGACTGCGGGAGACGGCACTGCAAAAGTTAGCTTATGTATATCTGGGCAATGTTACCGTGAGCGGCGCATCCGACACCGTATGCCCCGGCTGCGGTGAAGTGCTGGTCAGACGCTATGCTTACCGGGTAGATGTCCGGCTCCGGGATGGCAAATGTCCCACCTGCAAGCGCCCCTCCGATTTTAAAAACTAGCTTGTAAACATTTTTCACTCTCCCGGCAGCATAATATTTTGGGAGGAGAAGCAAGGGAGAGTGGAATATGGAGATTCTGGCAGTTGCTGGCAGGTTTTTCGAGTGGCTGCAGGTTTTTTGGAGCGGTTCGGCAATGATTGCGGCTTTTTCTCTCACCGGAATTCTATTGAGTGTACGCACCTCTTTTGTGCAGCTCAGGCATTTCCCGGCAGTAATGAAAGAAAGCCTGCAGGGCATTTTTTGCGCAGACGGCGGCGCGGGCGGCGATATCAGCCCCTTTCAGGCTTTAACAACCGCTCTTGCCGGTACCATCGGGACCGGCAATATAGCCGGGGTGGCAACGGCCATCACCCTTGGCGGCCCCGGTGCAGTATTTTGGATGTGGGTATCCGCATTTTTGGGCATGGCAACCAAATATGCCGAGATTGTCCTGGCTGTATACTTCCGGCGTGCTTCCGGCGGAACTTTTGCCGGCGGCCCCATGTATTTTCTGGAGTCCGGACTGAAAAGCCCGTCGCTCGCAGTCCTTTTTGCAACATTTGGGGCTGTGGCGGCCTTTGGCATCGGTAATCTGGTGCAGGCCAACTCTGTTGCTTCAGTCCTGCAGGAAGCATGCGGCATACCTCCCCTGGCGACAGGCCTGTGTATAGCTTTTGTTGCCGCCCTGATTGTCCTGGGCGGCATCCGCCGGCTGGCCGCCGTTACTGAAAAAATGGTGCCGCTGATGTCCGCATTTTACCTGTGCAGTGCACTGGTGATAATTGTTCTCAATGCCGAAAGGATTCCTGAAGTCATAAGCCGGATAATGAAAAGCGCCTTTTCCGGCCAGGCTGCCTGCGGCGGTTTTGCCGGAGCGGGCGTTGCTTCAGCCCTCCGTTTTGGTTTTGCCCGCAGTATTTTTTCCAATGAAGCAGGCCTGGGAAGCGCCAGTATTGCCCATGCCGCTGCCAAAACTGATCATCCGGTACGCCAGGGCCTTTGGGGCATCTGTGAGGTGTTTATTGACACTCATGTTATCTGTACGATGACTGCCCTTGTCATTCTGAGCACAGGTGCCTGGACTTCGGGGCTGGAGGGAGCGGCCATGACCTCAGCCGCCTTTTCTGGCAGCCTGCCTTTTATAGGTGGCTGGGTTGTAGCGGGAGGGCTGGTATTTTTCGCCCTTTCTTCGCTTTTTACCTGGTCTTATTACGGGGAGAAATGTTTTGAATACCTGGCAAACTCAAAGTTTATTCATTGCTACCGCCTGTTATGGGTTTTGCTGATTCCCTTTGGAGCGGCAGGAAGCCTGCGTACTGTTTGGGGACTCTCCGATACATTAAACGGCTTGATGGCCATTCCCAATCTTTTTGGGCTGTGGGGTTTAAGCGGCCTTGTCGCCTCTCTTACCCGGGAATACTTTGGCAGGCGGCGATAAACCCTGCCAGCTCGAAAAAGAACCCGCTATACTGATTATTTGCAGGTTTTTGTTGCTGTTTGGCGAAAAGATAATGTAATGATTTTTTAATTTTTGCCGATAAAGATAACGGAGGTGACAGGCAGTGAACCAGCTTGTCCGGTTGCTTAATGCCGCCATCAGCTGGCGCAGCATTCTGGACATTATTATTGTAACTTATGTCTTTTACAAGGCCATCCTGCTGATCCGCGGGACCAGGGCTGAGCAGCTGGTGAAGGGGCTGGCAGTGCTGCTGATTGTCACCGTTGTCAGCAGGGAATTGAAGCTTTTTGCCCTTAACTGGATGCTTACCAACCTGATGACTGTGGGGATAGTTGCCATTCCCATTGTTTTTCAGCCGGAACTGCGGCGGGGACTGGAAACACTGGGCCGTGGGAAATTGTTCACGCGCAGCGACCACTTCTACAGGGAACCGGATTTTGATAAAATGCTTGCGGAAATTCTTAAAGCGGTCAGAGTTCTGGTAAAAAAACGCATTGGCGCCCTGATTATCCTGGAGAGGGAAACCGGTTTGAATGAAATAATTGAAACAGGTATTCCCATAGACGGCCAGGTATCGGCGGAACTGCTAATCAATATTTTCATGCCGCGCAGCCCGCTTCATGACGGTGCGGCCATTATTCGCAGAGGCAGGATAATGGCTGCCGGCTGCTTCCTGCCGCTTACGGAAAATCCCAATCTCAGCAAAGAACTGGGCACAAGACACCGGGCTGCCCTTGGAGTATCGGAACAATCCGATGCAGTTGCCATTACCGTTTCAGAAGAAACCGGTGTGGTTTCCATTGCCAGCAGCGGAAAGCTGACGCGCTACCTTGACGAAAAAACACTCAGGCAGCTGTTAATTAATCTTTGTAAACCAAAGTCCGCGCTGAATATTTTCCGGCAGTGGAGGTCAGTGTAAATGTTGAGGAAGCTGCTGTTACACAATCTGGCCGTAAAAATAGCCGCCTTTTTCCTGGCCCTGATACTCTGGGCTTATGTGACGGGTGATTCCCTGCCTGTGGAAGAACAGCCTAATATAAGACGGTCTTATACCAATGTGGCTTTGGAGTGGCTGAACCTTGACGATGAACTTGCCATCACCAAGATTACCGAAGAGGTAGATGTGGTTCTAAACGGAAATAAGGATGTGCTGGACGAAATCACTCCCAGGACATTGCGTGTTTTTGTTGATTTGCGCAACCTTGGCCCGGGCAGACACCGTCTTACTCCCGTAGTCCCTGATGTGCCCAAGGGGGTAAGCGTAGCTTCCATTAATCCTGCCCAGGTAGAGGTTGACCTGGAAACTATAGAATCGCACCAGATGCAGGTGGAAGTGGATGTTACCGGTTCTCAGGCTGAAGGTTACATCCGGGGAGAAATAGAAATTGTTCCTGATGCCGTTTTTGTCAGCGGAGCCCGCTCTTACCTTAATCAGGTTGACCGGGTCAGAACAATAGTTAATATTAACAATGCCGACGGCAATCTTACTGAAGTAGTTTCCGTCAGTGCCGTAGACATAAGCGGACAGGTTGTTGAGGGAGTAAAAGTCACGCCTTCGCTGGTGGAAGTTTTTATTCCCATTGCCCTGCCGCAAAAGGAAATTCCCGTCCGCGCAAGCCTGAACGGGACACCGGTATACGGTTATGCAATAAAACAGATTAATTTGTACCCTGCCAGTGTGACTGTTAAAGGCAAGGAGGAAGATTTGAGCAAAATTGAGGAAATATATACAGAGCCGGTTGATATCGGCAATGCCAGGTACAGCGTAACCAAGTCGGTTTCACTCTCCGGGGTTCCCGAAGGGGTTGAGGTGATGCATTCCGGTAAAATCCAGGTGGAAATAATGATCGGTCCCCGGTAGCATTGCCAGAGCCTGTCGTATATGCTATACTACAAAAGTATTGCCTGGAGGTGAGGCAGCAGTTGAGGAGACTTTTTGGAACAGACGGAATCCGGGGTATTGCCAACAGGGAGTTAACTCCTGAACTGGCTTACAGAATAGGCCGTTCAGCCGCTTATGTGCTGCAGAAAAAAAGCAGCGGGCGCAGGGCCTTTTTTCTTGCCCGTGATACCCGCATCTCAGGAACAATGCTGGAGGGAGCCCTTGCTGCCGGCATTACATCCGTTGGTGTTGATGTTTATGCAGCCGGCGTAATTTCCACTCCGGCCGCAGCCTACCTGACCAGGGAAATGAACTGCTGCGGCGGAGTAGTAATTTCCGCTTCCCATAACCCTTACCCGGACAATGGCATCAAATTCTTCAGTGCCGATGGCTACAAGCTTTCCGATGAAACGGAAGAGGAAATAGAAGAGCTTTATTTTTCGGCAAGCGACAAGCTGCCCCGCCCGGAATCTTCGGCTGTCGGCCGGGTGTACCGGGATGAAGAAGCAAGCAAGCGTTACCTGCAGCATATACTGTCTACCGTCACCTGCAGCCTTGAGGGCTACCGCATCGTGCTTGATTGCGCCAACGGCGCGGTATCCAAACTGGCCCCGCAGGCCTTCAGAACCCTGGGAGCGCAAGTGATCGCCGCCTATAACCGCCCCAACGGCAGCAATATCAATGAAGGCTGCGGCTCTACCCACCCCGAAGCGCTGCTTTCCCTGGTGCGCAAGCATAAGGCAGACTTCGGTTTTACCTTTGACGGCGACGCGGACAGGGTGCTGGCTGCCGACAGTCAAGGCCGGCTGCTGGACGGTGATATCATTATGACGATTTTGGCCAGAGATATGCTGGCCAAAGGAGTATTGCAGGAGAAGACCGTTGTGGCAACAGTGATGAGCAATCTCGGGCTGGATGAGGCGGCAAGAAACTTCGGCTTCAACCTGCTACGCACAAAAGTAGGTGACCGGTATGTTTTGGCAAAAATGCTGGAGACCGGCGCCTGCCTTGGCGGTGAACAGTCCGGGCATATTATCCTTTTACGCCATAATACCACGGGTGACGGTCTGTTGACTGCCCTGCACCTTTCCGCAGTGATAGCGGGGAATAAGCAGCCCCTGGAGGAGCTTGCGTCTTCCTTTACCCAATACCCCCAGGTACTGGTCAACTGTCCTGTCGCCAGGCGGGACGGCTGGGATAAAAACGCCCGTATCAGGGAAGCTGTGGCCAAAACCGAGCAAAAACTAAACGGCACCGGCCGCCTTTTGATCCGTCCGTCCGGCACCGAACCTCTGATCCGGATAATGCTGGAGGGAAGAAACGAGGAGGAACTGCGGGCCATGGCAGGGGAACTGGCGGCAGTGATCACTGAAGAATTATCATAAAATGGAGGTGAATACAGGTTACAGGCAAATTCCAAAGCGCCGGAACACGACACGGACGTGTTGACGAGGTGGAGGTTTATCGAAACTTTCGGCGGATGTCTCCCGGTTGATCCACGACCGTTAAAGAACTCACAAAACCGGGAAGCGATTCCCGGGACAAAAGGTTCGGGTGGTAGCTTTTGCCTGCACTCTAACTAATGGAGGTAAACTATGAGAGTTTACGTTGTTGACAGCTACGGCGAATTAAGTGCCAAAGCGGCACTAATAGTTGCAGGCCAGGTAGCTTTTAAGGCTGACAGCGTTTTGGGACTCTGCACAGGCAGCACGCCTGTCGGCATGTATAAGGAACTGTCTGCAATGCACCAAAAACAGGGGCTAGATTTCAGCCGTGTTATTACCTTCAACCTTGATGAGTATTACGGCTTGGCTCCCGACAATATACAGAGCTATCATTACTTTATGAAAAAAAACCTGTTTGATCATGTTAATATTAAGCAGGAGAATATCCACATACCGGACGGACTGGCCGCCGATATAGATGCGGAATGCGACCGCTACGAAGAGGCTATTCAGAAGGCCGGCGGCATTGACCTGCAGGTCCTTGGCATCGGCAGAAACGGCCACATTGGCTTTAATGAACCGGCGGCGAAATTCTCCGCTGCCACCTTTCTGACTGAACTTGACGAAGATACCATCAAGGCCAATGCCAGATTTTTTGCTTCTCCGGGGGAAGTGCCAACCTGCGCAATTACCATGGGCATAAAAACAATTATGCAGGCGAAAAAAATACTGCTTTTGGCAAACGGCCCGGAGAAGGCGGAGGCAGTGAGAAATGCGGTAAAGGGCGACATTGATCCCTATGTCCCTGCCTCGATTCTGCAACTGCACAGCGACTGTACCTTTATCATTGACCGGGAAGCGGCAAAATATCTCTAAAAGAAGCAGCCTGTAGCAGCAAAGGCGCAAGTTACAACCCGCGCGGTTTAACCTGCGCCTTTTTATAACTTAATCTACGGTAAAAATGAGCGGCTGTCTTTATTTGCTGTAAACGTGTTCTGAGGTATAATAAATTTACCGGTAAATTATCTATTCTTTTCCTTTCGTCAAGTGGCGGTTGAAAGCCGATACAATATGTAAAAAGATGCTTCGAAAAATATACTGATAGGAGCAGGATACAGCATGATTGAGATCAGGGGTAAATATAACACCGCCAAGGTTTTTATTGATGAACTGGAAAGCCAGGCAGCAGCCCAGATCAAGGAGCTGTGCAATCAAGAGTTTGTCAAAGGCAGCATTATCAGGATTATGCCCGATGCTCATGCCGGTGTGGGATGTACAATTGGCACAACCATGACCATAACCGATAAAGTTGTACCCAACCTGGTCGGCGTAGACATTGGCTGCGGCGTGGAAACAATCAAACTAAGACAAAAGGAAATTGACTTAGACAGGCTGGACGAAATTATTCACACTTCTGTCCCCTCGGGCTTTTCTGTCAGGAAGAAGCCGCATGAATATGTGAAATACACCGGGCTCGACAGTTTGCTTTGCAAAAAACACGTCGATTATGAAAGGGCAAAGTTGAGCATCGGCACCCTGGGAGGCGGAAACCATTTTATTGAAGTCAACAAAGACAGCAGGGGATCATTATATTTAGTCGTCCATTCCGGCAGCAGGCATTTGGGGAAGCAGGTTGCGGAGTACTACCAGAAACTTGCCTACAGGGAACTGCAGAAAACCGGCTCCGTTAAAATCAGCAGACAACTTGCCTACCTGCAGGGTGAAAGTTTCCGCAATTACTTGCATGATATGAGAATTACCCAGCAGTATGCCGTCTATAACCGCAAAGCCATAGTTGATGAAATCATAAAAAAAATGAAGCTTGCAGCGGAAGAACATTTCACAACCATTCACAATTACATTGACCTGGACGGTATGATTTTGAGGAAGGGCGCCATATCTGCCCGCAAGGGTGAAAAGGTATTAATTCCGCTGAATATGCGGGACGGAAGCCTGATCTGCATCGGCAAAGGCAATAAAGACTGGAACTATTCCGCGCCCCACGGGGCAGGGAGGCTGATGAGCAGGCGCCAGGCCAAAAAAACAATCAGCCTGCAGGAATACAAAGAAACGATGGCAGGCATTTACTCCTCTACTGTCACCAGATCAACCCTAGATGAATGTGCCCTGGCCTACAAGCCTATGGCAGATATAATTGACAACATCCGGGATGCGGTTGACATAGTAGATATTATTAAACCGCTCTATAATTTCAAAGGAACTGATTAACGGCGCCGTTTTTGACTGCCAGGCGGCGGAACCGCTGCAGCCTGCGCCAAGAAAGAAGGCACTGTTAAGATTATTGTTTGGCTTCCTCTGATTAAAAAAAAGATTAAAAAAGGAGGTCCCGTATGAAATGAAACTGGAGGAGAGAATTCACCCTGAATTAAGGCAGGCCTTTGCCATGATGCCTGCGGGAGGGGATCTGTTTGCCGATATAGAGACGGCAAGGAAAATGACCCGGGATATGTTTGCCATGATGCAGCAGGCCTCTGATCCAAATATTCCCATCAGTGAAATAAGGATTCCCGGCGAAGACGGCAACCAAGTACCCCTGCGCATTTACCGGCCGGCGGACAGAAAAGGCAGTCTGCCCGGGCTGCTCTGGATTCACGGCGGCGGTTATGTTTTTGGTTTTGCCGCCATGTTTGACGATTTGTGCCGGCAATTTGTCCGGGAAGTAAATTGTGTGGTTGTTTCGGTTGACTACCGGCTGGCGCCGGAGCATCCTTTCCCGGCGGGGCTCAATGACTGCTATGCTGCGCTGAAGTGGATGGCAGCAGCGGACAACGGCCTCGACATAGATGCCACACGTATAGCTGTCGCCGGGGGCAGCGCTGGGGGAGGACTTACTGCGGCGGTGGCCCTGCTGGCCAGGGACAAAGGCGGTCCGGCCATCAAGCTGCAGATGCCGCTGTATCCCATGATTGACGACCGCAATGTCACGCCTTCCAGCTATGAGTTTACGGATGCCCGCTTGTGGAACAGGGAGACAAACATTAAAGCCTGGCAGTTGTACCTGGGAGACAAAGGCGGTGAAGTTTCACCCTATGCCGCTCCTGCCAGGGCTGAAGACCTTTCCGGATTGCCGCCTACATATACCATTGTCGGTGAATTGGATTTATTCCGGGATGAAACAATTGACTATGTCCAAAGGTTGCTGCAGGCCGGGGTTGCAACCGAATTTCATATCTATCCCGGCTGCTACCATGGTTTTGAGTCTGTACCGGGAACAAAAATCGGCAAAAAAGCAATTGACGGATATATTTCAGCATTGAAGGAAGCTTTTGAATTACCGTAAACAAAACGGCTTTCCTAAGGCAAAAAGCTGCGGCAGTTTTGCGCTGCCGCAGCTTTTTGTTTTTTGCTTTGTTTAGGCTTTAGGCGTTTTTTACCCCTTTGCAGGGGATGGGCGATTTAATAAAGGCATACCAGGAGATAATCGAGAGGACCGAGGCGGCAGTTATGATGGCGCCCAGGCTGACAATAATGTTTCCCCAGTCAAAGGAGGCAATAGTCATTCCCAAAATGCCAAAGAGCGTAAATACGGTGTTAAACAGCGAGGAAGCCGTTCCGGTATCCCCCTTCTGCTGCTCAAACAGGACGTTAATGCTGAAAGGACGCATTACTGCCCCCGTCATGGACATGGCAACTATACAGACCAGGAAAATATAAGGGGATAGCCCGCCAATCGTCATCACCAGTATTCCGCTGATTGCCGCTATAACAAAACTGCCCATTGCCAGTGCTTTTTTATCATGGTTAATAAAAAAGCGCACATAAATAATGGGGCCAAGTATGGTAATACAGGAGTTGGCGGCAAAGAAGTAACTGTAGGCCTGTTCACTGAGTCCGAAATAGTTAACATAAATGTAGGAAGATACTGCGATATAGCCCATAAAGGGCAGCTGGGAAACGGAAAAGATCAGGTTGGGGATGGTAAAGCTCTTGTTCTTGCCAACCACATACAGGCGTGAGAGCGAGCCCAGAAGGGACCCGGTATATTTTTCATCATCTCTTAATGTATCCTGATACAGCACTGTCAACAGGAAATTAAAAATACCGACTGCCGCCAGGATCCAGAATGCGCCGCGCCAGTCTGTAAATTTTAAGATCCAGGCTCCCAGGACAGGGGCAACCATGGGGGCAATGCCTGATATTGACTGGGTGACGGCCAGTATTTTTTCTCTTTTTTTCCCGGTATAGCAGTCTTTTACGATGGCAAAGGAACTGGAAATAATGGCTCCGCCGCCTACACCCTGCAGGGCCCTTGCCGCGATCAGCAGGTAAATGTTGGGGGCAAGGGAACAGGAAATGCTGCTGGCAATATAAATCAAACTGCCCAGCGCTATTACCGGCCTGCGGCCGTATTTGTCACTAATGGGTCCCCAGAGCAGTATTCCGATGGCATAAAAAAACATAAAAATACTGAGCGTCATATTTGTCAGGGCGGTGCCGCTGCCGAAGTAATCCTTCAGTCCCGGCAGGGCCGGGAGATAAAGATCAATGGAGAGCGGAACAAACATGTTCATGAGGACGATAAAAATAATCAAGCCTGTATTGCCAAGATATTTTTGGCCGGCTGTTTGTATTTCCAGAGCAGTTGTTTTTTCCACGTTCAATCCTCCCGCCGGTATAACATTGTATGATTTGTACTGTGTTTCAATTAATCCATTATAACATATTATTCTTGGAAAGTGTGCAACTGTCGGATGTTAATATCCTGAAAAGGGAGGATTTTTGCCGGGCTGCTACATTCCGGCTGCCGTGCGGACATTTTGCTGATGATCCGCCTGCACCTTGTTGTCGCTGTGCCTGGTGCTGTTTAAAAAATGAACACAGAAATGACCGTCAAAGTTGTTGTCGGTGATTGTTTGGATGCTGTGGGGCATTGCATGACAGGATGCTGCAATCCTCCTGCCGTTTATTTCCACAATTACCGGACGGGGTGTCCAGCTCCAGCCGCCCCAGATTTCCTTCATTACTGTGCTGTCGGCTGCTGTAAGCGGTTCCGCATCGGCATGGAAAGCTCCGTAAGAACGGCGCACATTAAAGCTTTTTCCCGTTTCAAAATCGATTATCCGGGCATTTTGGCCGATAGGCCAGAGGTACTGAGCTTCCGTCCACCAGTCAAGCAGTTCGCCGTACCCGGGACCGGGAGTTTTTTTGGGCGGTATGTTGTACTGAGGGATTTTTAAGGTCATTCCCGGGTAAAGAGGGGTGTTTTCCGAGATCTGATTGACAGCAAGCAGTTCTGCCATGGGGATACCGCTGCTTTGGGCTATCAGCCAGAGGGTGTCACCCTGCTGTACCGTATATGTATTATATGTAACCCTGGGGCTTTCAGCCGGGTTGTTCGTTTCTTCCTGATTGTTTTTTTCTTTTACTTTTTCAGTTTGTCTGGCTGCTTCCCCCTGTCTTGACGGAAGAGAAAGAGAAGAATTGTTTTCTCTTTCCGGCCGGGCTGATTTTACTTCCTTGTTCCTGCTCCCATTCTCACCTGCTGTTTCCGAATTGTGATTAATCTTTTCAGCATTGTTTTCTTTTTCTTCAGCCGGTTCTGTGTTTTCTTTCGGGGAGGCTTCCCCTGCGAAAACAGTGGTGTCACCGCTGTTCTCTGCAGGAATGGCAGGGGAGGGTGTTTTATTTTCTGCCGGCGGCAATAAAAAATTGGCAGCTGCCGCGGCGCCAAATACCGCAATAACTGCCAGGATTAATAATTTTCTTTTCATCTTCATTCCTCCTGCTAATTCCGGTTGCTCCAGATAATACAGGAGTTCTCGCTCAATTGTTAAGAATCCTTCACATTTTCCCTGCCAATTGATGGCATTGCCTCTTGAGGCCGGCGCTAGATTTTCCCTTGCCAGGCCAGAATCAGCAATATGCAGGTAACTAAAACAAACAATGAGACCAGCGCTACACCGGTGGTTATTTTCTTTGCCGGTTTGTCTGCTGCGGAAGCAGTGGAAGGAGCTAAAAAATCATGCCGGCGCAAATATTCAACCAGCGGTTTGTAGAGCAGCATGGTCAGGGAGGCATTTATAATGCTTTTTAGAAGATTAAAGGGGAGAAAGTAGGGTATTAACATTTTTGCCACCACTTCCCGGGGATAGCCCAGGTATAAGGGTGTAATCAGGTAATTCCAGAGAAGCATGGTGGCAGTCATCAGAACACAGCCGCTTAAGAGGCCGATGACGGCAAATTTCAGTGTTTTCCGGCGTGTGTAGATAAAGGCAGCCGTACAGGCAAAAGCACAGCTGGAGATGACATTCATGATTAAACCAATGACGCCGGTGTCACTGACTGTAAACATCTCCACAACAGAAACCACGGCAGAAATGACAAAGGCCGACAAAGGACCGAAAATAAAACCTCCTATGACAATGACAATATCCTTGGGATCATATTTTAAGAACAAGATAACTGGGATGCGTCCTACAGCCATTACAAGATAGGCAAGGGCGGTTAGCATTCCTAAAATAGCATACTTTTTTAATCTTGAATTCATATGGTTCCTCCTCCGTTTCTATAATAAGAAGTTCTTTAAAAATGTTAACACCTGAAAGGTGATGTCTTTCAGGTGTTATTAACACAAAAACAGTCTTCTCCCATCCAGACTTTAACTGTCGGTCTTGGAATTTCACCAAGTCAGTGCTTGCGCGCTCGCGGACTTTCACCGCCGGTCGGGAATTTCACCCTGCCCTGAAGACATCAGAGTATTCAACTGTCAAATGCAATTATACCATTATTGGCAAAAGAATCAAGCCTGTTTCATAAAAAGATAGTGTCAAGACACTTTAGGTTTTAAGACGAACCTCACACCACTCAAACAACACTACGTTTATTTAGCTCTTTTAATGCAAACCGGGTATGGCTGCTTCCACCTCTGAAAAGCGGCACATTATTCCGATACTCTTTGCCTCTTAATCTTTTTTGCCGGATGCGTTTCATCTCTTCATGAACAAATTGTTTTAATTCGATG
>DGEC01000055.1 GCA_002385745.1 Firmicutes bacterium UBA3936
CCTAAAGTAATTTTACACTAACGATCCCATTTTACATAAGGATACCGCTTTTAAACATTTCAATGGCATCCAAGGCTCTTTTTGCCAGGGCAGCTTTACGCTGCTTTTTGGGCAAGCGTCCTTCAAGAGGTGGAAAAAGTCCGAAGTTAACATTCATTGGCTGAAAATTTGCCGCGCCGGCTGCTGTAATGTAATGTGTCAGTGCCCCGTGTGCGGTAACAGCAGGCCAGCTTACCGGCTCCTCCCCTTTTACCAGGCGGGCGGCATTTATTCCCGCTACAAGGCCCATGGCCGCGGATTCCACATATCCTTCCACTCCGGTAATCTGGCCGGCAAAAAATAAAAGCGGGTTTTTCGCATACTGCAGGGTCGGCTTCAACAAAAGGGGTGAATTGATATAGGTATTGCGGTGCATTACACCATAGCGGACGAATTCGGCATTTTCCAAGCCGGGTATCATTCTGAAAACACGTTTTTGCTCGGACCAGCGCAGTCTTGTCTGGAATCCTACCAGGTTGTACAAAGAAGCCGCCGCATTATCCTGGCGCAGCTGGACAACAGCATAGGGCATTTTGCCGGTTTTGGGATCGACCAGCCCCACAGGTTTCAGAGGACCGTACCGCAATGTCTCGTGCCCTTTTGCTGCCAGGACTTCTACAGGCATGCAGCCGGCAAAAAATTTCTCTTCTTCGTCATAGTGGCTCTCATGCACTTCGGCATTTACCAGGGCCTCATAAAACTTTTGATATTCTTCCCTGTTTAAAGGGCAGTTCAGATAGTCCGCACCCTCTCTGCCGTAGCGGGAAGCCGGAAATACTTTATCCCGGTTAATAGATTCGGCAGTCACAATAGGAGCGACGGCATCATAAAAGAAAAGTGATTTTTGTCCTGTAAGCCTGCCGATCTCTTCGGCAAGGGCACCTGCCGTCAGTGGACCGGTAGCTATTATAACCGGCCCGTTCTCCGTATCCGGGATTTCCGTGATCTCCACAGAATATCTTTGAATGCGGGGATGGTTTTCTATGACGGCTGTAATGCCTGCTGCAAAAGCATCCCTGTCCACTGCCAGTGCGCTCCCGGCGGGAACGGCATGGTAATCCGCCATGGCAATAACTAATGAGTTCATTCTCCGCATTTCTTCCTTTAGTAAACCGACTGCATTTTCTAAAGATGCACTGCGCAGGGAATTGCTGCAAACCAGTTCCGCCAGATAGCCTGTCTTATGGACAGGAGTCTTTTTATGCGGCCGCATTTCATACAGTTTTACGCGGCAGCCTGCGCGTGCTGCCTGCCAGGCAGCTTCACTGCCGGCGAGCCCGCCGCCGACTATTTTTATTTCAGTCAAACTAACCACCCCTGGCAGCGGATTTTTGCTCTTTTGATTTTTTGGCTGAACTCTGTTCCTTGCTTAATACAAAACCGCAGTTCTCATTTGCACATTGCAGGGTCTTTCCTTTCAGGACTGTCAGATAACCGCATTTTGGGCATTTTTCTTTCTGGGGTCTGTCCCATGTTGTGAAGCGGCACTCGGGATAGCCGCTGCAGCCATAAAAAGTGCGTCCTCTTCTGCTTTTTCTTTCAACCAAAGACTTGCCGCACTCAGGACAGTCAATTTCCAGCGTTTTGACAATGGGCTTGGCATAGCGGCATTCCGGAAAGCCGGGGCAGGCCAGGAACCTTCCGTACCGCCCCGTTTTATATACAAGCCGCTTCCCGCAGTTCGGGCACAGCTCATCGCTTTCTTCCAAAGCAATAATAACTTCCTGCATCCGGTTTTCGGCTTCTTTTAGCTTTTTGGCAAAATTTTTGTAAAAATTATCGATAACTTCTACCCAGCGCAGCTTGCCGGCAGCTATTTCATCAAGTTTTTCTTCCATCTGCGCCGTAAAATCTACATCAAAAATATCGGAGAAAAACTGCAGGAGTTGTTCGAGGACAACCTTTCCCAGTTCCGTGGGAATAAAGACTTTTTTTTCACGCAGTACATAACCTCTGGAAATAAGGGTTTCAATGATGGGGGCATAGGTACTTGGGCGTCCTATTCCTTTTTCCTCCAGGACTTTTACCAGCATCGCTTCGCTGTAACGCGGCGGGGGCTGTGTAAAACGCTGTTCCGGCAAAAGCTGCAGGAGCTTGAGTTTTTCCCCTTCCCGCAAATCCGGGAGAAAACTGTTTTCTTCGCTTTCATTTGCATCCTGGCTTTCCGTGTACAGTTTCATAAAGCCTTCGAATTTAATTTGAGAACCGGAAATTCGGAATTCATACGGCCCGGCTGTAATTTTAATCTTAACCGTATCATAAACTGCCAGGCTCATCCGGCTGGCTAGAAAACGCTCCCAAATAAGTTTATACAGGCGGTATTGATCTTTTGTCAAATAGGATGATACTTTCTGCGGTGTCCGCGACACTGCCGTAGGACGGATTGCCTCATGGGCTTCCTGGGCACTCTTTCCGGCAGCAAAGCGATATTGTTTTTCGGGAAGGTATTTATCCCCAAATTCCTTTTCTATATAACTGCGGGCGGCGCTATGCGCTTCGGCGGATATTCTTGTTGCATCGGTACGGATATAGGTAATCAGCCCAACTACTCCTTCCTTCCCGAGGTTTATCCCCTCATACAGCTGCTGAGCAAGCAGCATTGTCTTCCGGGCAGTAAAACCCAGCTTCCTGGAAGCTTCCTGCTGCAGGCTGCTTGTGGTAAAGGGCGGAGGCGGTTTTTTTAGACGCTCCTTTTTCTCGACTTTTGACACCTGAAAAGCATATCTGACAACATCCGCCTTTATTGCTTCCACTTCTTTTGCCGAAGCAGGTACATGCTTTTTGCCGTTCTTCCCGTAATAACGGGCCGTAATCTCCCTTTTTGCCTGCAGTTTGGCGTCCAGTATCCAGAATTCTTCGGGGACAAACTTTTCTATTTCTTCTTCCCGTTCTACTATTAACCTGAGTGCCACCGACTGAACACGGCCCGCGGAAAGCCCTTTTTTTATTTTCTGCCAAAGCAAGGGCGATATCTTGTAGCCTACCAGCCTGTCAAGAACTCGCCTTGCCTGCTGGGCATCAACCATGTTCATATCAATGCGGCGCGGCTTTTTAAAAGCCTCTTTCACTGCCTTGTCAGTTATTTCGTAGAATTCAACGCGGCAATCGCTGTCATCCCCGATTTTCAGAGCGCGGTTTAAATGCCAGGAAATGGCTTCCCCTTCCCTGTCGGGATCCGGGGCAAGAAACACCTTTTTTGCCTTTGCAGCGGCTTTTTTCAGCTCATTAAGTATATTGCCTTTTCCCCGGATGGTTATATATTTGGGCTCGAAATTGTTTTCAATATCAATGCCAATCTGGCTTTTGGGCAAATCAATCACATGTCCCATGGAAGCCACCACTTTGTATCTCTTTCCCAAATACTTCTGTATGGTTCTTGCCTTTGCCGGTGATTCCACTATTACAAGATAATCAGACATTTCACACCCCCAAAGAGCCCTTTCTTTTCTATTACATACACCATTAACTGCTTATCTATACACGTAAAAAATAATTGCCCGGCAATTTTTTAACCAGACCGTTTATTTCCATTTCCACCAGTATTGCCAAAAGTTCTGCAGCCGGCATGCAGCAGGCTTCCGCCAGCCGGTCAATATGCAGCGGCTCGTATTCCATATTCCGTAGAATTTTTTGCTGTTCTTCAGTCAGTTCAGGCAGAGGCTTGCTGCACACTGCGCCTGCAAGTCCCAGGGCAGATAAAATATCTTCCGCACCCTCGGCAATGCCGGCGCCTTCCCGCAGCAAGCGATGACAGCCGCGGCTGGTTAAGCTGTTGATGCTTCCCGGGACAGCAAATACATCCCTGCCCTGTTCCAAGGCGCAATCAGCCGTTATAAGTGCACCGCTTTTTTCGGCAGCTTCAACTATCAGCACCGCCTGGGAAAGACCGCTGATAATCCGGTTGCGCATGGGAAAATGAGCCGGTCTCGGCCGGGTGCCCGGCGGGAATTCGCTGATAACGGCTCCGTGCCTTTCAATTCTGGCCATGAGCTTTTTGTTTTCGGGAGGATAACAGATATCAAGACCGCATCCCAAAACGGCATAAGTCCGGCCGCCTCCTTCAAGGGCTCCAAGATGCGCACAAGTGTCAATGCCCCTTGCCATTCCGCTGATAACAGCAACCCCTGCAGCAGCAAGATCACGGCTGATCTTAATCGCAGCGTTCCGGCCGTATGCCGTGGCTTTCCGCGAACCGACAACGGCTACGGCAGCGCCTTTGAGCTCTTCCAATTCACCGCGGAAATAAAGGACCGGAGGCGGGTCATATATTTCCTTTAACAATTCGGGATAATTACTGTCTGCCAGCGTGACAACATTAATGCCAAGTTCCTGGCAACGCAGCAATTCATGCTCCGGGTCGATTCCAGCCCTTTCGCGAATAAAAGCGGCAGCAGCTTTTTCCGGGATACCGGCTTTAAGAATTTCTTCTTCAGGAAGACTGAAAGCTTCCCGGGCACTTCCGGTAAAATCAATTAATTTCCTTATACGCCGGCTCCCCAAAACGGAAACGGCATTTAAAGCCAGCCAGTAAGGCAATTCTTTCATCTTCTACCTCCCGGCATTTTGCCTTATATTCTACGTCTGTTATATGTTTCCTGCTGTCAGGCGAAAAAGAGGCCGGACTTCTGTCCGGCACCTGTTGGCAAACACTTCTTTTCCAGTATAACACAATTTCCCGGAGCGAACAACTGTTCCCGGCTTAATTTTTGTTTTCATATTCCAGGATACGGTTTTCCCAGGTTCGTAAAAAAATTTTATCGGGAGCCAGGGAAACCAGATACTCCGGCAGCATGGGAGTTTTGCCGTACCCGTCCGGTGCATTGACAATAAAGGTTGGAACTGCAAGACCCGATGTATAGCCTCTTAAGTTTTCCATAATCTCTATGCCTTCTTCAACCCGGGTCCTGAAGTGGGACGTGCCCTTAACGGCTTTGGCATGGAAAATATAATAGGGCCTAACCATACATTTCAGCAGCATATGGTTTAATTTTTTCATAACATGGGGATCATTGTTAACTCCGGCAAGTAAAACAGCCTGATTGCCCAGCGCCGCTCCCGTGCGGGCCAGCTTGCGCGTCGCCTCGGCAAATGCAGGCGTAATTTCCAGTGGATGATTGGCCTGGGTGTTAATATACAGCGGCCCGTGCCTTTCAAGTATCCTGCACAATTCATCGGTGATTCTCATAGGCAGGGTTACCGGGGTTCTGGTTCCCAGGCGTTTTATCTCAACATGCTCTATTTTATCCAGTTCTGTAAGCAGCCAGTCCAGAAGATCATTGTTCAGCAGCAGGGCATCGCCGCCCGTCAACAGTACGTCCCTGATCTCCTCATGCCTGCGCACGTAATCGAGAGCAGCCTGAAGCTGGGAGCGCGGCGTTATTCTGTCTACTTCACCTATCAGCCGGCGCCGCTGGCAATGCCTGCAAAACATTGCACACTGATTTGTTACTTTAATAATCAGACGGTCCGGATAACGCCTCGTAACTGCCGGGGCCGGAGAAGTAAACTCCTCTGCCATGGGATCTTCCTTACCCTGCTCATCCTGCAGTTCTTCCTTTGACGGAATACTCATCCTTTTTATGGGACAAAAGTCATCACCGGGAGTGATCAGGCTTAAATAATACGGTGACAAAGTCCAACGGTACTTATCGCCGACTTTTGCTATTATTTCAGCTTCTGTCGGAGTTATCCCCAAAAGTTTTATTAGTTGAGCGGCATCTTTGATTCTATGCCTTAATTGCCAGCGCCAATCCTGCCAATTCTCTTCAGTGCCGCGAAAATGCTTTAAGATTTTTTGTTGCCTTTCTTGGATGATTTCCCAGCTGGAGAAACCGTCGGGGATTAGCTTTCTTGCCTGCAAATATGGTTCTACATATGATTTCAATTCCTCCGCACGCCGGTTGGCAATAGCTCTTTTCTCCTGCAAAGAGTATTCTTTTTTTTCAGCCATATCATACCTCCTCGTAAAATTATGAATATGAATTTTTGACTTAATATTTAGTATAACACAACCGCTATTGACCGGGCAAAAAACAATTAGCTAA
>DGEC01000039.1:0-26653 GCA_002385745.1 Firmicutes bacterium UBA3936
CAATTAATTTTACAACTTACCCAGTTTTTTTCAAATTTTGCTTTGAATTTCGGCAGATCAACTGATGCAAGCTAAGAAAAGGAATTGACGCCCTGCTGAAGAATATATAAATCTATCTACAAGGAAAGGAAGCTGGCAATGAAGGCATACCAAGCTCTGCTTATTGGCTGTGCAATAGTTGCTGCCGCTGCCCTCACCGGCCACCTTCTGGACAGCCCGCAAATATTTTGGCGCATCTGCGAGTGGGTAGTCTTAATTAATGCAGTGTTTGCCGTGCTGCTTTTCGCTTACAGGGAGCGCACCCACAGAAGAAGGCGTGTTTTGCCCCCGTTTCTCAGAATATTTTTTCAGCCGGCAGAAGCGGCAGACCTGCTGCTGCACTATTACCTGAGCAAGGAAGAATTCGGCGGTGTAGGCCATATCGGCGATGTGCAGGAAGAACCGGAAATAATGAAACAGCAGACCACAAGAGAGCAAAACATCAAGTACGGAATTGGCTTTCTGCTAATCGCCCTGCCCTGCCTGATTGCCGTTTTAGTACATTATTATCTGCTGTAAAAAAGCTGCGCCCGTTCCCGGACGCACACAAAAAAAAGCCTCCGCCCCGAAAGCCGGAGGCATCTTTTATTATTATTCGCGACAACTGTTATTTCTACACATGCACAGTAAAAGAATCAATAGAATAATCAGAAGCAATTTATCGTCTCTGTTGTTGCCTCCACCAAATATTGACATGGTTCCCCCTCCTTTGCTAATTTATAGACCGCCTCTGCGGTTGTCAATAGAAACGGCCACATAACCGGGAGGGCTCCACGCTTTATATAGCAGTTGAATGATAACTTGCGTGCAACAAAAAAGCCGCCCCCGAAGGAGCGGCTCTTAAAATGGTATTTTCAATTGGAGCCGGCAAGAGGACTTGAACCCCCAACCCGCTGATTACGATTCAGCTGCTCTACCAATTGAGCTATGCCGGCGCAATTAGTATTATAGTTGAAAATAAGTCGGAAATCAAGGGGGCAATATTTCTTGTGCAGTTATTCCGTGATAATGTCTTGTTGCTATTATTCGGTAAAACGTCGCCCCTGAGAGAAGCATTTAGACACGAACAAGCTTAATGTCCCCCCAGGCGGCAATCTTGTCATCCTTTATCGCCAGTACACCGGTAATACCTTCAATATTCCTGGCAAAATCGACGGCTTTCTGCAGGTCTGCGGAAGTCTGAACTAAATTGGCGGCTGCCGTGGCAACAGCATCGGCCAGGATAGCGGACGGCGAAACAATGACAACTGCATCCGCCCGCCCGTAACTGAAAGAATGTCCGACGGTGCCCGATGAAGTACAGACGCCAAAACCGTTTTCCTGCGGTTTAAGCTCCAGGGCCAGACGGTTGCTTAAAGGAGATTCGCCGGCAAAAACCAAAATTTTAGCTTTCTCTTTCACCGCAAGAAAGATATCGCCGCCGTTTTCCACAATTACCTCATCTGCAAACTGCAGCAGGTCTCGCCCGATAAATTCGGCAAAAGCACCGGCAACTGCGGCCATGGGGCCCGTGCCTGCCATATTTCCCGCTTTTGCCATAGCACGGGCCAGGAGAGGAGCTGTCGGAGGAAGCAGATAAGGCTTGTGTGTTATCTGAAAGTCTCTGTCCCGCCTAATGTATTCCTCCAGGATAAAACGGTAGTAGAGGATTCTTTTTTCTACGGTTTTTACCAGTTCAGGAACAAAGCTTTTTTCATCAACAGCCACATATAAATCGGTTTCTTTGTATTTGCAGTTAAAACCGGCAAATCCCGCAGGGCGCATGCTCCGCCTGTACGCCTTGTTTACATAGTCCATATTACTCTCCTTCTTCATCCAGATAACGGGCTTCTATCGCCCGGGCGGGACAGGCTTTAAGGCATCTTTCACAGACCACACATTTCTCGCTACAAAAAGATACTGTCATTTCCGGACGCTTCACCCACAGGGCATTGGTCGGGCAGATAACGACACAGGCGCCGCATTGCGTACAGCGGTCCTCAAGCCAAACTATTTGCTGCGCCAGGGGTAAAACAATTACGCCATGTGACTGCAGGTAATCCATAGCCCCGGAATAATCCTCATCTTCTGCAGACAGTTCAACCACCATACTTCCCTCTTTGCGGGGGTTGATGTTTGCCTTTAGAATATTGGCCGTAACATTAAACTTTTTGGCCAGGGTATATATAAAAGGCTGCTCAACAACATCGGCGGGAAAACGAAGCACTACTTTTTGTCTGATCATCGCTATTCCTCCTTCTGCTTATTCTCCCGGCTGAACTGAACGGGAAAATCGGCGGACGGCAGGGAAGCAACCGGTTCTGTCAGTGTAAAATCTCCCTTTTCAATCCAGCTTTTTAACTCCAGGGCAATCTCCCGCGCCCGCGGGTAGCTGGACAGGGAAGCCGTCGGCACTTCCTTGCCCTGGACAATAATTTTCCCCGACTTCAGGTCAGCGTAGCTGACTTCACCCAGGATGCCGCCGGTACCCTGCGGGTAAGCTTCGCTGTAGTCAACAACGGGCGCCATTATTCCGGCATCACTGACTGCCGCAAAACGCAGTATTTCTTCACTTAGGACAGGAATAGGCACTCCCACGCCGACCTGCAAGGAAACACCGTACCCCAATAGGCTAACACCGCGCAAAAATCTGCTGTTCATCTGTTTTAAATCGCCAATCAGAGCAAGCGTCCCGGCACCGGTACGGGGAACACCGTTGTCTGTTCTTGGGACATTGGGATTATGCTGCGTGCCGTACCAGGCTACATATCCTATGCCGCCGCCTAAAAAGATTTTTGTCCCGATCCCGATGGTTTTGAACAAAGGATCGTTTAAAAGCGGGGAAAGCTGGCCGGCGCTGCAGTAGTTGGCATTGCCAAGATGCGGTTTTAAAATCCCCATATAGGTATAAATAGTTTTATCCGAGGTATTAACGGCGACATTATAATTCTGGTAGCAGTTGCGCGGGTTGAATAAATAGGCTTCATTGACGTCGTCTAAAGTAATCCATTTTTCCAGTTTTCTCCTCGGGTAGCAGTCTGTACCGTATGAACTGGCTTCTAAAAAAACCTCTTTGCCGTTTACCAGATCTTCAATAACATGGGCTCCGCCGTAATTAAATTCCCCGGGATAATTGGTGTTTGCCGGGTCGGTCTCCGGTATTTCAGTTGCGCCGATAAAGACATCAACGGCAGCAATTCCGGCATAGGCATTAACACCGTTCAGATAAACTTTGGACATCCGCATTCTCGGCGTTGTATGCCCCAGATTTATAAATGCGCCGCTGGAACACATGGGACCGAAAGTACCTGTCGTCACCACATCAACACGGCGGGCCGTTTCCTCCACTCCATGTTCTTCCACCATAGAGATTATCTCCTCTGCCGTGGCGACAACAACCTGGCCTTTTGCGATTTTTTCATTGATTTCTTTAATACTGCGCAACTTCTTCATCCAATCTCCCTCCCATAGAAGTAAAAAACTCTTTCCAGGCAAGAAAGAGAAATCGCAGCAGACGACTCTCATCTTCCAGAAAATTTTCTGCTGGAATTAGCACCGTGACAAGCGCCCGGTTGCCGGGTTTCATTGGGCCAGTCCCTCCACCGCTCTGGATAAGAGTTTTTTTATTTAATTGCATCTATCCTACACCGGGGAATCAGTTCTGTCAAGTGTAAACTTCTAAAACTGCTGAAAAATTTCCACCGGCAAAAGGGCTTTTGCCCTCATTAAACGAACTGTATAAGGGGACCTTTGCGCCTCCTTCTTGGGGGTACGTAGCCATATAAGAAAACATTTAAAATACCAGGGAGTGATGACAGATGCAACAGAAAAAAATCGTGGTAGTCGGCGGGGTTGCCGGGGGCGCCAGTTTCGCCGCCAGAATGAGGCGTCTTGACGAATTTGCGGAGATCGTCTTGCTGGAAAAAGGACCATATATCTCTTTTGCCAATTGCGGGCTGCCTTATTACGTGGGAGGAGTAATACAAAACAAGGAAGCGCTTATAATACAGAGCCCGGAAAAACTAAAAAGCGTCTTTAATATTGATGTGCGCATCCAAAATGAAGTCACAGGCATTGACACAAAGGCTAAATCCGTCACTGTTAAGAATTTGCTCACAGGAGAGACTTACCGGGAAGACTACGACTATCTTGTTTTATCCCCGGGAGCCCAGCCCATCAGGCCTCCCATCCCCGGTATAAATGAATCTCCTGTTTTTACTGTCAGAAATATCCCGGACGTGGATGCCATAACGGAACATGTAAGAAGCAACCGCCCGAAAAACGCCGTAATTGTGGGCGGCGGCTTTATCGGGCTGGAAATGGCCGATAACCTGTACGAATTGGGCATAAATATAACAATCGTCGAAAAAGCACCCCAGATTATCGGTACAATGGATTATGACATGGCTGCCGTTGTCGCCGGACATCTTCTTGCCAAAGGCGTTAGTCTTTATCTTGAGGACGGCGTAGCCGCCTTTGCCAATGAAGCAGGCACCACGGAAGTAATCCTGGAAAGCGGCCGGCGTCTGAACGCCGATCTTGTTATCCTTGCCCTCGGTGTAAAACCGGATACAGGATTTTTACAAGGCAGCGGCATTGAACTGGGACAGCGCGGCAGCATCAAGGTGAATGCCTCCCTTGAGACAAATGTCCCCGGTATTTATGCCCTGGGAGATGCTGCGGAAGTTATCGATTTTAACAGCGGCCTGCCGACCCTTGTCCCCCTGGCGGGACCGGCAAATAAGCAGGGACGCATCGTGGCAGACAATATCGCCGGGCTGCAGAAAACTTTCAAGGGAACCCAGGGTACGGCCATTGTTAAAATATTTGACCTGACAGTCGCCTCCACCGGGAGCAACGAAAGATCGCTGCAGGAAAGAAAAGTTGAGTATCTCACAGCAGTTACCGTTCCCACATCCCATTCCGCATATTATCCCGGCTCGGCTCTGCTTTGGGTCAAGGTCCACTTTTCTCCTGCAGGCAAGATACTTGGCGCCCAGATCGTCGGTGAAAAAGGAGTCGATAAAAGGATTGACGTCCTGGCCACAGCCCTGCGTCAAGGTCTGACAGTTTGCGACCTCCAGGAGCTGGAGCTTGCCTATGCTCCACCATATGGAGCGGCAAAAGATCCCGTAAACATGGTCGGCTACATTGCGGAAAATATGCTTGCCGGCCGCATGAAGACTGTCTACCTGCATGATCTGGCCGAAGGAAAGGACGACGTTTTTATCCTTGATGTCCGTGAGAACTGGGAAGTGGAAAAAGGAAAGATAGAAGGTTCCTGCCATATTCCTTTGGGCAGTTTAAGGGACAGGCTGCAAGAACTGCCAAAAGACAAAGACATTATTGTCGTCTGTCAAATCGGACAGCGGGCTTATGTTGCCTCCTGCATCCTGCAGCAGAGAGGTTACAGGGCAAAGGTACTGGCCGGCGGCTACAGGCACTATGCCGCAGTAAATGAAACCCTGGCCGCCATAAAAAAAGCGTGACGGGAATCGCCCCTTCACGCTTTTTTCTTCAGAAACAGACTATTATTTATTTAAGATCCCGGCAAACCGCAGGCATGGCGGTGAACCCCTGCCCGCTCCCGGCGATTCAGGCCAGGCGGCGGTCTGGGCAGGGAACTATTTCCCGTGCCTGCAGCTCCTCTCTGAGAATTTCGCCAAGATTAGCTATGCCCTTTTCAATTTCTTCCGGGCTTGATTCAGAGAAGGCAAAACGGCCAGTATTTTTGCCATTACCGTTAACATAAAAACCGGAACCGTCAACAAAAGCCACCTTGCGTTCTATGGCTTTCAGCAGTATCTCCCGGGCACTTATACCCTTGGGGAAAGTCACCCAGATAAAGAATCCTCCCTCCGGACGTGTCCAGCTTACACCTTCCGGAAAATATTTTTCCATGCAGTCAAGCATTACATCCCGTTTCTTTTTATATTGCGCAGCAAGTAAAGCAACATGTTCATCCAGACGACCGGTGGAGGCAAAACGATAGGCAATCCGCTGTCCCAGGGAATTTGAACAGAGATCGGTAGAACCTTTGGCACACACTATTTTTTCAATCAGCTCCTCGTCCGCCGCCATCCACCCTATCCGTATGCCGGGGCAAAAGGTTTTGGAAAAGGAGCCAAGGTAAATGACACGCCCCTCTTTATCCAGTGACTTAATGCTCGGCGGCGGGGAGCCTTTGAAACAGATCTCCCCATAGGGGTTATCCTCCAGTATTAAGAAGTCATATTCCTGTGCCAGTTCCAAAAGCCGTCGCCTGCGGGCAAGGGACATGCAAATACCCGTGGGGTTTTGAAAGTTGGGTACAACATAGGCAAATTTTGGCATACGGCCTTTCTTTTGCAGTTCTGGCAATTTGGCGGCAAGCATATCAACACGCAGGCCCTCTTCATCAAGGGGAACCGGCAGGCGGTCGGCCTGATAGCTGTGAATGGCCCCCAAACCCCCGACATAGCCGGGTTCTTCAACAATTACAATATCCTGCGGATCAATAAGTATCTTGCCAATCAGGTCCATACCCTGCTGGGAGCCGTTTGTAATCAGAATATTTTCCGCCGTGCATTTGTACCCTTCCCGGGACATTTTGCCGGCCAGGTATTCCCGTAATTCCCGGCTGCCTTCCGTCGGCCCGTACTGCAGTGCAATCTTGCCTTCCTCCCGCAGTAAATCCTGCATCATCTCGCTGATGAACTGCAAAGGGAAATAATCCCCGCTTGGGAACCCGCCGGCAAAAGAAACCACATCGGGCTGTTCAGTCAGGCTGAAAAACTCCCTGATTGCGGATTTTTTCATACCGCCTGCGCGTCTGGCATAAAATTGTTCATAATTCATGCAGTCACACCTCCAGTGTCGAAACAAAAAACCCGTCTCTGAAAACAGAGACGGGTCATACTACCCGTGGTACCACTCTGGTTGCCGGAACAACCGGCCACTCAAGCCACAGCTTTTGGATAACGGCGTTGCCGGTCTCGCCTACTTATTTTTCAGCGGACAGCTCCGGGGCGGCTCGCCTTTCACATCGCCGGGGAACCTCTCAGCTTGCGGTTCCTTCTCTGTCGGCTGTTCCGGGCTTCTTTCCCTTCTTTGCTTTATGAATATTATATGCTTGTAATGCCAAACTGTGCTTGTGATTTAAGCTTAAGTGAAATTGTAACAGAGAGTAATTAAAATTGCAAGGCTTTGCTATCTTTTTGCACTAAGTTGCATTTTTATTCCGTAAAGTAATTATAACCGGCCAAAAAGGTTTTTTCGTTGGCTGCCAGGTGGCGGGTGGGAACGATGGCTTTCAGAGCGGCAAGATAGCTCTCACAGGGGAACGGCAGAGACCTGGCCAAGACACCGATCAGAGCTACGGTTGCTGCCTTGGGCTGACCGCACTTTTCGGCTATCTCCAGGGCATTAACGGCATACAGACGCCCAATCGTCCCCTCCTCAGCCAGGGCCTGCATTTTTTCCATAATTGTTTTCGGATATTCCTGCTTGCCCGTTATTACCGGCACCGGTTTGATTTCCTGGGTACTGCAAACCATTGTACCTCCCCGGCGCAGGTAAGGCAGCCAGCGCCAGGCTTCCAGTTTTTCCGCAGCCAGTATATAGTCTGCCTGTCCGGGCTCGATCAGCGGCGAAAAAACTTCTCTGCCGAAGCGTACATAGGTAATGACGCTGCCGCCCCGCTGGGCCATGCCGTGAATTTCCGATATTTTCAGTTCATGATTATGGGCCTGAATAACATGGGCCAAAAGCCTGCTGGCCAGGACAATTCCCTGACCGCCCACACCGCCCATCAGGATGCTGGTATTATTTTTCATCTTCGCCACCTGCCTTTTTAATGGCATTAAACTTGCAAACCTGCACACAGACCCCACAGCCTGCACAAAGAGATGGGTCAATGGTCATCCCGCTTTCCCCGGCGGTAATAGCCGGGCAGCCAAGAACCATGCAGGCTTTACAGGCAGTGCACTTTTCGCCGTTAATTTCATAGTAGCCTTTGTCGCTTTTGTCCAACAGAACACAGGCGCGGCGGGACACTATGACGGATGGCTCGCCGGCTTTAGCTTCCTCCCTGATCGCTTCGCGCAGGGTTTTCAGGTCATAAGGGTCAACTTCCCGCACCCTTTTTACTCCCAGCGCCCGGCAGAGCGGTGCAATTTCAATGGCTGCCGTGTACTCGCCTTTTAAAGTACGGCCTGTGCCGGGATTGTCCTGATGGCCCGTCATGGCGGTAGTACGGTTGTCCAGAATGACGGTCAGAGTGGAGCCGCCGTTGTAAACCACATCGGCAAGGCCGGTCATACCGGAGTGGAAAAAGGTGGAGTCGCCGATTACGGATACCACTTTTCCCCTCATTTCCGGGTTGCCCTTTTCAAAACCAAGCCCTGCGGAAATGCTGGCTCCCATGCAAATACAGGTGTCAATGGCTTCAAGGGGCGACAGGGCGCCCAGGGTATAGCAGCCGATATCGCCGCTGACTACCATTTTTTCTCTCTTCAAAGTGTAAAAAACGCTGCGATGGGGACAGCCGGGGCAAAGCACCGGCGGGCGGGCCGGAACAGGCGTTTCCGGATCAGCAGCAATCAGCGGAGCGGTAAGGGGCCTGCCGGTTATTTTTTCAGCTATCAGGTTGGGGTGTATTTCCCCCACGGTTGGAAATATTTCTTTACCGCAGATATCAATGCCTGCAGCTTTTATCTGCTCTTCCAGGAAAGGATCAAGTTCTTCGACCACATACAACCTATCCACACCGGCGGCAAAATCCCTGATTAACTGCACAGGCAGGGGATAACACATGCCGAGCTTTAAAACCGACGCATCCGGCAAAGCTTCCCGGACATTTTGATAACAAATGCCCGCACAAATCACTCCCGTTTTCCTGTCACGCCATTCAATGCGGTTTACAGGTGCCTTCTCCGCATAACGGCCAAGCAGGCCAAGCCTTTCCTCCACCTTTACATGGCGGGGCCTGGCAAAAGCAGGCATCATAACCCGCTTGGTGCTTTTTTCATAAGGACGTAGAGACACCTCTTCCCTTTCGGCAAGGGCAACAAGGGACTGGGCATGGGAAATGCGGGTGCTGCTTCTCAGAATAACCGGCGTATCGTATTCCTCACTTATTTCCAATGCTATTTTTACAAAATCCTTGGCTTCCTGACTGTCGGCCGGTTCCAGGAGCGGTACTTTGGCAAAACGCGCGTACTGGCGGCTGTCCTGCTCGTTCTGCGAGCTGTGCATGCCGGGGTCATCGGCCACAACTATTACAACGCCGCCGTTGACACCGGTATAGGAAAAAGTCATTAAAGGATCGGCTGCAACATTAAGTCCCACGTGCTTCATGGCAACCAATCCTCGGGCGCCGGCAAAGGAAGCACCGATGCCTTCCTCCAGGGCTACTTTTTCATTGATAGCCCAGTGTGCATCTATCTCTTTGTATGCAGCAATATTTTCCAGCACCTCGGTACTGGGTGTACCCGGATATGCGGCGGCAAACCGGACGCCTGCCTCATAGGCGCCGCGGGCAATTGCTTCGTTGCCGCTTAATAATACTCTTTTCATGGTGCGCCTCCTGTCTATCTGTATGAATGAAATAGTAAACCCGGCTTGACCGGAACTTATGTCTACCGATACTGTCGCCCATTCCCGGGCGCACAAACAAAAACGGCTCCGCGGCATGCGGTGCCGTTAAGAATCAACCGCATAACTAACTTACAGCGCATATACTTCTTTTCCGTCAAGGACATGAATATTGTTCTCCCGCAAAATTTTCATGGCTTCTTCACAGTTTTCAACCCGGAAAATAACCAAAGCTTTCTCGGATACGGAACCGATAAAAGCATACAAGTACTCAATATTAATACCTTCCCGACCCAGAATTTCCAGTACATCTGCCAGCCCGCCGGGCCGGTCGGGAATATCAACGGCAATTACTTCTGTTTCACTGACCATGAAACCCCGGTCCTTGAGTACATGGACTGCTTCCTGCGGTTTATCTACAATCAGTCTTAAAATGCCAAAGTCACTGGTATCTGCAATTGACAGAGCACGGATATTTATAGCATTCCTTCCCAGGGAACGTGTCACATCAGCCAGGCGCCCCGCTTCATTCTCCAAAAAGACAGAGATCTGCTTAACCTTCACGGTATTCCCGCCTCCCCTCCGTAAACACTGCCTAGATTAACTTCGACGCGGCAAACGGCATTCCTGCTGCCGGGGGAGAGCAAAACAAGGAAAAGTAACCACTTATGACAAAACTTTTTCAACAGCCTGGAGAATACGGTCCGCCTGAAAAGGCTTGACAATAAAATCAACAGCGCCGGCATTTAAAGCCTCTATTACCAATGCCTTTTGCCCCATGGCACTACAAACAATAATCTTGGCATCCGGATCAAGAGCTTTTATCTTTTTTATCGCCGTTATCCCGTCCATGACAGGCATGGTAATATCCATAATAGTCAAATCAGGCTGCAATTCCTTATATTTTTCAACAGCCACCTGCCCATTTTCAGCCTCACCGACAATGGTAAAGTTATTTTTCTCCAGAATATTTTTCAGTGTCAAGCGCATAAAAGCAGTATCGTCAGTAATCAATATACCTTTACCCATGCCTTATCCTCCGTATTAACAAATATTACCGATTATTTATTTCGGTTTCTATATTTAGGCCACGGACTAACTATTTCTGTAATTTTTATCCCCAATTGTTCATTATACAAAACAATTTGTCCGCGGGCAACAAGTTTACCGTTCGCAAGGATATCTACGTCATCATCCTCTTTAGTATCCAGTTCTACAACCGAACCGGCCTCTACTGACATCAGTTCCGCCAGAGTCATCCGGCAGCGGCCTAAGACTCCCGTAATATTGACTGTCACATCACGCAGCCAGTCAATTTGAATAGACTCATCGCTTGTTTCTTCCGCTGCCTTCTCCAGAACCGGCGCTGTTTTCGCAGCCGGCATCACCCTTTCTGCTTCCTCTTCCACAGGCGGTACCGTCTCTTCCGCCGTTTTATCCACAGGCGGCGCCTCCTCCTCCAAAGGAGGAAGCAGCGTTTCCTGTCCCGGCGCATCTCTTTTCTCTTCCGCTTCATTTTCCCCGGCTTCCAGCCCGCCAAGCATCTCCTCAACCAAAGCGGCAGCAAAATCTGTCGGCAGCAATTGCAGCATAGTGCTGGAGATAATTGTCCCGACGGTAAATTCAAAAGCCACCTGAATAACTTCTTCGCTTTCCTCAAAATCAGCAATGGCGGCATCAGGTTTTTTTAAGTCCACGTACTCCAGCATCGGTGGCGTAATATCAATTCTCCGGCCGTACATTTCCGACATAGCCGTGGCTGACGAACCCATCATCTGATTCATTGCTTCACTGATGGCGCTTAAATACAGCTCATCCAGTGTTTCCGGCAATTCATCAATGCTTCTCCCCATCATAATATTGGCAATTTTAGCGGCGTCCTGGTCGGAAAGAATAAAAACATTAGTGCCCTGCAGCCCCTCCTTATAGCTGACATTTACCAGAACACAGGGAATTGGGCGGTTTTTTCTTACTTCAGTTATGGTGGTATAGGTAAGTTTCGGTGCTGTAATCCGTACTTTCTCCCCTAGAATTTGTGAGAGGGTAGTGGCAGCAGCGCCCATGGCGATATTGCCGCTCTCCCCCAAAGCATCCAGTTGCAGCGATGTTAGCTTTGCCACGCTATCCCTCCTTTTTTACTTCATGTAAACGTTCCTCGGGTGCGACTATTTGTGTGATCTGCACGCCGTAATACTCGTCCACAACCACCACTTCACCCCTGGCTATCAGTTTACCGTTCAAGATAATGTCAACAGGATCGGCAACAGAGCGGTTAAAATCTACTATATTCCCTGGAAAATATGCCAGTGTATCTCCGATTGTTTTTTTCACCCTCCCCAAAACAACTTCTATCTGCAGCGGTATGTCCAAAATCCGCTCTATTTGCTGCTGGGTAATTTTCACCGGCTGTTCTCCGGAAACTTCAGCGGGCACAGGCGGTTTTTTTTGTTTTTCTTCCTTTGTTCGTGACAATAAAGCATCTATTTCCTCCTGGGACAAGAAGGAATCACTCACGGCCTTTCCCCCTTTCGCCTATAAATTGTACTGCCCTTTTTCCCTTGTAAGCACCGGCTTGCACCTCAAACATCGGCTTGTCCTCAACAAACATGACAAGAGGGCTGTTAATTTTCTGATCCAGCAGAATCACATCTCCAACCTCGAACTCCAGAAAGTCATTTATTTGAATTTCCGTTGAACCAAGTACAGCAGTCATATTAACTTCCAATGGCCCCAAGCACTTTTCCAAAAGCTTGTGAATCTTCTTTTCCTCGCCTTGTGACAGTGAAAACCACTGCTGCGCCGTCAGGTTCATAATTACCGGTTCCAGGGCAACATAGGGGAAACAAATATTAATCAGGCCTTTGGCTTCACCGATTTCCGTGCTGAAGGTCATCAGAGCCACCGTTTCCGTTGACGCCAGCATCTGGTTAAATTGCGGATTTGTGTCTATATTTTCAATCCGGGGCTCCAGCACATATATATCTTCCCAGGCATAGCGCAGGTTTTCCAGCATTTTAGTGATAACACGCCGCATTACCGTTATCTCGATTTCAGTCAATTCCCGGACTGCCTTGGGCATTTCCCCCCTGCCGCCGAAAAGCAAATCAATTATGGGGAAGGTAAACTGGGGGTTTGTTTCCAGCATGGCGCTGCCCAAAGATTCGGAAGCGGAAAAAATCGTCATCAGCGTCGGTGTGGGCAGGGAAAAAATAAACTCCTCAAATGTTACCTGTGACACTGTAGCCAGTTGAATCTTGATATTGGTTCGCAGGTAGGCTGTTAAAAAATTGGATGTGATCCTGGCATAATTTTCGTGGATGATTTGCAGCGTGCGCATTTGTTCCTTGGAAAACTTATTCGGCCGCCGGAAATCATATTTGTGCGACTGGCTGTCATCATCCTCGCTTCTTTGCCCGTTAAATTCGCCTGTCGATAAGGCTTGGATCAACGTATCAATTTCATTTTGCGATAAAACGTCTTTCACAACGCCACCACCCAGAGAGAATTTAAGATAAAAATCCGTTTAATGCATAAACCCGGTCTTAAGTGCTTATAATTCCTATAAGTCAGGAAATTTTTACCGGGGTGATTATTGCATGCTAAATGCGTCACAGTCAAATCAGAGAGAAAACGCTGCCGCATACAACCGCCGGGGTGTTGCTTACATGCGGCGGAAAGCTTACAGGGAAGCTTCCTTTTATTTTTTATCGGCTGCCGTTTGTGACCCCGACTACTGGCAGGCCTTTTACAACCTGGGCAACTGCTGGGTGAAATTAAATGAATACGAAGCCGCCGCCTGGGCCTACGAACAGGCTGTCAGAAACTGCAGCGACTATGCCCCGTTGTTTTTAAACCTGGGCATAACTTACTGTCAAAAAGGTCAGGTAACAAAGGCCCTTCCCTATTTGGAGCAGGCCTGGCGCCTTAACCCGGACAGCGCCGCCGCTTCAGCCGCTCTTGGCTATGTCTGCTACCGGCTCAATGAACTTGGCCTGTCCTGGCATTGGTATGCCAGAGCCTACAGGCTGCAGCCGGAAAAAACGGAATATAAGGACAGTATGCAATATATCGGCAAGCTTATTTCCCTAGCGGGGGCGAATACTGACTAGAGCATCCTGGTCAAGAATTATCCTGCTTCTGCCGATAGTGTCTGACAGTTTATGCCGGCTTTCGCCGATAATAAAAACCGTATTTTCAAAGGCCGTATTGACTTCTATCCAGCCCTTTCTGCCAACCTTCAATCCTGTTACAGCGCCGGCTTCCGAGCCTACATTGCCCGCTTTGATTATTGTCCCGGCAGTAATGGTACCGCCGCGAATTGTACCTGAAACTTCAATCTCCCCCAAAGCCTGTAGCTGGCTGTGAATGCTGCCCTGTCTTGTAACTACGATATTGCCGCTGGCATAAATTTTGGAATTTAAAACATAGGAACAATGGACATCCGCCTTTGCCCCCGTTACTGACTGCAGCATGGTACGGGCTTCTGACGCCTTGGCTGCCGCCGCGCTTATATCGGTAATCGCCTGCCAGTATTGAGAATTAAGGTCCTCTGCAAGTTCCGAGAGGTTCAATTTGTCTTTAATATCCTTATAAGCTGCGGTAGTTGCCACCGACTTGGCCTTGCCGTTAAGCTGCTGCATCAACTGCGGGTAATCGCCGAAATTAAGCTCAATAACCTTGCCTGCCAAAGCTGTCAAAGGCAGCTTTTTAAATTGTTCCTGCTCTGAAAGCTGCTGCAGGACTTTTTCCAGATCCGTCAGGACCTGAATAATATCCTCAAACAGAGGAATCAATTCCGCCAGTTGACCGTCTTCATAACCTGCCTTTACGGAACTCTGAATAATATTGCCGTTTATTTTGACTGACTGGCCGGCAGTTATTTCCGCTCCTACAACATTGCCAAGTACCTCTACATGTCCCGTTGCCGAGACGGTAGTCCCTTCCAAAACGCTGCCCCTGATTACCACATCGCCGTCAAATTTAAGGTGGGCGGTTTCCTGTGTCAAATCAGTATTATGGGTGTAAACAGACGAGACCTGAAAGCGCAGCTGCCGGCCGCTGATCTCAAGGCGCGGTCTGCCTACTGCAGTGCTGATCACAGTTAATCCGTCCTTGTCCAGCCGCACCCCGGTCAGGGGAACAATCCGGTACTGTTTGATGCGAGGCGGAGCAATCTTTTTGCCGTAAATATCCTGTCCGGGTTCACCCTGCCTGCCCGGGCACAGCCGGGCAATAACCTCCCCCTCCTGTACAGAAGGAACCTTATACGCCAAACGCAAGTCCTTGCTTACGTCCGGGGTTATCTCACCGGTTAGTTCTTCCAGGGGCAGGGAATAATCCACTTCATCGTCAACTCCCAATACCGGCGGTTTCCCGCGGGCAATCAGCACATTCATCTCCCTGTTGGCCAGAGCTTCCGCAGCTCCGCTTTCCAAAAGACCGAAATTGATGCCTTCCTTCCTTAATTCGTCAAGCAGCTTTTCGGCATCTCCTTCATAATCTCTGTCTACGCTTATCTGAGCCTCCATGCGGTCTTCACTTACATAAAGCCGCCATTTTTTCTGCTGGTCCATAGTTCTTCCCCCTGTTATGTTCTGTTAGCGACTAATGTAGTTGGCAATCTCCAGCATTTCGTCCAGAGTACGGAGAGCACTGGCATTAAGTTGATAATTGCGCTGACTGCGGACCAGCGCTATCATTTCCTCTGCCAGTTCGACATTTGAGTTTTCCAGCCAGCCCTGTTTTATCTCTGTTCCCTCGGGCGGTCCTATCCTTGCCGGTCCGGAAGCGGCTGTTTCCAAAAGCAGGTTCTCCCCGGCATTTTCCAGGCCGGCGGGATTGCCAAAGTATGCCAGCTCCATTTGCCTAAGGTCAATGGTATCACCGGAAACCGTATGTACTGTAATCTGTCCCTTGCTGCCAATGACAAGTTCAAAGTCCTCAGCCGGCAGGGCAGGAAAAACAAGCCGGTAGCCCTGCGGGGAGACAAGGCGTCTTTCATTGTCCAGGCGGAAACTGCCGTCCCGGGTATATGCCTGCCTGCCGTCCGGCAAGAGCAGGCAGAAATAACCTTCACCGGCAATGGCCAGATCAAACATATTTCCTGTCTCCCGGAAAAAACCCTGCTCCGGCCTGGTTCTGACAGCAGCTGTATATACGCCGTTGCCGCTTGTTATTTCTTTTTGTCCTGCTCCTGAAAAATCCACGGCGTTGCCGCGGCGCTCCACGGACTGATACAGCAAATCGCCAAAAACCACTTCTTTTTTCTTAAAAGCAGTTGTGTTTACGTTGGCTATATTATGGGAAATTACATCCATTCTTTGTTGCTGCGCCTGCAGCGCAGAAGCAGCGTTTTTTATCCCGCGTATCACTTTAAACCCTCCCTTACCGCAGTGCTCCTACCTCATTGGCTGCTTTTTGCAGCAGCTCATCCTGCGCCTGCAAAACACGCTGGCTCGCCTGATAGGACCGCAATGCGGTCATCATGTCCACAATTTCTTCCTGGACATCCACATTGGAGCCTTCCAGCCAACCCTGCATTACACGCCCTGTAAATGCCTCTACTTCGGCATTACCGGCGGCAAACAAATTGTTCTGCTCCTTTATTAGAAGCTGGGGATCGGCAAAATCGGCCAGGCGCAGCTGTTCCACCATTATGCCATTGACATAAATTTCCCCGCCGCCGTCCACACTTATGTCTCCTTCCGGCAATATAATGTAGCCGTTTATCCCCAGAACACGGTTGCCGTTTTCCGTAACCAGACAGCGCTCTGCATCAAGTGTAAAGGCACCGTTGCGCGTATAGCGGACACCCTCTTCTGTCTCCACGGTAAAAAAACCGCTGCCAACCAAGGCAAAATCAAGGGGGCTGTCCGTTTTCAGCAGAGCTCCCTGGCTATGCCTGGTATGTATACTGTTAATCAGCGCCGCCCTGTCCAGGGAACCGATAACTCTTTTATCCGGCTGCGGCCGTCCGGCCGAAACGCGCACAAGCGGAGCGTCCGTCCGGGAGCGCTGCAAAGCCAGATCCTTTTTAAAACCGACAGTCTCACTGTTTGCCAAATTGTTGGTGATTGTTTCCTGGCGCACTATTTCCGTCATCATCCCTGCAGCAGCAGTATAAATTCCCCTGATCAACGCTATTCCCTCCTTAATCCTGGCATTCGAAAACAACTTCTTGCGGGTAAACCATACCCATCTCGCGCGCCAAACTTTCTATTTTTTCTTTCGCCGGTGCCGGGCTGCCCGCAGCAAGCATTATAACTGCTGCCAGTATCAGGCCGACACCCACTCCCAGCAGGAAGTGCCAGTTTAAGTTCCTGATTTGCGCAAACCAATTATTAATTGCACTTCCCCCCTTCCCATTCCCGTTAGGGAGGCGATTTCCGCTATACTCATGCCCTGGTCATAAAAGCGGTATACCTCTTGATGCTTCGGTCTTACCGTCTCTGTCTCTTCCCGCCGCCCAAAACTGCTTTTATACTGCTGTAATTCCCTTTGCAGGTTATCAAGCTGCTGCAGGCGGTTTTCAATTTCTTCCCGGTGTTTTTCATAACGCAAAAGCAGCTGCGAAAAAACCCCGTTTTTTTCTTCCAATTCCGCAAGCGCCCTCTCCACGGTCTCCTGCAGCTCATATAAAGCCACAAGTTCACGATTTATTGGACGGTCCATTTCTTCTCTCAGCAGTTTGTCAAAATCTTCCATCCCCGTCTCCTGCTCTCGCTTCAGCATATATGCTGCCAAAGCCGCCAGAGCCAACCCGAGCAGCAAAATAACGTACTGCATAATCTTCTCCCCTGTTCATCCTTGATCTTTCAGGAATCCGCAAGCAGTGCCCGCAGGCGACTGATAATCCGGGAATGAAGCTGGCAAACCCGTGATTCAGTCACCCCCAGAACCAGACCGATTTCCTTCAGCGTCAGCTTTTCCTGATAATAGAGGGCCAGTATCTGCTGGTGCCTCTCAGGCAGAGTCTTAATAGCGCGGGCCAGTCTTTCCTTTTCCTCTTCAGCAATAATGTTTTCCAAAGCTCCCACTTCCGGCCCGTTTACAGCAGGCGGCGCAAACAGGGTATCTTCCAGGGACAACACGGCGCTGCAGTTAATATCCGTCCTGATTTTATGCAGTTTTTCCGGTGAAACACCCAATTCCCCGGCAATTTCCTCCTCCTCCGGTTCCCGTCCCAGGCGGCTGGCCAGGGACTGGCTGGCCTTGTCCAGTTCCCGCATCTGTTTAAAAAGGGAACGGGGCAGCCACGACAAATTGCGCAGTTCATCAAGCATAGCTCCCCTGATGCGCCGGGAAGCAAAGGTTTCAAACTTGATACCCCGGGACGGATCATAACGGCGCATTGCTTCCATTAGGCCCAGGACGCCTGCCTGGATAAGGTCTTCGCGGCTGACATGGGCGGGAAGCCCCAGCATCAGCCTGCCGGCATGATAACGGACTAAAGGCAGATAACGGGAAATATCTTCGCCGCATGTCCTCTCCTCATAACTGCTTCTTCGGTATTGCTTAAGAGTATTCACATCATTCACCCTGTTCCTCAGACATTGAGATAATCCGCTTGCGCATCTCCCGGAAAATGAAACCGATTGTTTTTTCCCGGTCGGCCTCCTTTATCTCCGTAAAGCGCAGGGCTATGCGGAAGCCGCCTTTTATATCATCTTTCCGGGTAACTACGCCCTTTATCTCCATGGTGTCTTCTTCGTCGTCAGTCTCAAGAGAAAGCCTCACTGCAAGCATATCCTCCTGCTGCAGGGAAAGACTTCTCTTGCTGGTGCTAAACTGCAGCCCGCCGCCGGAAATATCTACAGTCTTTCCTTTGTACCAGCGAGCGGGGGTTTCCTCTTCACTGTCCTTGGGAAGCGGCATAAACCTCAGCGGCAGAACAATATTCAGGCGGACATGCTCCCTCTGCTGGTAACGGGAAAAAGTCTTCGGTCGCTGCACAATAAACAGGTTTACATAATTTACCTTCTTCTGCCCTTTTACTTCGGTAACAAAGCTGTAAACCGCGTCATGCTGGACAAACTGAATGCTTATTTGGTCCCCTTTGTAGAGCAAAAGAGGCCGGCCCTTTTTCATAGGCACCGTTATCGCCAGGGTATGATTGTCCAAGTCCTGAATCATGCTGTAATAGGACTCACCGCCGGCAGCATGACTTACCGTTATCTTTTGCCCTATAAATAAACGACTTTTTGTCATGTTCCGCTCCTTGGTGACTGTGCCAGCATTGCCGTCAGGCGACTGACAAAGCCGCGGACACCACCCGGTTTTTCTACGGAAAGATCCATCAATCTTGCAGCAATTGCCCGCACATTCTGAGCAGCCTTTGCCCGGGGATAAAGCGTAATGAAAGGCTGCTGCTGTTTAACGGCAGAAACAACATGCTGGTCACTGCATATTTCCCCTAAATACTGCAGTTCAAGATCCAGAAATTTTTTGCTGACCTGCGCAAAACGTTCGGCAATTTCCTTTCCTTCAGCGGAATTCTTTACCTGGTTGACAATTAATTTGGCTTTCCGGTGCAGCCCGTTTTTGGCTACAACTTTAATAATGCCGTAGGCATCGGTAATTGCCGTCGGTTCGGAGGTTGTGACAACTATCAGTTCATCGGCGGCGGAAACAAAGGACAAAACCGACTGGGAAAGTCCTGCACCCGTATCAATCAGCAGGATATCGGCCATGTCTTCCAGGGAAAGAAGGCTTTCTATCAGGCGTTCACGCTGGGCTCCGGTGAGGTTCGCCAATTCCTCAAGTCCTGAAGCTCCGGGAATAATCTTGACTCCTTCCGGCCCGGTAATAATAATTTCAGTTAAAGTTTTTTTGCCGCGGATCACATCATGCAGGGTATTTACCGGAACCAAACCTATTATTACATCCACATTTGCCAGGCCCAAGTCGGCATCCATGATTACAACCCGCTTGCCCAACAGGGCAAGGGCAATGGCCAGATTGATAACGACACTTGTTTTCCCGACCCCGCCTTTGCCGCTGGTAACGGTAATTACCCGCGGTATTCTCTTCCTGCGGAGGATTTTTCTCTGCTGAGGAACGGCTGAAACCAGCCGTCGCAATTGCTCAGCCTGGTCAACCATTGGCTCATCCCCCCAGAATCAGATTGGCAATTTTCTCAGCATCGGCAACTTCCAAATCATCAGGCACATTCTGCCCTGTCGTTACATAAGTTACCGGCAGTTCCGCCTGCCGGCAGGCGTTGAGAATCACCCCATAGGTTGCTGTTTCATCCATCTTGGTAAAAATCAGCCGGTTGTATTTCACTTTCCGGAAACTGTCGATTATTAAGCGCATATCATTGGCTTTTGTAGATGCGCTTAACACCAGGAAGATTTCCGGTGCCGGCAGCGGTGCGAGAAAAGCAGCCAACTCCGAAACATGCAGTGTATTTTTGGCATTGCGTCCGGCAGTGTCAACCAGAATTACTTCCCGGTCGGCAAGGCGCTGCAAAGCTTCCGGCATTTCTTTGGGGGTCATTACCACTTCAATAGGTATGCCCGTAATATCTGCATAGGTGCGCAACTGTTCCACCGCGCCTATCCGGTATGTATCTATGGTTATAATTCCTGTCCGCTGGTTGCGGTAGAGGGAAAAATGGGCCGCCAGCTTGGCCAGCGTAGTGGTTTTCCCAACGCCCGTCGGGCCGACAAAAGCCAGTATTCTCGACCTCAGGGGCAGATCTTCCGTCAGCAGCCGGTCACGCACCTTATTTTTCACAATCATTTTTACTACCTCATCAGCCAGCCCGTTCTCGGCAGCAAAATTTTCATGAATTTCCGCCAAAATCTCCTGCGCCAGTCCGGGTTCCACATCATTGTCAATCAGCCGCTGCATCCAGTAGGCAAAAGGGCCCTTCCCTTCAATATGCTGTTTTTGCTGGCTCGCAACCAGCTTTTTAACCAGCTGCTTTAATTCCCCGACTTCTTCCTGCAGTTTCTGCTCTATTCTATCTTCGGCAGCCGGAGCGGCAGGCGCGACGACCGAATCGACGGCCGCCGTAATTTCGATCTTGGGCGGAACAAACAAGCCGCGCAAGCCTTTCTGCCTGACCTTTCTGCTTTGTAATATTACAGCATCCGGGCCGAGCTCGTTTTTTATCTGCTGCATTCCCTCCAGCACATTGTCCACGGTATATTTTTTAATCCTCAACTTTCATTCACCATCCCCACCGATTCTATGCCGATCCCCGGTACTATTTCGTTAAAGGACAGCACCGTCAGGCTGCTGAGAAAACGTTCCGACAAGCGTTTAAAGGGCAGGCGGATGCGGGACGAAGTGAGCACAACCGGTGTATATCCCTGCATCATTTCGCGCTCCAGTATTTTACTGATACCGGCAAAAATCCTCTGCGCCGTCTGCGGGTCCAAAACAGGAAAAGCGCCGTTGGTTGTAGCGGTTATGGACTCATATATTTTTTGTTCCAGCGGCGCGGCAAGGGAAATCACCCGCAGTTTGCCTTCCTCGGCATAAAGGCTGCACAGTGTCCTTGCCAGGGCCTGCCGTACATATTCCGTCAGGGTATCTATCTCCCTCGTACTGCGGGCATGGTCAGCCAGAGTCTCAAAAATAGTAACCAGATCCCGGATCGGCACCCGCTCCCGCAAAAGATTCTGCAGGACCTTCTGGATCTCACCGAGAGTCAACAAATCGGGCAGCAGTTCCTCAACTACGGCCGGTTGTTTTTCTTTCACCAAATCAATCAATTCTTTGACTTCCTGCCTGCCCAGCAGTTCATGGGCATGGGCCTTAATTATTTCCGTCAAATGAGTTATCAATACAGTCGTGGCATCCACAATAGTGTACCCTAAGAGTTCCGCCTCTTCTTTGCGGTCCCCGCTTATCCACACAGCGGGCAGGCCGAAGGTCGGCTCCTTTGTCCTATGGCCCTCAAGAGCAATTTCTTCGCTGTCCAGCGGATTCATAGCCAGATACTGGCCCGGCCGCAGCTCGCCTTCCGCAATCTCGTTGCCCTTCAGCTTGAAGATATACTTGTTCGGCGGCAGCTGCAGGTTATCACGAATACGGATGGGCTGTACTACAATCCCCAGTTCCAGCGCACACTGGCGCCGGCAGGCGGTAATTCTGTCCAGCAAATCCCCGCCCTGGGAACGCTCCGTCAAGGAAATAAGATTGTAGCCGATTTCTATTTCCAGCGGCTCCACCACCAGAAGGTTAAGCACACTTTCCGGCTGTACCGGCCTGATATCTTCCTGAACTTTCCTCTCCCTTTCCCTTCTCAGTTCATCCTTTTCTTCCCGGTGCAGAACATAGGCGGCAAAACCGCTCGCTGCCCCCAGCAGAAAAAAGGGGAAAAAGGGAATTTGCGGTACAATGGAGAGCGCGAATAAAATAGCGGAAGCCAAAGCCATCACGCGGGGGAAGCTTAACAACTGGCGAGATAGATCCTGGCCGAAGCTGCCCTGGGATGCGCTGCGCGTTACCAGCATGCCTGCTGCCGTGGAAACCAGCAAAGCCGGAATCTGGCTTACAAGGCCGTCGCCCACCGTCAGCCTGATGTAGCGCTGGATGGCCTCTTCTATAGGCAGATTAAGCTGCAAAACACCGACGGCGAAACCCCCTAAAATGTTGATCAGAACGATAATTATTCCCGCAATGGCATCACCGCGGACAAACTTGCTCGCCCCGTCCATTGCCCCGTAAAAGTCGGCTTCGGCCTGCAGTTCCTTGCGCCGGCGGCGGGCTTCCTCCTCATTAATCAGGCCGGCGTTAAAATCGGCATCAATGCTCATCTGCTTGCCGGGCAGGGCATCAAGGGTAAAGCGGGCGGCTACCTCGGCAATCCTCCCGGCCCCGTTGGTAATAACAACAAATTGAATTACGGTAATGATAACAAAAATTATCAGTCCGACCACATAGTTGTTTCCGGTAACAAAACTGCCAAAAGCCGCAATTATTGAACCGGCTTCGCCCCTGCTTAATATCAGGCGAGTGGAGGAAATATTCAGTGCCAGGCGAAAAAGCGTTGTCACCAGTAAAAGAGATGGAAAAACGGAAAACTGCAGGGTTTCTGTGGTAAACATGGTTAAAAGCAATATCACAAGCGAAAGAGAGATGGAAACTGTCAGAAGTATATCCAAAAGCAGCGGTGGGAGCGGAATAATGATAATCATGACAACAGCAATTACCGCCGCTGCAATTATTACATCCGCATTATTCAGAAATTCCTGCCATCCTCGACTGACGCTGACCTTTGCCATAACGCCTTCCTCTTTCCGATATTTTTGCGGCAGCTACCGGTACTGCCCGCGCATTCTGTAAACAACGGCCAGTATCTCGGCAACGGCCTGGTACATTTCAACAGGGATAGCCTGTCCGATATCTACCTGCCGGAACAGCATCCTAGCCACAGGTTTGTTTTCTACAATGGGTACATTGTGCTTGCGGGCTAGTTCACGTATTCTTTGCGCCGTTGTACCTGCCCCTTTTGCCACCAACACCGGGGCATCGTCTTCTTCTTCACGGTAACGCAGGGCTACCGCCAGTTCCGTGGGGTTGGTAATAACCACGGCAGCCTCCGGTATGCTTTCCATCATGCGGTGCATTGCCAGCTTGCGCTGCCGCTCACGCAGGCGGCTTTTTATCAGGGGATCCCCTTCCGTTTGTTTGTATTCTTCTTTCAGTTCCTGTTTTGTCATCTTCAGGCTCTTTTCATGTTCATAGCGCTGGTAAAGGTAATCGGCTGCAGCAAGGACAATAAAGGCCGCCCCTACCCGCAATGCAAGACCGGTAAAAAGTGTGCTGAAAGAATCCCAAATCTGGCTCGTGCTTTGATAAAGGACAAGCAGCATTTTTTCCAGGGTACCGCGGATATAATTAAAGGCAATAAAAGCAATGACAGCAACTTTTAACAGCGATTTAACCAGTTCAAAAAGAGACCTTTTGGAAAACATCCTTCTAAAGCCCGCCACCGGGTCAAGCCGCGACAGCTGGGGAAGCAGCGGCTCGGTCGTAAACAGAAACCCTGTCTGAGCAAAATTAACCACAAGACCGGCCGCAACAGCTGCTAAAAAAACAGGCAAAACAAGCAGAAAGAAATCAGTAAGGGAAGCCGTGACAATTGCAGTCATGTTGCCGGCAGTAAGCACTGACGGCTGCCGCTGCAGGCAGCGGGTTATCATGCCCGTCAGGGAAGAGAACAACCAGCGCCCGGTCGCCATGAAAAGGAGTGTCAAAACCAAAAGGTTGACGGCGGAATTTAGTTCCGCTGATTTAACTGTCTGCCCTTTTTTTCTTGCTTCCTGCCGCCTTCTGGGCGTTGCCTCTTCCGTTTTTTCCGCCTCGGCAAAAAGTTGCAGATCCAGCCTGCCATACGGCTTTACAGGAGGGCAAGCAGGCTCTGAAGGTTTTGATGCAGTGTGTCGAAAACCGTTGTTATTACCTGTGCAAGATAAGGAAAAATTATATAGATAACTAATAAGCCAACCCCCACTTTTAGTGGCATTCCCACCATAAACACATTCAACTGGGGAACCGTTTTCCCCAAGAGTCCAAGCGCCAATTCAGAAATTACCAAAACAATAATTACCGGTGCCGCCAACTGAAAAGCAATTGTAAACATCTGGGAAAAGTATGCTAAAAACCGCGGCATCAGAGCTGCCTGCAGAACAGCTCCCCCGGGCGGGACAAGTTTTATGCTCTGTGCCAGCCCTTTGAATAAGTAATGATGACCGTTAACCGAAAAATACAGGGCCAGGGCAAATAGATAATAAAACTGCCCAAACAAAGTAACCTGGCTGCCGTACTGGGGATCAAAAATTGACGCCTGGGCAAGGCCCATTGTCAAGTCAACAAACTGTCCCGCTATCCTTGCTGCAGTGAAAAAGAAGAGCACCAAAAGTCCCAGTGTCAGGCCGACAAGCACCTCTGAAGCTACGGTCAGGACATAGGTCAGCAGATGGGGAGGCGGCGCAGCTTCCTGCGTACTTGCTATAAAAAGCAGATAAGCAAAAATGGCGCCAAAGCCTGCCTTAAGCAAAACCGGCATGCCCCGCATGCTAAAAATGGGCAAAACGGCAATAGCAGCGGTAAAACGGGCAAACAACAAAAGTAAATAAAACCACTGTTCACTGCTCATAGTCTCCGCCTACATTCCAAATTTTCCCAGCTGAGCATATAGATTTACCGTATAATTCACCAGTGTTGTCAGCATCCAACTGCCGAACAGAAGGATACCTATAAAGACAGCAATTATTTTGGGAACATACGTTAATGTCGGTTCCTGAATTTGTGTTGTAGCCTGAAATATGCTGACGCACAGGCCGATTAAAAGGCTAATAGCCAAAAGCGGGCCGGCAAGTGATAAAACGGTCAGGATTGATTCTCTTGCCGTTCCCAAAATGAATTCAAAGGACATAAGCCGCCTCCTCACATAAAGCTCTCCACAAGGGACTGTACCACCAGATGCCAGCCGTCAACCATTACAAAGAGCAAAAGCTTAAAAGGCAGTGAAAGCATGACGGGCGGCAGCATGAACATTCCCATGGACATTAAAGTGCTGGCTACTACCATATCAATAATGATAAACGGTATGTATAACAGGAATCCCATCTGAAAAGCGGTTTTTAATTCGGAAATCACAAAGGCGGGAATCAGGACGGTCAAAGACACATCGTCTCTGGTCTGCGGGCGCTCACTGCCGGAAATATTGATAAAGAGCGCCAAATCTTTCTCCCTCGTCTGCTTCAGCATGAACTCCCGTAGAGGTTTTTCTCCCGCCGCCAGGGCTTCCTCTTGGGTAAGTTCCCCTGCCACATAGGGTTGAATTGCATTGCTGTTGATTTCCCGGTAAACGGGAGCCATTATGAAAACCGTCAGAAAAAGCGCCAGGCCGATAATCACCTGATTGGGCGGCGTCTGCTGGGTCGCCAGGGCATTTCTTACGAAAGACAGAACAACAACAAGCCGGGTAAAAGAAGTCATGAGAATAATGATTGCCGGGGCAAGGGTTAAAACGGTAAGCAGCAGCATCAACTGCAGGGTGCCTACTAATTCCTGCGGTTCCTCTGCCGGACCGATTTCAATATTGATGCCGGGAACGGTAATCCGGGGCTGTGCCGCAGCCTTTAGAGGCAGCAAAGAAAAGAAGACAACTCCTGTTATGGCAAGTATTATAAATAACCGCTTTCTGCCCTTCATACTATTTCTCCGTTTCCCTGTTTCCGTTGTTTGTGCCGGCCCTCGCACCGAAACTGCTGATTTTTTCCCTGCTTTTTTTAAGAATCTCGGAAAACCCGGGGAAATTTACAGTTGCATAATCAGCCGCCGTTTTTATTTCAGTATCGTCAATTTCCGCAAGGCAAGTTATTTCTGTCTGGGTAATCCCAAGCAGAAAACAACGCTTCCCCACCCTGACAAGACAGATATACGAGCGTGGCGCAAGCGGCAGGCGCTCCAGGAACTGCATATTTCCCCGGCCGGGAGCGTATCCCCCCTGCAGCTTGGGCAGCAGGTAGCGCATAAACCAGTAGGCCAAAAAAAGCACCAGGGCCAAAGAGACAGCAACTTTCAGGAAGGTCAGAAATGCCTCCATGGCTTACTCTTCCCCCGCTTCACTGTCATCCTCTGCCAGGATTTCAGCAATGCGGCAGCCAAAGTTCTCGTTGATGACCACCACTTCACCCCAGGCTAAAGGCTTTTCGTTAACACGCAGCAGGGCGTTTTCCCCGGCCAGCCTGTCCAGTTTTATAACGGAACCTTTCTGCAACTGCAGGATTTCTCTGACCGTCAGGGTTGCTTTCCCCAGTTCCAGTGTCAGCGTGACAGGGATATCTTTAAAATAAGCCGAGCTCCGCTGCTTTTCTCCCGGTTCCCGGGGTGTCAGTTCCGGAAATTTAACTTCCTGTACTTCATATTCGGAACCGGACAGCTTTTCCCGGTTATTTTCCGTTAAGGGATCCTTTGATCCTGAGTGCAGCTTGCTGATCAGCTTTTCAATTTCCTCCTGGGACATAAATGATGAGCTCATACGATCCTCCACAACCCTTTATTGTACAAGAAAACTGGTAAAGTAAACTTCATAGAT
>DGEC01000039.1:26903-38089 GCA_002385745.1 Firmicutes bacterium UBA3936
GACAAATCATCCGCGCACTGACTGCGCAGTGTTGTTATCATCAAATCCCTGATTTGAGCCTGGCGTTTTCCCAGTTCTTTAGCCAGCCGTTTATTGGCATAAGCCAGGGCTACCGAAACCTTCAGATAGCGCCGCTGCCCGCTGTCCGCAAGATTGACGGTATACTCCTCGGGACCGTACACTTCATAATTGCCGTTAACCACAACGGTACTTCCCGACTGGGGCAATTGCAGGGACTGCCGCCCGTTTAATACATAAAACACGCCAAAGGCAACGGCAAGTACAACAATAACTACCAGCAAAAGGGGTACAAGCAGCCTGTTTTTTCTTTCGGCTGTGTCCCTTTGTTGCACAACGCCCGTACTCAATTCTCCTGCGCCTCCTTATCCAACAAATTAACTTCAGAAATAACTATATTTACACGGCGGTTGCGGGCCCGCCCCTCAACTGTGCTGTTATCGGCCACCGGGTGATATTCCCCGTAGCCGGTGGCAATAAACCGTTGCGGGGCAATATGGTGGTGGCTGGAGAGATATTTTACCACCTGTACGGCCCGGTCCACGGAAAGCTCCCAGTTTGACGGGTATTTCACAGTATTTATCGGGACATTGTCGGTATGCCCTTCCACAATGATCATATTATTGACGCTTCTGAGAATCCCGGAAACCTTGGCGAGTATTTCCTTGGCTTCTTCCTTAATTTCAGCCTTTCCCGAATCAAAGAGAATCCTGTCCTGGATTTCCAGCACAATTCCCCTCTCCTCAATGCGGGCTTTTATGGCATCATCCAGCCCTTCCTGCCGCAGATATTCCTGGATTGCCTGGTAAGTCATTATTATTTGCTCCATTCTTCCTATCTCTTCAGTTGCCTGACCTTCATCCGGCGGCGCTTCGAGGGCGGGAGCAGCATCCAAAAGACCCTGGCTGCCGAGAAAAGTAAGCTGGATTGAGGAAAGCACCTGCTGGAACTTCTGCACATCAACCACTGAATAGGAAAAAAGCAGGATAAAAAAGCAAAGCAGAAGTGTCACCATATCTGAATAAGTAGTCATCCAGCCCTGGGTATTTATTTCACCTTCTGTCTTGATCTTTCTTTTACGCACTGTCATACACCACTTCCTCATCGCCCCTGTCTCTCCGCAAGGCATCGTACTCATCCATACGCTGCCGCTCTTCCGGAGAAGCATAGGCTTTCATTTTCTCCTTGAGAATCCGGGGGTTTGTCCCGGCTCCGATGGCCAGAACACCTTCAATAATCGCCATTTTTACGGCAGTCTCCGCTTCCGAGCGGATAGACAGCTTACCGGCAATGGGAATAAAGAGCAGGTTGGCCAGCAGCGCCCCATAGAAAGTGGTTATAAGAGCCACGGCCATGCCCGGACCGATCTTGCTGGGGTCGTCCAGGTTTGTCAGCATATTGATCAGGCCGATTAATGTACCGATCATCCCGAAAGCGGGCGAGAGCGCCCCCCAGGTGCGGAACACATCCTGGCCTAATTTGTGGCGGGCTTGAGTTGCTTCAATTTCCGTTTCTATGATATCCCTGATAAGTTCAGGGTCCAGGCCGTCAATTACCATCTGCATGCCGTTGGCCAGGAAAGGATCATCCAGCTCCGCCAGGTCGTCCTCCAGGGCCAAAAGGCCCTCACGTCGGGCCTTTTGTCCCAGGCGGACGAACAAGTCAATATAATCACTGATATCTTTGACATCATCCGTAAAAGCCTTCTTGGTAACCTGAAAGACCATTTTGATCTGCGGTATCTGGAAATTAATCAGGAGGGCGGCAAAGGACCCCCCTACCGTGATCATCAAGGAAGTCAAGCTCCAGAAAGTACTCAATTTGCCTTCCATGGCTATAGCGCCAAATACCAGGCCTAACCCGAGCACTATCCCCATTATGGTAAGCAAGTCCATCTTTCTTTGCATTGACAATTCACCTCATATCTTTACCGCTTCAAATTAACAAGCTCCTGCAACAGCTCATCCGACGACGTAATAACCCGGGAATTTGCCTGGTAGGCACGGGAAGTGGTTATCAGCTCCGTAAACTCATACGACAGGTCCACATTTGACATTTCAAGAGCCGATGTCTGGATTTTTCCCCGTCCTTCCACCCCCGCCATACCGATCCGGGCTTCTCCGGAGTTGGCGGAAACGGTGTACAGGTTGCCGCCCGCCTTCATCAACCCCTCGGGATTGGCAAAGGAGGCCAGGACAATCTGTCCCAGGTCCCTGACCAGACCGTTGGTGTAAGTTCCGCTGATCACCCCGTCGCTGCCAATCACAAAACTTTCCAGTTCACCTACAGGGAAGCCGTCCTGGTAGGCAAGCTGGGCATTGCTGCCCACTGCCGGGTCGGCCACTACCTGTGAGACATTTGAAAAGTCCAAAGTAATATTCAAAGTTCCCACTCCGCCGGGGGGCGTAAAGCTTATATTGCCGATAGTGGATGTGCTCAAATTAAGATAGCCGTTTTCCGTAAATCTAAGTGCCCCGCTCCCTGCATTTTGCGGACTGCCGGAAGGGGGAACATATTGCGCCTGGTAGCCCCATGCGTTGTCCGCAGTTTTTGTAAATATAATTCTTACTGTATGCATCCCCCCCTGGGAATCGTAAACCATGAAATCAGTTTCATGGGTGCCGTTTACCCCCAGGGCGGCATCCAGGTTGCCGCTGAAGGTAATGTTTTGTGTTGCCCTGGTAATCAGCCGCTCCCCGATAGGGATGTTAAGAAAACCAAGGTTTTCTTCCGTGGTATTGATATTGCCCGCGGCATCGGCAGCCCAGCCCAGAAGCTTGAGGCCGCTGGCGGAATTGACGAGATCTCCGTCAGGCCCCACGGAAAGGGCGCCGTCCCTGGTGTAATAGATATTCACCCCATCGGTAACCACAAAATAGCCTTTGCCGTCAATGGCCAGGTCGGTGCCCACGCCTGTAAACTGCGGTGTGCCCTGGGTATGCAGGGTATCAATGGCCCCGATGGTCATCCCCATTCCTACCTGCACCGGGTTGGTGCCGCCGCGGTTGTCCACGGGAGCGCTGGCGCCGCGCAAGGTCTGGCTAAACACATCCTGGAATCTTACCCGGCTACTCTTAAAGCCGATTGTATTCACATTGGCAATGTTGTTGCCAATCACATCAAGTTTTGTCTGGTGGTTTCTCAGGCCCGTTACGGCGGTAAATAATGATCTTTGCATTCTAATGACCTCCGTTTGGAATATTTTTTGCGGCCGCTTCTGTCGGTCGGCGGCCCGTGGCTTCCTCGGCGAGGTCCAGCCACTTTAGCGGATTATCACCGCACTGTCAATGTTGGTAAATACATGTTCCTTCATGTCATCGCCTTTCATGGCGGTGATGATTGTTTTATTTGCCACGCTGGCAATCAAAGCCAGGTCCTGGTAAAGCATCAGCGTTGAGCGGGCGCCTTTTTGTTCCGCTCTCTGCAATGCCCGGTTGATCATTTCCAGGTCGTTTGTTTGCAAACGGATTTGTCTTTCCTGCAAACGCTGCTGTGCATGGGCGGAAAACTTCAGCTCCTGCCCCGCAAGCGTCTCCTGCAGGATACCGGCAAATGCAGAAGGCTTTTGCTGCTTTTGGGCGGCCGGGACAGCTACTGGCTTCGTTTTCCCCGGTCCGGCCACCCCCGGCAGGTACCGGTTAATTTTCATGCCTATTCACCACCTGTCGTCACCTTCAATACGTCCTCCAGGGCATATTGTCTGCCGTTTACCTCCAGGTAGGGACTGCCGCCGATAAAATTCACGGCTGAGACCGTACCTTCTTCAAGGCTATTGTCTTCCCCCCTGACCGTCACTTTCAGCCCCAGGTACATCGGCGCCATACTCTGCATTGGGGGCTGCAGCGAAAGCAGGCTCGTCATGGAGGCATTCAGGTTCTGCAGCTGCTCCAGCATTGTAAACTGGGCCATTTGCACTATAAAATCGGTACTGTCCTTGGAGCTTAAAGGATCCTGGTAGCGCAGCTGAGTTACCAGGAGCTGCAGAAAAGCATCTTTTCCCAGTTCCTGCAGGGGGCCCGTTTTTTTCTCGTTGTTCCCGGCACCTGCCATAGAGGTTGCATAACCTGTTACACCCGCAACATTTGTCATCTTCTCACCTCCAAGATACTAATCAGACCAGTAAATCAACCATTCCCCTGGGGGCGGAAGCCATAATTTCCTCCCCTTCCGTCTCCCGTGCCACTTGCATTTGCCGGCCGGTCATTTCCTGCCACCCGGGCAGCCGTTCGTGCCGTGAGTCTCCCTGCCCGCTGACAGTAACGGTAAAGTCATGGACTACCACTTGCTGCGCTTCCAGGCGCTGCTTGATTACTCCCAGGGAAGACTCCAGCATTTCCTTAACAAGCGCATTTTCCGCAACCACCCTGGCCGTAATCCTGCCTTTTTCCAGCTGCAGGCTGATTTCCACTTCACCAAGGGACTCCGGCCTCAAACGCACATGCAGTTTTTTGGCTCCGCCGGGCGTACTGTAGAAAGTCATGCGCTGCAGGACCTGCTCCGTCACAGACTCACGCAGTGTCTCGTAATTAAAGACTTTCGGGATGTTCGGGCGGTAGGCATTAAGCATTTCTCTGGTCCGGGCAGGCTGCAAAGTCGTCACCCGTTTTTCTTCCGGTGAAGATTCCGGAATCTCCGCTTCCGGCTGCCGGACAAAGTCAGCGGCGGCGCTTTTGAGGGCGGGCCTGTCCACAGCATCATTTAACTGTACAGGCTGTTCACTGCCGCTTACACTCCTGCCCTCTCTTTTCCTTGCCGCAGCCGCTTCCGTCTCCCGGCCGGAGACTGCGCGGATTTCCTTTTCCTCGGACGCCTGCATTGCATCGTCCGTGCCTGCCTGTCCCACCGGCCAAGCCGTATCTTCCGGAGGCTCGCCGGGTGGCAAATTCGCCACGGTAATTTCCCTTGGAATTTCCTCCGGAAAACCGGGATATTCTGCCGCGTCTTCCCTGTGAGCAGCCGGCTGTGGGAGGTCAGGCTCAACTTTCCTGCCGGTCTCTCCCGTTTCCGCCGGAGCCATAAAGGGGGAAGGCTCCTGCTGCCAGGCCCGGTCAAGTGTTTCCGCATTCTGCGGGGCCAATTCCCGCTGCAGCGCCCCGTCCGGCTTCAAAGCCGCCGGTTCCGGCGCCCCGGGAATAACCGTCAAATTTGCCGGGGGCAAAGCATCTTCCGGAGCCGGGGGCAGGAATGCTTCCTGCACCGGGCCGGTTGCCGCCGGCTGTAAAGGCATGTCGCCGGGCAGAACTGCCGGCATTGCCGGCTCTTCATTTTCTGCCTCTTCCTCCGCCGCTTTTTCTTCCTGCCCGGTCTGTTCCATGTTCCCAAGCCCTTTTAGCAGAGAAAAAAGCTCAAGGAACATTTCACCTTCCTCTGCCCGGCCCGGTGAGATGCCGTCTGCGGGTACACTGCCAGGACTTGCCGGCAAACATGGCATAACAAATGTCTCCATCCGCTCACCTCCTTTCCAATACTAATATCTGAAAAATTAATTATCCTGCTGTAAAAACAGCAAGCGTGCAATTTCATCAAGCTGTTTCTGCTCTGCTTTGTTCATTTCCTGAAGATAGCGACTGTAGTCCTTTTGCCGCAGCTTATCAATAATTTTACGGCTCTGCATTGCTTGCTCCGTCTGCCGCTTCTCCTCCAGCAGGCGGATCTCCCTGGCAAGCAGCTCCTCCTGCCGGGCTTTCAGCTGTTTTGCCAGAAGTCCCGTATAATCGGCGGCCTGCATCAGCCTCGCCAGATCGGTCTGTGTGGACTGGATATCCGTATATACTCGCTGGCAGTCGGTAAATTCCTCCTCTGTTTTTTGCAGCTCAAACCGGGCCTGTTCCCTCTCCTGGAGCGCAACGGCCAGTTTTTGCTGCGCCAGCTCTTCCTTTTTTTTGCGGTAATCCAAGACTTTCTGCAGGGAAAATCTATACATTCCTCATCAATCCTTTACCAGGAGTTTCTTCAACTTTTCATAAGCACTGTCCCAGCTATCCGTTTCATTAATGTTCTGCCGCAGCAGGGCGCGCATTCCATCAATGTGGGCCAGGGCTTCGTCAATTTTCGGGTTGCTGCCTTCCACATAAGCCCCGATGTTGATTAAATCTTCCGCTTCGGTGTATGTTGCCAGGTACTCCCGGAATTTACCCGCCAACTGCTGGTGTTCTTCACTTGCCAGTTCCGTCATCAAACGGCTGATACTTTGCAGAATGTCAATGGCCGGGAAGTGGTTTTTGGCCGCCAGGCTGCGTGATAAAACTATATGGCCGTCCAAAATGCCGCGTACGGCATCGGCAATGGGTTCGTTAAAATCATCTCCGTCCACCAGTACCGTGTAAAGCCCGGTAATTGAGCCTTTCTGCGAGGTTCCCGCCCTCTCCAGCAGGCGGGGAAGCAAGGTAAAAACGGAAGGGGTATAGCCCTTCGTGGTCGGAGGTTCACCGATGGCCAGCCCCACTTCACGCTGCGCCATGGCCAGGCGGGTAACCGAGTCCATCATCAGCATAACTTTTTTCCCCTGGTCCCGGAAGTATTCCGCTATGGCAGTTGCCACCAGCGCCCCCTTAATCCGCAGCAGGGGAGGCCTGTCTGAAGTAACTGCTACAACCACTGAACGGGCCAGTCCGTCTTCTCCCAGGTCCCGGTCAATAAACTCAAGCACTTCGCGGCCGCGTTCCCCGACCAGGGCGATAACATTGACATCCGCTTCGCTGTTGCGGGCAATCATTCCGAGAAGGGTGGATTTGCCGACACCGCTGCCTGAAAATATTCCCACGCGCTGCCCCTGGCCGCAGGTTAAAAACAAATCGATAGCCCGGATTCCTGTGCGCAAAACGTCTTTAATGCGCTGCCTTTCCAGGGGGTTGGGCGGGTCGTTGTCAACGGGACAGGACTTGCTCTGGCGGTGATTTATGGTACCGTTAATCGGCTCTCCAAGCCCGTCAACTACCCGGCCCAGCAATTCCGGTCCTACCTTTACGGTAAGCGCTTTCCCCATCGGAAGAACTTCGCAGCCCGGACGGACGCCCTGCAGTTTGCCCAGGGGCATCATCAGCACACTGCCGTTCCTAAAACCGACTACTTCCGCGGCTACGGGTTCCTTTTGATCCGCCACGTAAATCCGGCAAATCTCACCGATAAAGGCCTCCAGTCCCTTAACTTCAATGGTCAGGCCCACTACCTGGGAAACACGTCCGGTTATACGAGCCGGCGGAAAATCCTCAACCTTGTTAAAATAAGGGGTTAAATCTATTTCAGTCATCGGCCGTCACTTCCATAAGCGCCTGCCGCAAATCGTCAAGCCGTTCTTTTGCCCGGCACTCAACAACACTGTTATCTGTCTCCACACGGTATGTACCGCGCTCCATATTTCCGTCTGCCAGAAGGGACAGGGTTGTTCCGTCATGCATTTCCTGCTGCCATTCCGCGAGATACTCACGGCAGTAAACCCAGTCTTCCGGATGAAGCCGGACAATTACCTCTCCTTTTTCCTGCAACTGCCGCAGCGCGGAATGCACCATACCGGCAATTATCTCCGGTTCCTGACTGAGTTCCCGCTGAATCAGCTTTTCTGCAATAGCCACGGCCAGTTTTACCACTTGCGGTTCAACCCGGCCCAGCATTTTCGCCCGCAGGCTGCGGGTTTCTTTTAACAGCCGTTCAGCTTCCGCATGCAGTCTTGCAGCTTCCTCTCTTCCTTCCGCAAGTCCCTGCTCCCGGCCGCTTTTCAGTCCTTCCTCATAGGCGGTGCGGCGGGCAATTTCTTTAATCTCCTTGCATTCAGCCCCGGCTTCTTCAAGCAAACGCCTGCGCTCTTCCCTTGCCTCCGAAACGATTGCCTCTGCTGCCCTGCGGGCATTTTCCAGGATTTCTTCCGCCTGTCGCCGGGCTTCTGCCGGTCCCGTCTCCCCGGTCTGCTGCTGTGGCTGAAACCCCGGCTTTTCCCCCTCCGGCAACTGTTCCTGCTGCAAACTCCCCTTTTTTTCCTTTGCAGGCACAACGATCAGGGGCAGGCAAATGCAGTTCTCATGATATTTAACATTTTCCCCTTTAATGACCCTAGACAATGATGGCATCTTCTCCACCCCGGGATATAATAATTTCTCCGGTTTCGTCCAGTTTGCGGATTATGCTGACAATACGCTGTTGTGCCTCTTCCACTTCGCGCAGGCGTACAGGCCCCATAAATTCGATCTCTTCTTTGAGCATTTCCGCCGCACGCTTGGAAACATTGCGGAATATCCTTTCCCGGACCTCTTCGCTGGAACCTTTGAGGGCCATTGCCAGATCCTTCTGGTCAACCTCACGGATAATGCGCTGAATGGAGGCATTGTCCAGAGAAATAACATCTTCGAAAATAAAGAGACGTTTGCGAATTTCATCCACCAGATCCGGGTAGTCTACCTCAAGTTCCTCAAGTATAACTTTCTCCGTACCCCTGTCCACATTGTTCAAGATGTCAACCAGTGTCTGTATGCCGCCGGCAGCGGCGAAATCATGCTGCACCACGGAAGAAAGTCTTTCTTTCAGTACTTTTTCCACTTCATTCAGTACTTCCGGTGACGTCCTTTCCATGGTGGCGATGCGCTGGGCAATATCAGCCTGCTGTTCGTCCGGCAGCGCCGACAAAACCTGGGATGACAACTGGGCGTCAAGATAAGACAGTATAAGTGCTATTGTCTGGGGGTGTTCATTGGCAATCAGATTTGTCAATTGCTTCGGGTCCGCATTGCGGGCAAACATAAAAGGCTTAATCTGGGAAGCATCCTTCAGTTTTTTAATAATTTCTTTTGCTTTCTGGGGGCCCAGAGTCCTTTCCAAAAGGTTTCTTGCATACTCCAGTCCGCCGTCAAGCACGTACTTTTGAGCCTGGTTTACCAGTAAGAATTCTTCAAATACTTCATTAATCGCTGAAATCTCAATTTTGGAAGTATTGGCAATTTCCAGTGATATGCGTTCTATGTCGCTTTCACTGAAATGTTTTAATATTTTTGCTGAAATATCAGGTCCCAAAGCCATCAAGAGGATGGCCGCTTTTTTAACACCCGTTAACTTCCCACGTGCCACAGAACAGTCCTCCTAATCCTCAGCTAACCAGGCGCGGATTAAAAATGCTACAGCTTCCGGCTCTTTATCAGCCAACTGACGTACGCGTTTATGCGTCTGCTGCTCTGAACTCATGATTTCCTCCGGCGCCAGCTCTGCTTCCTCTTTTTCCTCTACAGGCACTTCAGGCAGAGCCGCCAGTTCCTCATCAAGCAGGCGTTCCCTTCTTTTGGCAAGGAAGCGCAGGACAAAGATCAATAATATCAATGCGGCTAAAGCAATTGCCCCTAAAGTAATATACCGTTCCAGACGCTCTTGCTTTTGGGCTTTCTCCCAATCCTCCAGCGCAGCCTCAATATGAGAAGTATCAAAATCCATTGCCGACACGCTGATGCTGTCGCCGCGCTCTTCCTGGTAACCAATTGCCGCCGCCACCGTTTCCTCTATCTGCCTGATTTGAGCTTCACTTAAATTATTATCCTTTGAGTTGATGACAACGGCTGTATGTAAACGCTGCAAGCGGCCCGGGGCAAGAATCTGCTTTTCCCTGGTCTCATCAATTTCATAATTGGTCGTTTCTTCCGTTCTGCTGTAAGTTGACTCCCCGGACTCTCCTCCTACAACATAACCGGGTATATTGCTGCCTGTACCGGCCTCGCCGCCCGTAAAGCTGCCGGAACCTGCCCATTCCTCTCTGATCACCTGCTGGCTGCGCGGCACCCCTTCCTCTCCGAAAGTAATTAATGTGGTTTCTGTGGAATTAAAATCCAGCTCTGCCGTCAGCATTGCTATGGACTGTCCGGGACCCAGGACACGGTCAAGCAGGTTTTGCAGGCGCTGTTCCAGTTCCCTTTCAAATGAACGGCGCACAGCCAACTGTTCATTCGTAGCCTCCGCCAGCTGCTCCGCCATGCTTCTCGCAATGTCACTGCTTAAAATATTACCCTGGGTATCAACAATTGTAATCGCTTCCGGAGAAAGCTTTTCCACACTACCGGCAACCAGATTAATAATCCCGCGAACCTGCAACTCGCTAAGCTTTGCGTATGGCTTCAGCTTCAGCAGAATTGAAGCGGAGGGAGCCGCCGTCTCCTCAATGAAAACACTGGGTTCAGGAATGGCAAGGTGGACACGGGCCTGCTCAACCTCATCAATTTGCACTATTGTCCTGCGCAATTCTTCCTGCAAAGCCCTTTGATAGTCAATCCGCCGGGAAAAATCCGTCGCTCCCAATTTTGTTTCATCAAAAAGCTCAAATCCTGTGCCGCTTGCAAGCAGTGTCCCGTCCCCGGCCAGTTGAATACGTAAATCATAAACCTTGTCTTCCGGAACAAGAATACTCCTGCCCTCACTGGCGAGTGTATAGGCAACTCCCAGTTCCTTTAACCTCTCCGTGACCCTGGCTGCATCAGAGGCTTCCAGTTCTGTAAACAGGGGAGCCATTTTGGGACGGGAGAGGGCTCTTACTATTATAAAAAGGGTACAAATGAGTGCTACTGCCAGAATTCCGGCTGCCACTTTTTTCGCAAGACTCAAATCAAGCCATTTTTGCCGCAGGCCGCTTACTATCTCTGCTCGGCTCATTGCCGCCAAAGTAATCACTTCCCCGACTTCCACTTATTTTGCACTTGCTTGGATAGCAACATTAAATCTGCATGCGTGAAATTTCCTGGTAAGCTTCCAGTATTTTATTGCGGACCTGCATAGTCAGCTGCATGGCAAGCATGGCTTCTTCCAGAGCTATTACAACCTGGTGCACATCTTCGGCCTGGCCCGTTGCCAGGGCAGTGGCTGCCTCATCAGCTTTAATCTGCAGGCTGTTTACCTTATAAAGAGCCTTTTTCAATGTATCAGCAAAGGCAGTCCCCTCAGGCTGCGCAGCCTTATCCTCCGTTACTGTCTGCCATTGCAGCGGAATATACGGATTGATACTTTCCACATTCACAGCCTCTCACCTACCTTCTGCCGATTTCCAAAGCCTTCTGGAACATGTTTTTGGTGCTGTTAAGGACTGTAGTATTGGCCTCATAGGAACGGGTGGCTGTTATCATGTCCACCATTTCCTGTACCACATTGATGTTGGGATAGGCCACATACCCCAGCTCATCAGCNNTTTTTTTGATTTTTTTTTTTTT
>DGEC01000109.1 GCA_002385745.1 Firmicutes bacterium UBA3936
CTGGAAAAGCCCCTCCAGTCCTTATCTAAAATATACCTGGGAGTTTATTGAGCTTTTTTGCAAAGGAAGCCTGAAAAAAGAAGGAGACAAAGAAAATGCCGATATCACTGCCGAAGAGTTTAAAAACTGGGTAACGGTTAAATGGGCCATTGCTCCCGAGCACAGGATGAAGGAATATGATCATCCGGCCATGTTCCCGGAAGAACTGGCACGCAGGGTGGTTAAACTCTTCAGCTTTAAGGGCGATTTTGTTCTTGACCCCTTTAACGGAGCGGGTACAACAACTGCAGTGGCGGCGCAACTGGGCCGCAAATACCTGGGGATTGATATTGCGGAAAAGTATTGTCAAGCGGCTCAAAAGAGGCTGCAAGAAGCACTTGCAAGGGAGACAGCCGTTAATATAGAATAAAGTGTAAATCATAAGGTCGGGGGAAAACGGAATGAAGCTTGTTTACAAAGGTAAAACAAAGGATGTTTATGCTCTGGAGGACGGCAGCTACTTGCTGCAGTTTAAAGATGACTGCACCGGTGAGGACGGTGTTTTTGATCCGGGCGCCAATACGGTCGGCCTGTCTATAGAAGGCGCCGGGCGGGCAGGGCTGAATTTAAGCAGGTATTTCTTTGAAATATTAAAGGGAAAAGGCATACCCACCCATTATATAGAGGCAAATGTCTCCCAAGCAACCATGAAGGTTAAACCGGCCGAACCTTTTGGGGAAGGCCTGGAAGTGATCTGCCGCTACCGGGCTTGCGGCAGTTTTTTGCGCCGCTACGGCAAATATGTAAAGGAAGGCCAAGCCCTGGATGCCTTTGTTGAAGTCACTCTTAAAGATGACGAAAGAGGCGATCCTCCCATAAGTGAAGATGCCCTGGCGATGCTTGGGATTTTAACAGCCGGTGAATACAGGGAATTAAAAAAGCTGACCCAGGCAATTGCCGGCATTATTAAAGACGAACTGGCAAAAAAAGATATCGAACTGTATGATATTAAACTGGAGTTTGGCAAAATAGACGGGCAAATAGCGCTCATTGATGAAATTTCCGGGGGGAATATGCGCGCTTACAAAGACGGCCGCCATCTCCACCCCTTGGAACTGGAAAAGCTTGTGCTGCAGCACAAGTAGGCGGCGCAAAACGCCCGCACCAAGCATGCCGCCGCCACCGGCAATCGTTTGCATTTGCCGGATAAGGGCAATGCCCACCGGATAATCAGTGGGCATTGCCGTTTTTACTTCTTTTCAACCAGTTTTTTATGTTGCCCAGTTCTTTGTAAGCACCGGACAATTCACGGACAACTTCCGGTTCAATGTCCATCTGCTGCAGGGCTTTTGCAAAGGCTTGAACACCGCTTTCCCGGAGAATAAAGGCTTTGGGGAACAAGATTGCTGCCCCCCCAAGCAGGCGCAAAACGGCGGGCACAAAGCGAACAAACCTCATTTGTTGCTAAATTCTTGTTTTGTGCCGGCCGGTGAAATGCTGTTTGCTACGTTTTTCAGGGTATTCAGATAATCTTTGGTCATCTGGAGCGCTTCTTCCTTTGGTATGCCGGCCGCTAACAATTCTTTGTAAAAAGCACCCGTTGCCTGCCCCATATTTTCGCCCGCTTCTCTTGAGTAAAGCGTCGTCAGCATTTTACTGATCATTGCGGGTACTTTCTCCGATACCGTATCAAGCAATTCTCCTATTTCCTTGACGGGAACGTGTTCATCATGTTTCACCTAAACCAATCTCCTTTCAAGTTTTTTAAAATACGGCACTGCCAGATCCGGCAATATCATTTCAAACAAGCGGAAAATAAACGCATTAATTGCCTGCTCGCGGCAAAACCGGGAGCCGGTAATCTCTCTTTGTATGTCATTTAAGACTTGCTTTTTCCTTTTTTCCTGCATAGCCGCCTTAAAATGCTGCATGCCTCTGTACAGCTTCCACTCCCCGGCAAACAGCATTCTGAAATCCTCATCGGCTCTGAGTAGCTGAAAGAACTCCGGCTTTTTCCTGTCGTCCAACCGGTTATTTAGGTATTGGAGAATCAAATCCAGCCTTTCTTCATTACGCGTCATTTTTATCAGCCTCCAGCCAGCGCCTTAATTTTGCCCTCGCATAATAGGATTTGCTTTTCACCGTGCCTTCAGGTATGCCTAAGATTTCAGACAGATCTTTGTAGGAAAGTTGTTCCACATATATTCCGTAAATGATTTGCCGGGACATTTCATCCAAACGGCCGAGAAGCTCGTGCAGGAAAAGTTTTTCTCCAATCCCGTCAGTTTCCGCAGGCGCCTCACTTTCCACTGTGCTTACCGGGTAGGGTTGATTTTTCAGTGCGCGTACTCTGTCCGCCATGCGGCGGTGGGCTATGGACAAAACCCAGGCCTTGGGAGAACGAACATCAGGCAGCTTGGCGAAATTTTGGTATACGGAAAGAAAAGTTTCCTGCAGGATATCTTCCGTCAGATACGCATCCCTGATTCTAAAACGGATGTAAGAATAGACGGTATCTGCGAAAAGGTTATAAAACTTAGCGAAGTCCATATCATCAACCCTTTCGCCTATTTAGTCGCACCAAACGGCTTCTTGGTTCAAAAAACTAAAAAAATAACCCCAAATTTTTGCATTGGGGTTTCTGTCAAAGGCAGATTAAAGCTTTTCAGCCAGCAGTTCGAAGCGGTATGTCGTTATAAAATCCTGCCCATAAGGATAAAGAGCCTTTGCTTTTTCAGACAAACCGGCTAAAATACGAAAGACCTCCTGTCTTGTCTCTTCGTTTACTTCCATTCTGTCAAACCATTCAGGCAGGTTATATTGCTGTTTAAGCAAAGCTGCATGCTTCTGCTCAAGCGGCAGCCCGTCCAGCAGCTTTTGCCACTGCCGGGGTGAATAGGAACAGCGGTGGGAATTGTCGCGGAGATATTCAAGCCGGTTTATTTCCTTCTCCGTTTCTTCTCCGTCATAAACGGAGCAGTCAAGTATATAAAGCAGGCCACCGGGCTTGAGGACTCTGCACATCTCCTGCAGGGCTTTTTTGATGTCATAAAAATGGTGGGGAGCAAACCTGGAGACAACAATGTCAAATTCACCGCCAGAAAACGGCAATTCGTGCACATCGGCAATTTGAAAGACAATATTTTCCGCGCCGCACTGACCGGCCAGCAGCGACGCTTCTTTTAACATTTCAGGCGTAATATCAACAGCGGTGACTTTCCGTACATAACGGGAGAGGGCAGCGGCCGTATGCCCGCCGCCCGTTGCCACATCCAGCGCGGCGGCGGCTGGTGCCGGGTTTAACAGGCTTATCATTCTCTCAAGATCTTCTTTATTGCCGTGTGTCGCGCTTAACCTGTAATTTGCAGCCCTCCGGCCGAAATTTTTTCTCACTTCATTCCGGTTCTCCAAACCTGCACCCCGTTTCTGCAGCATGCTGCTTAACCTGTCTTTCCGGATTTGCTAATGTTTTGTTAAATTACATTAATTATATAATGATATCCTGCTTAAGTTCAAATGTTACTGAATTGCGTAGCCGTTTGTTTCGGCAAACAAGCGGTATGATGTATTTGCATTAAGAACACCCCCGAGGAAGTTCATGAAATTGTAGATTTAAAAGATACCGGTGCAAAGCCGGTTAAGCATTTTTCCCGGGGAATTCGGAGGACGAATGGCATTTGGTTGTTGAGGAGGAAGGAAAAACACGGAAGCTGATTTTGCCAAGGGAAGAGGAAAAAACTATTATTGAATTATTGCGTGCCGGGAAGCTGCATTCTCTCAGGCTGGAAGAGGCAACCCTTGAAGATGTTTATCTCAGGCTGACGGGAAAGGAGTTGGCTTCTTAATGTACCATGCATACAGAATCTTTTTAAAAGACCTGAAAGAACACTACTCCAGCCTGCGCTTTTTGCCAAGAACCAGCGCTATGGCAATGAAAGCCAGTGCAAACCCCGCTTGAATCAGCATGGCGGAAAAGACAGGCTGCAGGCTTGCATAATTGAAGCTTGCCAATGCGGCTATGCGGTTGTTGGCTGCAACATACCAGTAAGTCGGGGTAAAAGACGCTACTTTCAGCACGGAGCTGCCCAGCAGTTCGGCAGGAACGAAAACACCGCTGATGAAAGCAAGCCCCAGGGTTAGCACATTGCACACAGCGGGAATAGAACTTTCGCTTTTGACCATGTTGCCGACCAGGAAACTGATGCCGGCGGCGCAGACGGCAAAAACAAAGGAATTTGCAACAAAGAAAACAGCGTTGATGTTTACTAAATTTTTGAAGTTGAACAGGAAACAGAAAATTACCATTAGAAACCAGGTTAATCCCGTAAAAACCAGAATAGCCAGGAAAAACTGCCTGTTGAAGCTGCCTGGGCTGAGCGGAGAACAGGCATTGCGCCGCTGCAGGTCTTGATCATGATAGACGAGCATTAAAGCGCTCGTGCCCAAAATAAGAACTGCAAGCATTGAGTAGGCCAGATAATTAAAATAGTAGTTGGTATAAACATGATCTGCCGCTTTTACCCCATTTGTTTTCAACTCAACGGGAGTATCGGCGCTTAAATCGGACTTCAGGTACTGCACAAGGGACTCCTGGGAAAGATCTTCTATTTGCTCTACATAAAGCCTCGCAGAATTAAGGTATTGGTCAATTTTCAAATCAAGGTAAGCATTGCTGAAAGAATCGGGAACAATTGTTTTTTCAAGCTGAACCTGTTCACCGTTCATAAATCTTTCGCTGAAGCCTTCCGGTACACGCAGGATATAGGAAACTTCCCGGAAAAAGAGGGCATCCTGCAGGGCCTCCGCATCATCAGGCAGCTCTACAAAATTGGCGACTTTCCCAAGCTCCTCCTTCAGCCCCCGCACCAGTGGAGTCTCTTCTGCGCTGAGAAAAGCAATATTGCTCTTGCTTGGAGAAAACAGTGCATCTTCTTGCTCGTTTGTGTGGGCTAAGGCCATAATCAGGGAAATAGCCAGGAAAATAACAACATATATCAAAAGAGAGGGTATATTTTTTTTCAGTACCCTCAGGCAGAGTTTAAAGACTTGCATATTTACGCCTCCTTATGATGAAGTAAGTGCAGGCGCAAAAGAACACAATGAAGAACCCCAGAATGCCGATATTAAGCAGATATCTGGACATAGTATCGTAGTAGTAGAGGCTGTAAAAAGCATCTGTCAGTAAATTTACCGGGTTTATATAGGCAAGAAGGGGAACATGCTGTGAGACAATATATTTCATCTCCAAATACATCATGCCGGACAAAAACGAGCCGGTCATGGTCCCGCCAACCAAAATGGCTATTTTAATGCCTTCCGATTTTTTTACCAGCGCGCTGATAAAAGCGCCAAAGGAAAGCCCGGTGAGGGAGCCGGTAATTGTTGTTATTACGACATAAACGCTTTTGCTGCCAAAATCAACACGGAGAACATAACGCAGGAAAAGGAGCAGGATAAACATTTCAGCCAGATGAATCAATACGGAAGCGCTCATACTGGACAAAAATGCTTTCAGCTTGTGGACGGGGGAAACATTGATTCTGGCCGCCAGCGGTGAAATATTAGCCTCGATATCCGTAATTTCGCGCATGCCTAAAAAACCACCGTAAAAACAGGCCATGGCAATTAAGCTGTAAAAATAGATCAGGACACTGTCCGGCTCTGCCGCCGTACCGGAAACTTCAACAACATACTGCCGGCGGTCGCCTATGCTGTTCAGCAGCTGCTGCGGGTCGCGGGGTTTGTTTTTTAAGATGGAATTTACCGAGGCTGCGGTTTGCTGGTAGCTGTCAAGAAAGCTTTTGACAATGCTTTGCCTGATGCCTGATTTTTTAACGGCAAGTTTGGGCCGGCCTCCTTCAACGAACAGGTAAGCGGCAACTTTATCCTGCTCGAGCAGCTGCTCCGCTTCCTCCCGTGCAGCATGGGTAAGATCAAAGAGTTTGCTTTTGCCTGTTGCCGCTTCGTTCAGCGCCGTTTTGAGATGTTCCGCCTTTTGGTACTCCGCATTGTCAACAACGGCAATTTTTATGGATTGAAAAACTTCCCCCTGCTGGATATTCGAGAGCGCAAGGTAGAAGAATATGGCCAGCAGTACTGGGAAAACCATTGTCCAGAAAATATTTTCCTTGTCCCGCAGCAGGCACTTTAGTCTGTTGCAGAAAATATGAGTGAACATTCTTCCTCCCCCTAGTCCCTCAATTGTTTGCCCGTAATCTCCAAAAACACGTCATTCAGTGTCGGCAGTTCAGAGTAGATTTTGCCGTACTGAATTTTTTCTTTTTTAATAAAATCCAGCACTGCTTCCAGATTGTTGGCACCCTTGCCTGATTTGATTACCAGCTGTTTATTTTTATATTCTGCCTCCATAACATGGGGAAGAGCGCGCAGCCTGTTCAGCTGCCCGGGGGTGATATGCTGCGATTCCACGGTGATTTTTTCACCCAGGGTTATCATGGCTTTCAATTCATCCTTTGTGCCGGTGGCAATGGCTCTCCCCTTGTCAATGATCATGATGCGGCTGCAGATTTGCTCCACTTCCTCCATATAGTGCGATGTGTAGATTACGGTTGCCCCCAGCCTGTTAAGCTCCAAAATGCCTTCCAGGATTTTATAGCGGCTTTGCGGGTCCACGGCCACCGTCGGTTCATCCAAGATAATAAGTTTGGGCTTGTGAGCAATCCCGCAGGCAATATTTAACCTTCTTAACAAGCCGCCGCTGAGTTTTTTGGGGTAATAACCTTTAAAGTCTTTAAGTCCAACAAAATTAATGGCTTCTTCAACGAGCCGCTTGCGCAGCTTTTTATCCTCCACATACAGACCGCAGAAGTAGTCGATATTTTCATAAACGGTAAGCTCGTTGTAAACGGCGACATTTTGCATCACAATGCCGATTTCACGCTTTATGTCGTAGGCATCGGGCCTCATGGGCCGCCCGAAAATTTCAACTTCCCCTTTATCGTATTCCAGCAGGGACAGTATGCAGTTAATGGCCGTTGTTTTCCCGGAGCCGTTCGGCCCCAGCAGGCCGAATACCTCCCCGTCGTTTACCGTAAATGACAAGTGATCGAGAGCCAAGAGCTCACCGTAGCGCTTAACCAGGTTTTTCACGCGCACAATCATTTCCCTACCCCCTTCTGTGTACATCATATCCTGCTTTTAGCGTTCATGTAAGTGTCTGCGCTCACATCTTAAAAGTGACAAATGTCACATTTATGCCGCTGTACAGAAAAGGCAATTGTTCTTGAGGCCAGGAAATGGTAATATGCTGATAAGCAAGCCTGCAAGAAAGCGGGTAGGTACTGTGTTGAGATTAACTGAACTGACAGACAAGTTAATTATTTTGCTCTGCTGCTTATTTCTCTATTTTTTGCAGCCTGATTTTACAGTTAACGTGGTTATTGTATTAATCGCCCTTATCTTCAGCGGTTTTCTCAGTTATTTTGACCATGAACGCTCTATCGCCGCACTGACGGCCGGTTTAATTATTTGCAGTTATTTTTTTCCGGAACTTGTCATATTTTTGCCCGTGGCGGCATATGATATTGTTTTTAAGAAACACCGCTATATCGGTTTGGCGGCGGTTATCCCCTGGATTAATTTTGCGCCGCTTGCTTCGCGCTGCACTGTTGCCGTCAGCCTCGTCCTGCTTATTCTGGGAGTTTTAGTCAGGTACCGTTCAGAAATGATAAACCGGCTGCAGGACAAATATTACCGGCTGAATGACGAAGCCAGGGAAATGTCGCTTCAACTGCAAAAGCAAAACAGGGATTTAATGAAAAAACAGGATATTGAGTTGCATCTGGCCACCTTAAACGAGCGCAACCGCATCGCCCGTGAAATTCATGATAATGTGGGCCACTTGCTGTCCAGTGCCATTTTGCAGGCCGGTGCGCTGCAAACCGTTAACCGCGACCCAAAAGTCGGGCCGCTGCTGGAAGACCTCCAGGCCACCCTGGCCCAGGCAATGGACAGTACAAGAAAGAGCGTGCATGCCTTATACGAAGAATCCATTGACCTCAAGCTGGAGATAGCGGAACTGGTTAAAGGGTTTACCTTTTGCGATCTCAATTATGAATACTGCTTGGGCAGCGACCCGCCCAGAAAAATAAAATATGCTTTTATTGCCATTGTCAAAGAAGCCCTC
>DGEC01000025.1 GCA_002385745.1 Firmicutes bacterium UBA3936
AGATGTGTATAAGAGACAGGAATGTGAGGTTCCTCTTTCTATTTTAAATAGATTTTTCCTTCAAAAACCTATAGTAATTTTACACTAACCCTTCCTGCCTTCGTCAGTTGAGCACATTCCACTCCTTGGGCCGGCCAAAAGCCGCAGGCAATGTTATTTCCGGACTAAAAGAGAGAGGATTTCCTTCCACAAGCAGGCTAACTTCTGTTATGCCTTCGATCTCGGTAAAAGTTAAAGCGGCCTGCTGCTGCAGGCGCAAAGCTCCCGTTTCCGAGCCTCCGGCAGCCGTCTCCCCCTCCAGGTGTAAAACCACTTTCCCGCCTTCTGCCTGCGCGCTTTTCAGCCTTATCCCGGCGGGGACGGCGGAAGAAAGCACATTCTTTTGCCGGGGACCTCTGAATAGTTCCCCGGCAACGGTCAAAAGCCAGTCCTTTGTTTCCGGAACAGCCCGGGAAACGGGAACATAAAGGCAATCTTCGCCTGCAGTATAAAGAAAATACAGGGTGATTTTCTGTGCAGCATCGCCGGCGGATTCAGGGCTTTCATGATTCAGCCCAAGCTCCCGGCCGAGGGGAAACCCGGCAAAATTTTGTCCGGGAAAATCCGCCTTTTCCCCTTCCAGCAAAAATTCAACCCTGTCAATGGCCGGAAACTCCGTCAGCGTGTAGATAATCCCCGTCAAAAGCAGCCTTTCCCTCTCCGGCGGGTACTCAGAAAATTCGCGGCTGAAATCTACCTTTGCCAGACCCTCCCTGATGGACATGCCAAGCACCCGGGTGCCCGCCGGCAGCAGGGGAGCAAGCCCCGCAGCTTTAGCCTCCGGCGGAAAATGTTCTTCCGTGGCCTGACGCAGAACAGCTTTGGCAATCCCTTCTTCCCAGGGGATGTAAAGCTTAACAGGGACAAGAACCTGCCAGTCTTTATCCGGAAGATAAAAAACCGTTTCCCGAAGGCCGGGATCGCGCTCTACGGGCTTGTCCCCGTTCAAGGGTACAAAATGCGTATTCTCATTTTCCGGGTTTGCAGCATTAAAGGAGCAGCCGGCCGCGGCAACAAACAGCAGCAAAACACAGTAAAAAAGACAGTACCTGCACATATTTTTCCCTCCCGTACCGGTTTACTGCAAATGTATGATACGGGAAGAAAAGATATGCCGCCTTACGGCAGAAGAACCTGGTACGCCTCCACTTGTGTGCCGAGCAGTTTTTCTGCAATCGCTACAAAACTGCCGGGGCTGCCGCTGACAAAATAGCGATGTTTTACCGGGACAGGTCCGGCAGTTCGCAGCAGATTTTTTTTCTTCAGTATTGCGCCCGCTTCAAGCGCCGTTTCTGCCGCTGAAGATATCAGCTTGACTTCCTTCCCCATTACACGGGAAATAACATGGGCCATCAGGGGATAGTGGGTGCAGCCTAAAATAACAACATCCACTTCCGCCTTTTTTAGCGGCCGCAAATATTCTTCGGCCACACACAGCGCTTCCGGAGTATCCACCAGATTATTTTCCACCAGCAGCACAAACAAGGGGCAGGACTGGGAAAAAACGCGGATATCCGGGCAAAGGCGCTGCAATGCTTTTTCATAGGCTCCGCTGCTTATCGTTCCGGCAGTGCCGATCACCCCGATCCTCCTGTTTTTTGTATGCTTTAAGGCTGCCCGGACACCCGGTTCTATGACGCCGATAACCGGCAGGTCGTACAAGCTCTGGTATTCGTCAAGACCTGCCGCGGCAGCCGTGTTGCAGGCCACTATCAATAGTTTAACATCCTGTGTGACAAGAAAACGGATGATCTGTTTGGCAAAAGCACGGACTTCCGCATGCGGCCGCGGTCCGTACGGCATCCTGGCGGTATCACCGAAATAGACGATTCTTTCCTGCGGCAGATGGCGGAAAATTTCCTGTACCACAGTTAACCCGCCAACACCGGAATCCAAAAGTGCAATAGCATGATTGCGATTCATAAACTGCCTCCGTAACCGTTATTCTGCCTTGGTTTCGAAAAGGGAGTCATTTTATGCTCCGGGGCAGGCGGAAATTGCTTCCTGCAGCGTGGAAACAGCAATTATCTCCATCCCAGGCACAGGCTGCAGGCCCCGCAGGCTAAAGCCGGGGACAACAGCCCGTTTAAAGCCCAGCCGCGCCCCTTCAAGCAGCCGCTGTTCAAGCTGGGGAATGCCCCGCACTTCCCCGGCCAAGCCCAGTTCTCCCAAAAAGATTGCATCCGCCGCCACCGGGCGGTTGCGCAGTGAACTTACAAGGCTCGCTGCCACCGCCAGGTCAACGGCAGGTTCAACCAGCCTTACCCCGCCGGCGGCATTGACAAAAACATCAAATGCCTGTATTTCTATACCGGTATGCCGTTCCAAAACAGCCATAATCAACGCCAGCCGGTTCAGGTCAACGCCCGTCGCTGTCCTGTGGGGATTGCCAAAGCGGCACTCTGTAACCAGGGCCTGTATTTCCACAAGCAGGGGCCGCGTCCCCTCCATGGAAGCTGTTACCACAGAGCCCGGCGCACCGCGGGGACGCTGGGAAAGAAGCCACTCGGACGGGTTTTCCACCTCCTGGAGACCGGCTGAATCCATGGTAAACAAACCTATCTCATGGGTAGAGCCAAATCTGTTCTTTACAGCCCGCAGAACCCTGTAAAAATGCTGGCGGTCCCCCTCAAAATAAAGAACGCAGTCAACCATATGTTCCAGTATGCGCGGCCCGGCAATCTGCCCGTCTTTGGTTACATGACCGATTAGGAAAACTGCAATGTTTTCTTTCTTGGCGAGATTCAGCCAGGCTGCAGTAGCCGCCTTCAACTGGCTGACGCTCCCGGCCGCTGCAGTAAGTTCCGGAAAGTAAACAGTCTGGATTGAATCAACAATAACAACATGGGGCCGGATCACTCTGACCTGCTCCTCAAGAATATTCATATCCGTTTCCGCCAGAATCATTATCTTTTCACTGTCCACCCCAAGACGCCTTGCCCGCAGGAGAATCTGCTGCGGCGATTCTTCGCCGGCTATGTACAGCACCTTGCAACCGGCCCTGCCAAGGCCCTGCGCTGCCTGCAGAACCAGTGTCGACTTGCCGATGCCGGGGTCCCCTCCGATCAGCACAAGCGAGCCCGGCAGAAGCCCGCCGCCCAGCACCCGGTCCAGTTCTTTGCTTGCCGTGGGTAAACGTTTTTCCGGGTCAATATCTTTTATTTCTTTGAACGTTGCAACTTTGCCCGGAGATGCGGTACGCTTGGAGGAAGCGGACCGGCGCAGGACTTCTTCCATTGTATTCCACGAACCGCAGCCGGGACATTTCCCCAACCATTTAGGCGACTCATAACCGCACTCCACACAATAAAAAACCGTTTTTTCCCGTGCCATGCCCTCACCCCGTCTATACTTGGCATTTACGAATTTTCCCGGCATAGTTCAGCATAAGGAAGCTCCCCCAAAATGTAAGTGGCCGGATCTTGCATCTTTTGTTACAATAGTATTTATAAGCAGTCACATGTCCAAAAGAGACCGCAAAGGAGAAAATTCAATGGCTGAAACAACAGACAAAGCAGTAAGAAACAGAGGTTGGTCCGTCGCCTTTTCCGCCGCCGGGGTCACCCTGACGGCCGGCATAGTATATGCCTGGAGTGTCATCAGCAACGGTTTGATAGCCGAATACAACTGGACAAGTACAGAGGCTTCCCTGCCCTACACAACCATGACCATCGCCTTTGTAGCGGCAATGGTTGTCTTTGGCAGGGTGCAGGACATCTACGGCCCGCAGATCTGTACCGTTCTTTCAGGAATCTTGGTCGGCTGTGGCATGATTCTCTCCGGCCTGGTTAAATCACCCTGGCTGATGGCAATAACCTTCGGGGCTATAACCGGTTCAGGCATAGGAATAACCAATATCTGCACCACACCGCCCGCCTTGAAATGGTTTCCCCCGGATAAAAAAGGACTCATTTCAGGTATAGTTGTCACAGGAGCCGGGCTTGCTCCCGTACTCTATTCCCCCGCCTCAAATTTTCTGATTATCTATGCCGGTGTGGCAAAAACTTTCATCTATATTGGCATCTTTGCCCTGGTTGTTATCACGCTGCTGGCGAAATTTATCGTCAACCCGCCTGCCGGATACAAGAGCGGTGCTGCCCCTGAAACTGCGGCATCTTCCCTTGCCGGCAGGGAAATAACGGGCTGGCAGATGATAAAAACACCCGAGTTTTGTAAAATGTGGCTGATGTTCTCCTTTTCAGCGGCAGCAGGGCTGATGATTATCGCCCATGCCGCCATTATCGCCAAGGTACAGGTTAACTGGGAGGGAGGCTACCTGCTTTTGATATTGCTTGCCCTCTTCAACGCCTGCGGCAGGCTTTCCTGCGGTGCAGTTTCCGATAAAATCGGCCGTTTTAATCTCATGAGGCTGGTCTTTATCCTGCAGGCAATCAATATGTTTATCTTCAGCCGCTACCTTTCAGTCGGTCTTTTATCGTTGGGAATGGCAATCACAGGCCTGTGCTACGGGGCTCTTTTCTCCGTGTTTCCGGCCGCCACGGCCGACCTGTTTGGGCTAAAAAATTTCGGGGCAAACTTCGGCCTGCTTTTCACAGCCTGGGGGTTGAGCGGCATTATCGGCCCGCTGACTGCGGCACGCGTATTTGATGTTACCGGCGCCTACAACAGGGCCTATTTAATAGCCGGTTGTCTGGTTATTATTTCTCTTATTTTAAGCTTTACCTTTAAAAAAAGGCAAACCGCATAAAACAAAAGCCCCGCCTCCTGTTAAAAGCAAAAAGGGCGCGGGGCTTTTTTTACTGTTTATCCAATGCACTAAATCCTTCTCCCAGAACATCATGGACGTTGCCAAGGACTACAAAAGCCCTGCTGTCAACGCTGCGAACAATATCCTTCAGCCGCGGGACTTCAGACTGGGCCACAATAGTCATCACCATTTCCCTCTCCCTGCCCGAATAAGCCCCTTTGCCGGCAAGGATTGTTGCTCCCCTGTCCAAGTCGTACAGGATGCGTTCGGCAATTTGGCCGGTTTTTTCGGAAATAATCAAGGCTGCTTTGCGGTGGCCGATCCCTTCCTGGACAAAGTCAATTACTTTGCTGCTGACAAAGAGGGATACCAATGCATACATTGCCAGCTCCAGATTAAAAGCCGCCCCGGCCAGAGCTATGACAAGGAAATCAACCAAAAGCAGGCTCTGGCCTGAAGAAAACCCAAAAATCCTGTTTAAAACCTGGGCAGCCAGCACCGTTCCCCCGGTGGAGCCCTGAAAGCGAAATACAATGGCAATGCCAACTCCCATTAAGATTCCACCGTATAAAGAAGCCAAGAGCAAATCTTCCGTTATCGCAGGCAAAAAGGCCAGTGCCTCAACCAGAACGGAAAGGGCTGCGGTACCAAAAATGCCCCTGGCAATAAAACCAAAGCCAAATAATCTGGCTGCTGTAATAAACAAGGGCAGGTTCAGCAAAAAAATCGTGAGACCCACGGGAACACGAAACAGATGATATAAAATAACCCCAAGCCCGCTAAGCCCACCGGCGGCAATCTGGTTGGGCACCAGAAAAAGATTGAAGGAAGCAGCCATCACGGCAGTGCCAAGCAGAACACCGCCGTACTCTTTAAAAAACGAAAGTCTGCCCATTAAGCGGTACCTCCGCATGCTATTCCTGTTTACCCGCCGTCCGGCGCAGGTAAGACTCCATCAGTGCATCCAGGTCACCGTCCATGACGGCATCTATATTGCCTATTTCGAGGCCGGTACGGTGATCCTTAACCAGTGAATAGGGATGGAATACATAAGAACGTATCTGGCTGCCCCAGGCAATATCCTTTTGCTCGCCGCGCAGGCTGTTCAGCTCTGCCTCCTGCTGCTGCTGGTACAAATCCGCCAGTCGTGCCCGCAGTATTTTCATTGCCTGCTCCCGGTTGGCATGCTGTGAACGCTCATTCTGGCAGGTCACCACAATACCGGTAGGCAGGTGAGTTATGCGCACTGCCGAATCCGTTTTGTTGACATGCTGTCCGCCGGCACCGCTGGCACGGAAGGTGTCTACCTTAATATCACCGGCATTTATTACTATCTCCTGATCATCTTCGGCAATTTCCGGCAGGACATCCAGGGATGCAAAGGAAGTATGGCGCCTGCCGGCAGCATCAAAGGGGGAAATCCTGACAAGGCGGTGCACCCCGCGCTCCGATTTCAGGTAGCCGTAGGCATTGGCACCCTTGATCAGCAGCGCGGCACTTTTAATGCCCGCTTCCTCTCCCGGCAGCAGGTCAAGGATTTCTACCTGGTAATTTTTCCTTTCCGCCCAGCGGGTATACATGCGCAAAAGCATTGACGCCCAGTCCTGGGATTCAGTGCCGCCGGCACCGGGGTGGATGGCAACAATAGCGTTGTGGTTATCGTACCGGCCGCTGAAAAGCACCGAGAGCTCCAGTTTCTCCAGCTTTTTTTGCAAGGCCTTTGCAGTCACGCCGGCCTCGTTCCATAAATCTTCGTCATCCTCTTCAGCGGCCAGGGAAATCATGACTTCCAGTTCGGCAATAATGCTTTCCGCTTCCAGGAAGGACTCCGTTTCCTCCTTTAGCCTGTTTAGTAAAGAAATAACCTGTCTTGCTTTTACGGCGTCGCTCCAAAACCCCGCCTTGGCCGTTTGGGCTTGGAGCTCCGCTATCTTTTCTCTTTTTGCAGCCAGGTCAAAGGGAAACACTCATTTCGGCAAATTTATCCTTAAGTTGCTTAAACAAGGATTTAGTTTCCGCTGACATCAGGAGGCCTCCTATCTTCCACAGCACTTTTTATATTTTTTACCGCTGCCGCATGGGCAGGGGTCATTGCGCCCGACTTTTTTAGTGCTAACCGCCGGCTTGCGCGCAGCGGCCTGTTCGCCGCCGGGAGCCGTATCATGGGCAATGGCTACCGCCCGGCGCTGCGGCGGCTCAACAAGCCTGATCCGGAACAGCATACCGACCGATTCTTCCTGTATTTCCTCAATCATCCGGTCAAACATGTTTTTAGCTTCGTACTTGTATTCCACCAAAGGGTTGCGCTGGCCATAGACCTGCAGGCCAATTTCATGACGCAGCAAATCCATGGCATCAATGTGTACCATCCACTTGCTGTCAACAGCCCGCAAGACAACGGCCCTCTCAACTTCCCGCATTTTTTCGCCCAGTTGCGCTTCGCGCTCTTCATAGACAGACACAACATTACTGAAAAGAGTTTCTTTAATTTCCTCCCTGCTTAAATTCTGCAATTCACTCTCCGGCGGGACGTGCGGCAGCATAAAGAATCTTTTGGCCCATTTCAGCAAACCGGGCAAATCCCATTCTTCCGGAAAGTTTTCATCCCTTGCATAGATATTCAGTTTATCCGCCAGTATTTCATCTATCCAATCCAGCACATTTTCACGCAGGTTTTCCCCTTCCAGCACACGGCGGCGCTGGCTGTAGATAATTTCTCTTTGCTCATTGATAACGTTGTCATATTCCAGGATATGCTTGCGCAACTCATAGTTGCGGTTTTCTACCTTCTTTTGGGCCGATTCAATGGCGCGGCTGATTAACGGGTGGTCAATGGGCGTATCTTCATCCAGGCCGAGTTTTTCCATTATGTTATAAATATTTTCGCCCCCGAAAAGGCGCATCAGGTCGTCTTCCAGGGAAATATAAAACTGGCTGGAACCGGGGTCCCCCTGCCGTCCCGACCGGCCGCGCAGCTGATTGTCAATTCTTCGCGCTTCATGTCTTTCCGTCCCCAGAACATGCAGGCCGCCTACCGAGAGCACCTTCTCCCGCTCGCGACTTGTCTCGGCCAGGTACTTCTTTTTCAGTTCCTCCGCAAAAGCCTTCGCCGCGGACTTGTCTTCGCTTGTCACATCATCCTTTGCCAGGTACTCTTCCAGCCGGCAGCCATAAACGGAGTGGAACTCTTCCTCCACCAGAACTTCAGGATTTCCCCCCAGCAGAATATCCGTCCCCCGGCCTGCCATGTTGGTTGCAATCGTTACAGCGCCTAATCTCCCAGCCTGGGCAATAATTTTAGCTTCCCGTTCATGATGTTTGGCATTAAGCACCTCGTGTTTAATGCCCTTTTTCTGCAGCAGGCGGCTTAACTCCTCGGAAGTTTCAATGGATATGGTTCCCACAAGAATGGGCTGCCCGGCCCGGTGACGCCTTTCGATTTCTTCCACAACCCGGCGGAATTTACCCCGGGTTGTCTTATAAATCACATCGGGCAGGTCCTTGCGGATCATCGGTTTGTTTGTAGGAATAACAACCACATCCATGCCGTAAATACCCTGGAATTCATTCTCCTCCGTGGCAGCCGTTCCGGTCATGCCGGCAAGTTTCTGGTACATGCGAAAATAGTTTTGAAAAGTAATGGACGCGAGAGTCATACTTTCCCTCGCCACCTGGACGTTCTCCTTGGCTTCAATAGCCTGGTGCAGCCCTTCACTGTAACGACGCCCAAACATCAGCCGGCCCGTAAATTCGTCCACAATAACAATTTGCCCGTCTTTAACCACATAATCCCTGTCGCGCTTCATCAGGTTATGGGCACGCAGGGCGTTTTCAATCTTTTTGCGCAGGATATTCTTTCTTTCCAATTCTGCGTACTCTGTTTCCGTTACCCTTTCTATTTCCTCATAATTAATGCTTTCCTCGCCATAAAGCCCCTTTTCCCCAAGCAGCGCCTCAACCTCGTATTCCCCTTCCTCTGTCAGGACAATTGTTTTTGCCTTTTCATCAACGGTAAAATGCCTGTCAGGCTTCAGGCGGCGGACTGCCATGTCTACCCGGGCGTAGTCGGCATGCTGCTGCTCGTCGTCTGTCATCTGTCCTGAAATAATCAGCGGAGTCCGGGCTTCATCAATCAAGATGCTGTCCACTTCGTCAATAATGGCATAATAAAGGGAGCGCTGCACCAAATCTTCTTTATAGTGCACCATATTGTCCCGCAAATAGTCAAATCCGAACTCATTGTTTGTTCCGTAGACAACATCCGAACTATACGCCTCGCGCCTCTCTTTCGGGGTTAAGCCGTGCACAATCAGGCCGACGGACAGCCCCAAAAATTCATAAACCGGCCCCATCCATTTCCTGTCCCGGGCGGCAAGGTAGTCGTTGACTGTAACAATATGCACACCGCGGCCTGTCAGGGCATTAAGATAGGCCGGCAGGGTAGCCACCAGCGTTTTCCCCTCACCGGTTTTCATTTCCGCTATGCGTCCCTGGTGCAGTACAATACCGCCCAGCAGCTGAACATCAAAATGACGCATCCCCAGAACACGCCGGCTGGCTTCCCGTACAACGGCAAAGGCTTCGGGCAAGATCTCCCACAGGGCCTCCTGCTCCGCCTTGAACAATTCCTTCTGCCGTTCCTTTAGTTCGCGGCGGGCATCCGGATCGGAGTACATGCGGGCTTCAGCCTCGGCAAACAGCCGCCGCTCAGCCTGCAGCCTATCCTCCAAAAAATCTCTAAACTTTTGTGTTTTTCCCCGCAGTTCCTCATCTGTCAGCTTTTCCATCTGACCGGCCAAACTGTTTATTTCATTGACCACCGGTTGTATTTTATTAATTTCCCGCTGATTAACATCACCAATCAGCCTGGCTATCAGCCGCCGCATAGAAAAACCTCCATTTTCCCCAGTGTTAAAAGAAAGCAAAGGAACCGGGCGGTTCCTTTTCAGAAGCCAAACTTATTTTATCATTGATTACCGGCTGAAACAAGAAAAACGACAAAAAGACAAGTACCTTCAGCAGGCAGTTTCCTCTCCGGGAGGATTTTTTTCCCCGGAGAGCATTTTATGCTGGATGAAAATAAAGATTCCGCAGGTAATTAAAATATCCCCGATGCTTATCACCTGCCCCAGCGGCAGAAAAGGCAGGCGCAGGGGAATAACATCAGTTAAAAACCACAATTTTGTGTTTTCCGAAAGAAGTACATGGGTGCCGGCCGGGCTGCCTGCCAGTCCGGCCAGTTCAATGGCTCCGGCTGAAACGGGCATTGCCCCGCCGTTTGCCGCAATTGCCAGGAAATTAAGCGCCGTACCGCAGGTAAAGGTCTTAATGCCCGGCTGGGCCAAATTAAGTCCCAGTACGCAGAAAAACAGTATGTAAGCCGGAAACTGCAGCCATGCCAGTTCAATATCCCACTTGGCAAGCAAATCTATCGCGAGTCTGAGAGCCAAAGCCACCCATACCAGGGCCAGCCCCTTGATGCCGTGGTTTGCAAGCCCGGCCGGGCTGCCGCCGCGCAACCTGCCCACAATAACGGCCAAAACAACACCGAAAAGAATCACTTAATCTCCCCCCTGCGCCTGAGCACCCTGATAAAAGCATTGACGACTTCCTCGCAAAACTGGGTATTGGCGCAGCGAACCAGTTCTCGCGCCGCTTCCTCCTTGGTCATGGGGCGGCGGTAAACCCGTTCCGTGGTCATGGCATCAAAGGCATCGGCAACGCAGACAATCTTTGCCCCAAGGGATATTTTTTCTCCTGTCAACCCATCCGGGTAGCCCTTGCCGTCCACCCTTTCATGATGATGCCTGACAATATCCGCATGTTCCCCGATATATTTAATGTTTTCAATTATCTCCGCTCCCACGGCGGCATGTTCCCGCACCATATTAAACTCGTCATCCGAAAGACGGCTTGGTTTGTTAAGAATTTGCTCCGGGATGCCGATTTTGCCGATATCATGCATCAGCGCCAGGTATTCCAGCTTCTCCAAAAAATCCTCCGGCAGGTGCATTTCCTGGCCGATTAAAACGGCGTATTTTGCTACCCGCTCCGAATGTCCGTGGGTATAGTGGTCCTTGGCGTCAATGGCCTTGGTCAGCGCCTTGATGGTGCTGGTATACTGGTTCCGCATGTCCATATACATAATGAAAGTATGCCTGGCCACCATCAAGGGGATGATCAGCAACAGGACACCGATAATTCCCACATTCAGGTATACTCCGGCAATTAAAAGGCCAAGCGGCAGGGTAGCAAGGTAGTTGGGAACACCCCAGCGAATATTGGTTGTCCAAACGCTGATGAAGGACTTCTTGCTGGCAAGAGATAATGCCGTCATAAAAAGAAACATATTACACAAAAAAGAAACAGAAATACTGGCCAGTATGGGTAAAATATCACCCGGCAGACTGATGCTGCCAACCGTCCCGCCGCAGAGGATATAAACATGACCGGCAAAACCAACGGCCAAAACCATTTGCGACGTATTAAAAAGCATTTTATACCAGTAGTCTTCAAAATTTTTAAATAACTGGATATGAATTAAAGTGCTCAGACAGGCCCAGGCCGCCGCTGCCGGGCCAAATAATATAATTAAGGCCAAATCAACGGCGCAGCTGACGGAAACAGCACCGTCCCCCTGCGGCAGGGGAATATCCAACTGTTCAAGCAAAATGCGCAATAAAACAAAATAGATAAAATAAGAGAACACCAGTTCCCGCGGGGGCAGGTTAAAATGTAGGAAAATCAGTGCAGCAACGGCAACAGCAATAGTATAAAATCTGACCGCTAACGGCTCTTCCCGGAAAGACACATCCGCTCCCCCCTAATTTAGAAAAAAGGACCGACTTAACTATGCTTTTACATCCATTTCCAACTGGCACCACCGGCCAGCACGAGGGCTGCCAGTGCAATCAGAGCACGCAGGATTTTTGCCATTGATTAAGTCCCCCTTTACGGTTATCTCTGCTGTGCTCCGCTCATAGACAGCAGGAAAACCGCTTCGCTCGGGGAAAGCTTGCGTCGGTCCTTTTTTATCTACAGGTGACAACAGCTAAAACTCAAAACGTACGCGCCTGTTAACGGCGCTGAGCATGGCCCTGACAACCGCTTCCTTTTCATCCTGGCGCACAAGGGCACTGCCAACCAAATGCTCTTCCGTTGAATTCTGGATAAAAATCAGGATTGTAGATACTACCAGTCGGTCGCCGAGAGGATAGGTGTCCACATCCTCAAGCAGCAGCCTGCAGTCCTGGGGGAGAAATTCATTAATCGCCTTCATAGTTGCCTCTGCAAACAGGCGTATGCTGTTGCGGCGCGAGTTAAGCCCGCTGCTGCGTCCCTGGCAGGTCCTGCTGGTTGAAGACAATTCAACCGTCGCTTCAAGCAGGCCGTTTTGCAAGGAATATGATATTCCCGTAAGTTTCAGGCGTTTTTCATCACCGTTCAACTTTTGTTCTTTATTTAATTGAACAACGGAAATCTTTTTGTGATCTATTTCAATATCATATTCCACTTTCAGCAGCGTCTCGACATCCCGGACAATCTGTTTGGCATTGCGGCTGTCTTCCGCTAAAATATGTATTTCCTCTATATTTCCATCTTCTCCAAGCACAATATTGGCGGAAATAACAGCACGAATCTGCTTGATTAAATTTTCACATTCAGTTACTTTTATCTTACTCTGGTTTTCTGCCACTTAAACCTTCCCCTCTCGTCTCCGCTCACTGCCTTTGGGCCCGCCGGACGGGTGATTACCAATTATTTCAATAGCTCCTTGAATATTTTCGACTTAATCCACAAAAATCCTTCCAAAAAAGAAGTAAATTACCGTTTTAAATTTAGCAGGCGCATTCCGCAATCAAGGCAAAAATGCCGCCCGCTACCAGGGAGTGGCCGCCCAGAAGAACCGGTATGCCAGAGTGTACAGCCGCACGGGTGAACTCCCGGACAAAGGGATCTTGAATTTTCCCGTATTCGCCAAGGTCGGAATAAAAACGGTCGGCATCGCTGATCTCCCTTTTCCGGTGGGCAAACAGAACGCGGGAATCAATGATTGCCGCAGCAACGGTTTTTGCCAGGCAGTTGAAAAATTTCTCCGGTCCCGCCTCCTCCAGCCAGTAGCCAAGCAGGGAGACCACTTCATTCCGTTCCAATCGCCCCAGGGCTTTCATGCCGCGTTCTTCGGAAAAAACACGCAGCCGCACCTTGAAGTTCCGGTTGAGGCGGGCAATAACCGGCGCGCCGATACGCCCGATGAGGGCAAGCTCCCTGTAGTCACCGCACAGCACTTCCTTTATCTTCTCGATATTCTGCGTGTCAAGATTCAGAGTATCCAAAAACCGGCGCAGGTGCGGACCGCCAAAGGGTGATGCTGCCATGACAAGCAAATCGGCCGGCGTGTCAATATCAAATTGTGTGCCTAATGTCAGGGGCAGCAGCACCTGTTCAAAACAGGCATCATAGCGCAGCAGCAGGGCAAGGGCGTTATCCGTAGCCGGCGGTTCATAGCGGAAAAGCACGGCAGCAGGATTAAAGGCAATCAAATCAGCCGACTGCACATTATTGGTCACAAAGACGTCTTTTCTTTCCAATATCTGACGGCAGGCGTATGCCAGTTCCTCCGGCTGAATCAGGGGGACGGCGGCACCGCCCAGGCAAATCACCGCTTCCGGACGGTAACGTTCCACGATTTCCAGCAGGTGCCGGCCAAAATGGAAGGCGCCCGGCCGGATACTGTTTACTTCCACAATCACCCTGCTGTCAGCCAAAGAAGCCAGTTCCTGCCGGTTGGTAGCTATAATAATCCGGTCTATTTCCGGCAGCTTTTTTAGCTTAGCAAGATTATCCTTGAGAGCGGCATGTCTTGCCTGTTGCAGCATTTCTTCCACCGGACTTTTTGCTTCACTGCCTTCAAAAATAATTGCATCGGGCATATCCACCACATCCTTTGCTATTTGTATAACATTGAATATAAAATATTGCAATACAGATTAGCTGCCAATAAAAAAACCGGCAAAGCCGGCTTTTTACTTTAACGTGGGCTCAATCAACCCGTATTTACCGTCTTTACGGCGGTAAACAACATTAAACTCGTCATTGTTTTCCGCATTGGCAAAAACAAAGAAATCATGTCCCAAAAGATTCATCTGCAGTATAGCTTCCTCCACTGTCATGGGCTTGATTACAAATCGTTTATTCTTAACTACAGCCAGTTCATCATCATATTCATCTTCCGCGGCAGCCTGGCGGCCGGCTGCGGGCCGCTTCGCACCCTGTTGACGTGCTTTTCTGTTGATTCTTGTCTTATATTTGCTTATCTGCCTTTCCAATTTATCAACTACCTGGTCAATAGACGCGTACATATCATCGGTGGCTTCCTCGGCGCGCAAAATAAGGCCGTTAATACCGGCTGTTACCTCCACTTTATGTATGCCGCGTTCCACAGACATGGTAACCTGCGCTTCCGTGTCAACCGAAAAATATTTATCAATCTTGCTAATTTTTTTCTCCGCATACTTTTTGAGAGCTTCGGTAGCCTCAATGTTTTTTCCACGAATAATGATTTTCATTTATCTCAGCTCCCTTTTTTTTATTCTTAAGCATTTGCCGTATTTACGGGAAAAGTACTGCTGTCAAAATCCAAACCGCGGTGCAGTCTTTGTAACATATATATTTCCTTAAGGCCGGTGATTAATCCTTCCTTTTGAGCGGTTTATTACAAATTAAACAAATATTCGCCAAATTCCCCTGAGAAAAAACACGCTGCTTTTTTGCGGCGTGTTTTAGGCGTGTTTTAACCGGTTAATATGATCAAGAGCATCAGCGGCTATCTTTTTATTACATTGGCTGCCTGGGGTCCTCTGGTCCCCTCAACAAGGTCAAACTCAACCTCCTCGCCTTCACTTAAGGTTTTGAAGCCTTCCTGCTGGATAGCGGAATAATGGACAAATACATCGCTGCCGCCTTCCCGCTCAATGAATCCATAACCCTTTTCCTGACTAAACCATTTCACCCTACCGTACAAATTTCATTCCTCCTGAACATAATAAAACTATGTTGATGCCAGGCATTAACATAGGTTTACGTTATCATATTAGCGGGACAAAGTCAACCCGCCAGATCAGGCAAAAAATACTGCAGGCATTGCAGCAAGACAGATAACATACAAACAATACAACAGGGGTGCGGAGATTGAAAAATAAAAGATGATGATTATGCCGGTGTTGTCAGTGAAACGACAGCAATAAACCGGTATTTAAATCACCATTATGTAGTAGGATACAATGATGTTGCCAAAGTTTAAGCGAATAATTGCGCAGACCGGGCAAACGATATAATACGGCATTATGTTGCATCATAACCCTCCGAGCGGGCAATGACGGCCAGGTAAACTTCTGCAGCCCCGCCCCGGCGGGCGGCCAGAGCGGCAAAATGTGCCGTAGCCCCGGTAGTTAATAGATCATCTACCAGCAGGATTTTCTGCGGCAGGCTGCCGGAGACGCAGGTAAAAGCCTCCCTGACATTTTGCCAGCGCTGTGCAGCGGCAAGCGACGTCTGGCTGACAGTTTCCCGGCGCCGCCGCAGCCCGCATACTAGCGGGATTTTCAACTGTTCGGCAACAGCACGGGCCAAAAGCAGCGACTGGTCGTAACCCCTTTGTGACAGCTTTTTACGATGCAGGGGAATGGGAACCACCGCATCAAAAGAAGGCCAGGGGTATTTTTTTACCTGCAGGGCAATTATCCTGCCAAAGGGCTGCGCCAATCCTTTTTCCCCACCGTATTTGTAGCGGTAAACAGCTTTTTTCAACTGCCCCCGGTAAAGACTTGCGGCGCAGGCGCCGTCAAAGGCAAAGGCACGGCCAAAGCAGGCAGGGCAGTCCCGGCTGTCTTCAGGCAGCGGGTGGCCGCAGTGCGGGCAGCAGCCGGCCGGTGATAAAAGTGAGGCTTCACACTCGGAACACAAGGGCAGCACGCTTTCACCGGCAAGCTTCCGCTGGCAGAAGGCACAGCAGGGTGGAAAGAGTAAATCTAAAAGATAAAAAAGCGGCTTCACAGTTATCCTCCGGTCGGGTCGGCAGCTTCAGCGAGCCTGGCCGCCAACCGTGTATAGCGTGTTTCCACTTTATTGTTGCGGACAGCAATGGCCAGGGCTTTTTTCGTGCCTATCAAAACAACCAGCTCCTTGGCCCTGGTAATAGCCGTATAAAGCAGATTTCTTTGCAGCATAATGTAATGCTGGGTAACAACGGGCAGCACAACAATAGGATATTCACTGCCCTGACTTTTGTGCACCGAAACCGCATAGGAAAGTACAAGTTCGTCAAGCTCCGTCTGATCGTAAACAACTTCCCTCTGCCCGCTCACATCAGGATACATAACCACAAGTTCGCCGTCGTCATTGTTAATATAGGTGATCCGGCCGATATCACCGTTAAAGACTTCTTTTTGATAATTATTGCGGATCTGCATTACCTTATCGCCCAAACGGAAGGTGACTGCCCCGCTCTTCATTTCAGTTTTATGAGGAGCCGGTGGGTTGAGCTTTTCCTGCAAATTTTTATTGAGGTTATCAACGCCTATCAAGGTCCGGCGCATGGGAGCAAGGACCTGAATATCATCAATGGCATCCTTGTTCTTATAAAGCGGCAGGCGGCGGCTGCATAAATCCATAATCAAATGCAAAATTTTTTCCGGGTCGCTCTCACTCAGAAAAAAGAAGTCGTCGCTTCCTTTGGTCTGCGGCATTTTCCCGCGGTTAACGGCATGGGCATTGCTGACAATCCGGCTTTTTTCCGACTGCCGGAATATTTCTTTCAGGCGGACAACGGGAATTGCTCCGGAAGATATAATATCCCGCAGGACATTGCCCGGCCCCACCGAAGGCAGCTGATCCATATCGCCCACCAAAACAAGCTTGCAGCCGCCCGGAATCGCTTTTAGCAAATGGTAAAAAAGCGGCAGATCCACCATGGACATTTCATCAATTATCACTACATGGGCTTTTAAAGGTCTTTCCTCCGTTCGCTGGAAAGAGAAACCCTGACCTTCAGTCTGGCTGTATTCCAAAAGCCTGTGAATGGTTTTTGCCTCCATGCCGGCTGTCTCCGTCAACCTTTTGGCCGCTCTCCCCGTCGGTGCCGCAAGCAGCACTTCAAGTCCGTTTTGCCGGAAGAGTTCCAGCAGCGTTTTAACAATGGTTGTTTTACCTGTACCGGGGCCCCCCGTTATCACCAGCAGCCCGGCTGTCTCTTATACACATCT
>DGEC01000100.1 GCA_002385745.1 Firmicutes bacterium UBA3936
CCGTTCCACCATTCATGATGTTTGAGAATCCAGTCGGCAATATGAACAATCTCCGGAGTAGACAAGGCGATACGGTGCCCTATCTCACAGTGCCGCTGGATGATCTGCCGTTCTTCCGTGGTAAGGGGAGTTGTTCTAAAAAGAATCCGGTCGGGAATGCCGACTTTGCCTATATCATGGAAGCGGGCCAAAAGCTCCAGATCATTAATCCTTTTTGGCGAGAAGCCCAGTTTTCGGGCAAATTTTGCCACCAGGTTCGGCAGGCGCTCCATATTGCCTTCAAATGACCGTTCGCGGGTTTCCAAGATGGACATTAATAAGTGGGCTGCGGAATGTTTTGCTTCTTTGCTGCGGAGTAACTTGTCCTGGTACATACTGTTGTCCGCTTCCTGAAACACTTCATTAATATCGGCTCCTTTGTAGCCAATGGCATAGCCGGTTGAAATGCTCAGGGGCAGTTTTGGATTTGTATCATTGTAATTTGCGACAGCATCCTTAATTCTCTTTACTGCGCTTTTGATCGATTCCAGGTCACAGTTTGGCAGGAAAACGGCAAATTCGTCCCCGCCAATCCGGGCAACTATGTCTTCATCGCGGAAACACCGTTTTATTATAAAGGCGGCATTCTTCAGCAACTGATCGCCGGCCTTATGGCCGATACCGTCATTAATCAATTTCAACCCGTCCAGGTCACAGATTATAATGCCAAAGGGTACATTGCGCGTCTTCCGCAGGCGGCGCATTTCATGCTCAAAATAACGGCGGTTATACAAGCCTGTCAGGTCGTCATAATTGCTCAAATAACGCAGCCGTTCCTCCATTTCGCGGCGTTTTGTAATATCACGACTGCTGACAATTATTCCTGTTAATTCTCCCCGGTTGTTATAAATGGGATAATGCATAGACTCAAACCAGATATACTGACCGTTGGCATGCTTTAAGCGCAGCTCAGCCCTTTGCAGCTGCTGCGTCTCTATCACCTTGTTAGTGGTGTCAACAGCAAGCTGAATGTCATCCGGGTGGAAGAAATCTTCCATATTTCTTATTTGCAGGATTTCTTCCGGGGTACGGCCCAGCAGGGTCTTGTGGCTTGGACTGGCATAACTAAGTTTCCGGTCGGGATCAAGGACGGAAACCAAATCCATCAGGTTTTCCAAGATCTGCACCAGTGTCCTTGATTCGGCAAGCTGATTAAGCAAGCCGTCTATCTGCCGGTCGAGCAAAGCTATCTCGTCCCAGCCTTTTTGGTCCTTTTTCAGCCGCTGTTCGGCCATGAAGGGTTTAACTTTCTTTACCAGCGGCTGCAGGCAGGAAAAAAATTTTTTCCGTATGATCAGTGTAACCAGCAGATAATGACATGCAGCCACAAGCAGCGTAAAAACGGCATAGTATAAAAAATTAACAGTTACCCTTTCTGCATCCGCCTGGAAATAAACTATGCCACCCAGATAGAACAGTAAAAAAACCAAAAACGTTAAAGCAAGAATAACAAAAAACCTCTTATCCAGCAGCACTTCTTTTCCCCCCGGAGAGATCCGAAACAATTTAACTGGTCTCTTTCCAGCACGCATCCTTTTGTTCTTCAAAAAGAGATAAAAAAATCTCTGTCAGTTCAGGGGCAAACTGCTTTCCGGCACAAGCGCGCAATTCGGCAGCCGCCTGTTCATAGGACAGGGCCCTCCTGTAAACCCGGTTGCCGGTCATATTTTCATAAGCGTCGGCAATGGAAAAGATACGACACTCCAAAGGAATTTCCTCGCCCTTAAGGCCGAACGGGTAGCCCTGCCCGTTCCACCATTCATGATGTTTGAGAATCCAGTCGGCAATGGGAGCCAAAGCGGGAATTGAAAGTGCAATGCGATGGCCGATTTCGCAGTGCTGCCGGACTTGCTGCCATTCCTGCTCGGTAAGCGGTGCTTTTTTAAAGAGAATACCGCCCGGAATTCCTAATTTGCCAATATCGTGAAACTTGGCAAGCAAACGCAGCTTTTCAAGTGTAGCGCCGGGAAGGTTTAAAGCAACAGCCATTTTATCCACCAGTACAATTAATCTTTCCGCATGTCCATCGTCGACATAATCCCGCTTGCCCAGTGTTCGAAGCAGCAGACCGGTCGCGGCATCAGGCTCCCTTATGCTGCGGTGAAGTTTTTCCCGGTACATATCATTATCTGCCAGTTTAAATGTATCCTTGACATCCGTTGTTTCGTCCCCCATGGCACTGCCGACGGACATGCTCAAATACAGGGCATCTCTCCTGCGGTTATGGCCATCCACCGCTTCCCGGATTCGCCGGACTGCCTGCTGCAGTATTTCAGTACTGCAGTTTGGCAAAAGAACGGCAAATTCATCACCGCCAATGCGTGCAATTATATCCTCCTGGCGAAAGCAGCTTTTCAGCAAATCGGCAGCTGTTCTAAGCATCCTGTCCCCCATATCATGTCCCAGGCTGTCGTTAATGATTTTCAGTCCGTCTATATCACAGAGAATAACCCCTACAGGCTTGCTGCGGCTGTTCTGCAAACGCAGCATTTCATGCTCAAAGTAGTTGCGGTTGTAAATGCCGGTAAGCACATCATAAAGGCTGTAATAACGGAGCTGCTCCTCCATTTGCTTGCGGTCCGTTATGTCACGGCTGCAAACCACCAGAGCAACCGGTTCCTGTCTTTCGTTAAAAATCAGGGTTGGCAGTGTTTCCACCCAAATATAGTGGCCGTCTGCATGGCGGAATCGTATCTCCAGCCGCCTGCCTTCACCTTTTTCCACCAAGGCCCTGTTTGCTTCTTCAACCAGAATTATGTCATCGGGATGAATAAAAAAAATGTTTTTCCGGCGGTAAACATCGTCAATAGCATAGCCAAGCACAGACTTGTGGCTAGGACTGACGTACAACAGGTTTCCTTCCATATCCACCTTAACGACCAGATCCTTAACGTACTCGGAAACAATCAGAAAATGCCGGGAAATTTCCAGCCGTTCCAACAAATAATCTATACCGCCGTTTATTCTATCCAGTTCTCCTTTAAACCTTTTTTGCGTTTCATCAGGCAAAACCGCCGCAGCTTTTTTAGCAATATCCCGTATTCTTGCCAGGACATTCCTGTCAAGAGCATAATAAAACAAAAAGCAGAACAAGACAGCGGCAGCATTTGCAACCACGGCTGTCCTGCGCAATGAGCCAAAAAGATATCCGTCCACCGGGAAAAACAGTGTCAAGTTAAATACTGAAAGCAAAAGCGCCATGAGTAACAGCAGCAGAACAAAGTATTTTTTTCTAAAGGACACCTCTTCACCTTCTAATAGCTCAAAGCAGGCCTTGTATCCTGATCCGGCAATTTCATTCCCGGACTGCTTAAAGAAAACTTCTGCATCCAACCTTGCCGAAAAACAGTGCTTATTATTCAACTTATCATAGTTATTATAAAAATATTGTCGCTATAGGTCGATTTTTTTTCAAAACGTTTTAAAACAAACAAATATTTTTCTTTTTACAATAATAAATGCCTATATTTACTTATTCTTCTTTTGCTGAGATATACGCAGGATTAAAAACGCGGCACAAGCTCCGGTTGTGCTGCTGAGCGCAAAAGGCACTATATAAGCCAAAGCCATGACTTCATGTCCCAGGATATAGCGGGCAAGAGGAAAAGCCAAAAGCGCCCCCAGTATTCCTGTGCCAAAAATCTCACCTGCAGCCGCCGCATATTCTCTGCAAAAAATCCTGTATGCCAATCCTGCAAGCAAAGCTCCTACCATCCCGCCGGGAAAGGCAAGCAGCGTTCCTGTCCCCAGCAGGTTTCGCAGAAGACCGATAACAAAGGCGGCGAGTACTGCCGGCCCCGGACCGAACCAGACGGCAGACAAAACATTTATTGCATGCTGGACGGGGTACACTTTTGCCCCCACCAGCGGCACCGGTATCGCAAGTATTCCGGCTGCCGTCCCCACGGCAATAAGCAGAGCAAGTCCGGTAACCTTTCTGGCAGTCATTTATGCTTCCCCCTTCTCCATATTTTGCCTTGCCGCCACTGTCTTTTCATCCAGCAGGAAAAGCCGGTCGATAAGCTGCAGTTTAAAGGCCATAGGCTCTGCCGCCTGCTGCACTGCCATCTCCGCCGCCACATTAAATGCCACAACGGCGGAGGCGGCAGCCTGCAACCGATCCGGTTCCACTGCTGCAAAGCAGCCCAGCAGCGATGCCAGCATGCATCCGGTACCCACAACCTGTGACATCAGAACATGGCCGTTATGGATTTGCAGCATTTTTTTCCCGTCAGTCACTAGGTCAACGGGGCCCGTTGCGACAACTACAGCCTTTGTTTCCTTCGCCAGTTTTGCCGCAAGCACGGGCAGATTGCCGGAGACACCGGTTGATTCCACGCCGCGCATTTCAGCCTTTCCTCCTGCCAAAACGGCAATTTCCGCTCCGTTCCCTTTGATTATGTCAATTTTCAGTTCCTTGAGCAGCTTCTTCGCTGCGGCCAGCCGCAGGCCAGTTGCCCCCGCCCCGACAGGGTCGAGAATTACCGGGCGCCCCAGGGCATTTGCTTTTTTCCCCGCTAAAAGCATTGCCTGCACCTGGACTTCCGTCAGCGTACCTATATTCAGTACCAAAGCCTGGGCCTGCGCCGCCATCTCTTCCGCCTCTTCCGGCGACTGGGCCATTACGGGCAGTCCCCCGCATGCCCTGGTAATATCGGCGCAGCTGCCGATGGTAACGGCATTGGTAATATGGTAAACCAAAGGCTTCTGTTCTCTTATGGCTGCCAGCAGTTTCCCGGCATTCATTTTATTACCCCGCTTTCAAAAGATCTGACAATCGTCTCGCCTCTGCAGGCATTGCAATAAGCCGCAGACCTGCTTTTGGCCTGCGGCTTTGCTCTTTCCGCAGCTGCGGTCCTTCCCTACGCTGGTATGACCCATCTCAGGTTCAAAGGGTTAGCGGGCTTGCCCCCGCTTCTCAGTCCGCACCGGCGGACACCCCCAGGAAATTCTTATTAAGTTTATGTTTGTTCCTAGCCGTTATGCAGAACTCCCTCTTCTTTCAACACTTCATCCAAAGCGGCAATAAAGCGTTTGTTTTCTTCCGGCGTGCCGATGGTTACCCGGAGCATGCTCGGAGCACCGAAAATATCGCCCGTTCTGACAATGACGCCCCGGCGAAGCAACTTGGCAAAAACCTGCTGTGAATCCGCCTTGACGTCCATCCAGATGAAGTTGGCGTTTGTCGGCTGGTAATAAAGTCCCCGCTTTTCCAGCTCCCCGTACAGGTAATCCCGCCCCTTGGCATTTACAGCCCTGCTTTTTTCCAGATGCCCTTTGTCTTTCAAGGCGTCAATGGCAGCGGCCTGGGCCGGCAGGTTCACGTTAAAAGGCTCCTTTACCCTGTGAAGCAGAGCAATGATGTCCGGCCGTGAAATACCATAGCCGACACGCAGTCCCGCCAGGCCGTAAATTTTGGAGAAGGTGCGCAGGACAATAACATTATGTCCCTCTCGCACATAATCAACGGTCTGCGGGTAGTCCGCATCCTCCACATACTCATAGTAAGCCTCGTCAAATACGGCAATTACATGTCCGGGAAGCCGGGACAGGAGTTCCTCCACTGCTTCCCTTTTTACTATTGTCCCAGTCGGATTGTTGGGATTGCAGATAAAAATAAGTTTAGTTTTTTCCGTCACTGCCGCAAGCATGCCCTCTAAATCATGGGTCTGGTCCTTGAGAGGCACAAAGACCGTCTTTCCGCCCATTAGTTTGACGGCAAAATCGTACTCGGAGAAAGTCGGGTCCGCCACAACTGCTTCTTCTCCCGGGTTTATAAATGTTTTGGCAATCAGTTCGATAATCTCGTCGGAACCGTTGCCAACAATAATGCTGTCCGCTGCAAACCCTGTATGCTCCGCCAGGGCTTCTTTCAGGTAATAACAGTTGCCGTCCGGATACAGGTAAACCTTTGCCGCTGTTTTCTGCAGTGTTTCAATCGCCGCCGGGGAAGGCCCCAGCGGGTTTTCATTGGAAGCGAGTTTTATGACATCGGTGATCCCAAGCTCCCTTTCCACTTCCTCCACCGGTTTGCCCGGCACATAAGGCTTGATGGCCATTATGGCTTCTCTGTGCAGTTGTTTTTTCATTTTTCCGCCCCCTATATCTGTCGTTTATCTATTACACGTACTGCCTTTCCTTCGCTGCGCGGGATAGACCTGGGTTCAACCAAGCGGATTTTTGCATTGATCCCCAGAACAGATTCCACACGGGTTCGGATTGTATCTTCCAATTCTTCCAGGCGCTTGATTCTATCGGAAAACATTTTCTCCGAAACTTCCACCCTGATCTCCAGCATATCAAGACTGCCTTCCCTTGTTACCACCAGCTGGTAATGCGGTTCCGTCTCTCCCACTTCCAGCAGGATGCTTTCCACCTGTGTCGGGAAGACATTTACTCCCCTGACAATAATCATATCATCCGTACGGCCGGTAACCTTATTCATTCTTACATGAGTACGCCCGCACAGGCATGTTTCCTCAGTCAGGCTTGTAACATCCCCGGTGCGGTAGCGAATAACCGGCAATGCTTCTTTTGTAATGGTCGTCAGGACCAGTTCGCCCTGTTGCCCGCCGGGCAGTACTTCCCCCGATTCCGGGTTTATTATTTCGGCGATAAAATGGTCCTCAAAAATATGCAGCCCGTTTTTCTCCTCACATTCCACAGCCACACCGGGACCGATAATCTCGCTCAGGCCGTAAATATCATAGGCGGAAATATTAAGCCTTGCTTCTATCTCCCGGCGCATATTCTCAGACCAGGGTTCCGCCCCGAAAAGGCCGGCTTTCAGTTTAAAATCAGCGGGTGACAGGCCCATATCAGCCATAACTTCCGCTATATACAAAGCGTAACTCGGCGTACAGGTCAGAATGTCCGTGCCAAAATCCTTCATAATCATGATCTGACGCTGGGTGTTTCCGCCCGAAATGGGGATAACGGCAGCGCCAATATATTCAGCACCGTAATGGACGCCCAAACCTCCGGTAAAAAGCCCGTATCCGTAAGCATTTTGCACTACGGAATTGCGTGTTGTGCCGACACTGACCAGGCAGCGGGCCATTAGCTCCGACCAGGTGGCAACATCGTTGCGGGTATAGCCCACCACAGTCGGTTTCCCTGTAGTTCCCGAGGAAGAATGATAGCGGACAATTTCATTGTGCGGTACGGCAAACAGGCCAAAAGGATAGGCATCCCTGAAGTCCTGCTTAACTGTAAAAGGCAGCTTCGATAAATCATCCAGGCTTTTAATATCGCCCGGTTCTATCCCCGCTTTCTGAAAAACAGAACGGTAGTGGGCCACATTTTTATAAGCCCTCTCCACCGTTTTTTTCAGTCTTTTCAACTGCAGCTGCTGCAGCCTTTCCCTGGACATGCATTCCGCTTCTTGATTCCAGTACAAGGCAAGACCTCCTTACTGCTTGATCGGCAACCCTGATGAGAGCAATTATAAAGTCAGTATTTTCAACAACAATTGCATTTTTTCCTGCCTTGTCTTGAAAATAAATGCTTTTTCGCCCGCTTCACCGCGCATCCGGGTCATATACCCGCCCGGGAGCGAATAACTATTTATTGCCGATTTAGCGGCCAAGGCGCACGACCGCTTTTAAAGGAGGGCCATCCTTTGATTTACAGTATGGTAATTACCAGAAAAGCCAAGTCTGCTATTCTCCTGCTTGCATCTCTGCTTGCAATACTGACTGTCTGCAAACTGTTTCAAAACAGCACAGAGAGTGCCGCCACAGGCATTCAGAAACGTTTAGTACCTATATATTATGTTGATACGGAAGAAAAGAAAATTGCCATTTCCTTTGACGCTTCCTGGGGTGCCGAGCACACTCCGAAAATTTTGGAAATCCTGCGGGAGAACAATCTGAAAACAACCTTTTTTTTAACCGGCTTTTGGATTGACAAATACCCGGACCTGGTAAAACAGATTGCGGCAGAAGGACATGAACTGGGCAACCATACCGCTACCCACCCCCACCTGAACACACTGGACAAAAGCGCCATCAAAGAAGAATTAAAAAAGGTCCATGCCTCCCTGTATGAACTGACGGGGCAGGAACCTTTTCTCTTCCGGGCTCCTTTCGGTGAATACAGCAACAAGGTTATCGAGGCTGCCGGTGAGCTGAACTACTTCACCATTCAATGGTCTGTTGACAGCCTTGACTGGCGGGATCTAAGCAAGCAGGAAATTGTCAGCCGCGTCACCGGTCAACTCCATCCCGGCGCCATAGTGCTTTTTCACAACAACGGCACCCATACTGCCGCCGCCCTGCCGGAAATCCTTGCCTTCGCCAAGGAAAAGGGCTATGAGATTGTTCCCGTTTCCGAGTTGATTTATAAGGACAATTATTATATAGACAGCAGCGACGGGGCTCAGAAAAAAAGCAGCTAAAAAAAGTACGCCCGGGTTTTTGCAGTTTAGCCGACAATACCGAATCTCGGCACGGTCATATTATATTTTTGCAAAACCAAAAGCAGGTTTTTATTGCCGGGAGCTATCTTTATTTTAATCCCCCTGGCCTTGCCGGACAGTTCGTTTGCCTTTTTGACAAATGCCACTATAGTCGCTTCAGAGGAAAAATATGCTTCCCCAATATTGATGGTCACATAATTGTAAAGGCGGGGGATCCGTTCCGAAAGAATCTTAAAGGTTTCTTTCAGGGATATGTCATTAATCAACCCCTTCAGATTTATTACATAATGGCCCCTCTCCAGGGAAACTTCTATTTGCATCAGTTTTTCACTGCAGAGATATCTCAGCCTGCGCAGGGTAAATCTCTCAATGCTTTTCGAAAGCTTCACACCCGGGACAGTCTGTTTGTTCCGGCCTGACAGGTCGCGAAGAAAGGAATAAAACCAACTGTTTTCCCTTTCCCAGCTGCGCACCAGCCAAAAGCCCAATGCCCGGTAAGCCACTGAAGGAAGTCCTGAAACAAAAAGGTTCTTAAAGATATTGCGGAAAGAATAGAATTTTTTAAAAGCCCTGATGGCAGCCTCCTGCAGCTCCAGGGGCGACATTTGCCCCGGCTGAAAGACAACATGATGTCCATCATAGAGGCTCCAGTCCCGGGTCAGAAGCCTGCCGGCACTCTCAAACTCCCGGTAAGTTTTTGTCCCGGGCAGGGGCGTGAGCAGGGCAAACTGCACTGTATCTATATTGTTCCGCAGGGCAAAATTCACGGTTTCATCTATGGTCAGCAGGTTGTCCTCGTCCGCTCCGAAAATAAACATGCCGTGCACCATGATGCCAAAACTGTGAAAACGCTTAACACAATAGGCTATGTCATCCACATCCTGTTTTTTATTGTAGCCTTTGAGCGTCTCGGGATTTACTGATTCCATGCCCACAAAAACCATACGGCAGTTGCTGTCATACATAAGCTGCAGCAGTTCATCGTCCCGGGCGGCATCTGCCCTGACCTGGGTACACCACCAGGAAGGCCTGATATCCAGTTTTATCATTTCCCGCAGAAACTCTTTGGTACGGCGGGCATCGGCGGCAAAGTTATCATCGGCAAAAAAGACTTTCTTACCCCTGTACTGCTTTATTTCTTCCAGGAGTGTCGCTGTTTCACGATAGCGGTACCTGCGGCCGAACATTTTGGTAACACAGCAAAAAGTACAGTCGTAAGGACAACCGCGCGAAGTCATCACCGGATAAGTGGAAATTTTTATTCCGGACAACAGGCTTAAATCGGGAACCGAAACATCTTTGAAATCCACCCGGTCGCAAGCAGGGTTGTGTATAACCCTTCCTCCCCGGCGGTAAGATATCCCGGGGATATTTACAGGCGGTTCACCCCGCTCTATACAGTTTATTAATGGCATAAAAGTGGTGTCGGCCTCGCCTCGGCAGACGTAATCGCAGTGATTTAAGGCTTCTTCGGGCAGAAAGCTGACATGGGCACCGCCCATTATCACCGTTTTCCCCTGTTCACGGGCGATATCAGCCAGGTGATAGGCTTCAACAGCCGTGGATGTTATGGTGGATATACACACCAGGTCGGCGCCGGCAATCTCGGACAAATGTATATCCCGGCTTGAACCCATAATCAAACGTACCTGATGGCCGGATTCCTGCAGCAGCGTCCCCAGGATAAGCAGTCCCAGGCGGGGCATGTTTACTGTACTGAAAACATGTTTTCCCGGTGATTTCGGTTCAATCAGCGTTACTTTCATCTTCAACCTCGATTTTTATTTTCTACTACCTCAAATGGTACCCATTTACAGTCCAGCTTATACTCCGGGACGGGGCATACATACCCAGAACCCCTGCAGCAGCTGTTTCGGCCGCTTTCTCAGGACGGTTTCCTTGCAGTGTGCCGGGTGCACCAAAATAAAAGGCCCGCCCGGAGGGGCAGGCCTTTTATTTTATTCAGCCAGTGTTATAACCAGCAGGTGGTCGGCTGCATTAACCTGGGTGCCGGCAGGGATGGACTGGCTGACAACCGTTCCGCTTTCATAGAAGGACGGAACCGTGCGGATGTTAATTTTTAAACCCAAATCTTTTAGTTTCTGAATTTCCTCAGTTACTTCATCAGAATAATAGTCTTTGCCCACATAATCACCTATGGTAACCCTGCTGCCTCTGCTGACGGTAACGGTAAATGTTGAACCGACAGGTACAACTTTATTGGCATGTGTATTAAATACAACGGTTCCCTTGGGTATAAAATCATCATTTACATATTTATATTCACAGGTAAGATCCGCTTTCTGGTTGTTCATAGTTGCAACCAACTGTATCACATCGTTTTCACTCTTGCCGCTCAAGTCCGGTATATAAGGCCGGCCCAGCGAATAGTAGGCAATCATGGAATTATGGTCCTCTTCAAGCAGGGTTCCTGCCGGGACGGACTGGGATATCAGCCCGCCGATTTCCACGTCGTTATGATACTGCCTGATTATCATCAGCATAATTCCGGCATCCTGAGCCCTTTGCTGGGCTTCCTCCTCGGACAGTCCGGCGAGAGACGGTGCATAAACAGCCTTTCCTTTTGAAACTGTAATAGTAAGTTCTTCATTGTTATCAATCATGGTTTTGGGCGGAATGCTTTGCGAGATAATATAGCCCTTTGGCACTGTATCGGAATACTCTTTGCGCACTTGCAATTCAATATCCTGGGTTTCCGCCCAGTGTGTCGCGTCCATTTCCGGCTTTTCCCTGAAATTAGGCACTTCTATGTCCTTTTCAATCTCCTGCTGGCCTCTGGACATCACAATAATCATTCTGTCTTTTCGCTTGTAATTCTCCTCGGTCACGGCATTGCTGCGAAACTCTTTTCTTATAAAGCGGTTTGACGGAACCTCGTCGCTGTATTCCCAGTTGATGGTGACGTTCTCAGCTTTGTTTTCCTCAATCCATTCCTGGATTTCCGAAAGTTCCATTTGTGAAAAATCGGGAAGCGCTATGTGTTCATCCGGGTTAAGTCCGCGGGAAACCGTCATCATTACAGAGTCTCCCTTGAAAAGCTTTTCTCCCGGAGCCGGCTCCTGGTGGATAACTATCCCCCGTCCGAATTCCGTGTTAAATTCTTCTTTTAATTCAAGGAAAATATTGTTCTGCAGCGCCCAGACTTCCGCTTTGTCGGCGTAGTCGCCGACCAAATTCGGCAGCTTGACAACCTGGGAAGAATAATATAGTAAGCCGCCAAGCAGGAGCACTACGATTACTGCAAGCACGGAGAAGATTATCCTTCTCGCCCTGCGTTTTCCACTGCCCGGATCTTTCTCAAAAAGTTCATATCGTACATTGTCAAATTCCGGCACTGTCTGCCTGTACGCAGTTTCGGCCGCAGGCTTTGGCGCAGTTTCAAAGCCTTGAGCTGCAGCGGCAGCCGCAGTTTCCTTTTTCTCTGCCTCCGTACTTCTTTTCTCCGGCGGCATTTTCCCCGTTCCATCATATTTTCCCGGAGTGAAGCTGCTTAGAAAATCACTCATCGGTGACAAACCCTCCCCGTCTGAGAGTCAGTATCACATCGGCTTCATTGGCAACAGTTGCCGAATGGGTAACCACAATTACACATTTATTGTGCTGGTGAGCCAGCATTTTAAAAATCTGGATAATTTCCTCTTCCGTGCTTTCATCCACATTGCCGGTTGGCTCATCTGCCAGGATAACATCAACATTTGTTGCCAGGGCCCTGGCTATGGCAACGCGCTGCTGCTCCCCGCCTGACAGTTTTGTTACCAGCCGGTCTGCCTTGGTTTTTGTTATCCCCAGGTAATCCAGGAGATTATAAGCCACAGCGCGGCAATCGGCAGGCATTTTTTGCTGCGTGATTGACATGGCCACCAGGACATTTTCCACAGCAGTCATATAATCGATAAGATTATAGCTTTGGAAGACCATGCCGATGAGATTTCTCCGGATGGAGTTTAAATCATAATTGCTATAGGGTGTGCCTTCAAATTCAATAATGCCCTCCTGAATTGACTCCATGGCGCCCAGAAGCGACAGGAAAGTTGTTTTGCCGGATCCGGAAGGCCCCAGAATGGCGTAAAATTTTCCTTTCTCAAATTCCGCATTAATATCTCTTAACACATAGCGGCGATAATCGCCGTCCTGGTAGTGATAGCTTAAATTCCGTACTGCCAGTATAGGCATAGCAATACCTCCTTTACATCATAATCTTCTTCGGATCAAAGCTGAGAATATAAGTTGAGGCAATTAACTGGGCGAGAATTATTGTAATGACAATTGCTATATAAAAAGCCACAGTTGATCTTATATCCAGTCCTATGTCAAAACTTTGCAGAACGCTGCTGTAATCAATTTTGGCCAGATAATCTTCTACTACGGGTATCATCGGGTTGAATTCTTCCTCAATGGTCAGCTGGTCGGGGAGCATGGCATCCGAGATCATGGAAGCAATAAAAACCCCTGTGCCGACGGCCAGTGTCGCCCCTATAATGCCTATGATTAGGGATTCCAAAACCAGCTGCAGGACAATTTTTGATTTCCGCTCGCCCAAAGCAAGATAGATGCCTATTTCTTTTTTACGGTCACGGATAAAGGCAAATAGGACAAGGGCAAGGACAACAATCGATGAGCCGAGTGTAATATAAAAAGCATAATTCAGTATATTTTTCATTGATTCCAGAGGTTGGGCAACCTTTTGGAAGTTGTCTTCCTGTGAAGTAAACAGGTACCATTCGTTATTTAGGACATCCTGCGATCTTTTAATAAAGGACTCAAAATCTTCAGACGAATTCAGGATGTAAGTAATGCTTGTCGTTCCACCCATGAGCGGGTTATATTCTTCAGGGAAAAAGTCAGCCATCCCCAACTCCTGGTAATATTCCCTGTTTATTTCCATCCACATTTCATTGTACTGCCTGATAAAATTATTTGGAGTTATTAATGTGTTAACGCGTTCCCATTCCGTATCAATGCCGAAGAAACTGGTTTGTTCGCTTTCTCCTACCGGTAGGTTTTTATAAGCAATAATGCCGATCAGGTCAAAATCAAAGACCAGAGTATCAAGGATTCTTTCTTCTCCTGCCTGTGTATAGGTGACAAGGGTATTCTCAATTGTTACCGTGTCGCCAATCACATAATTATTCTGCTCCGCCAGCTGTTCGCTCATTATGAGAACAGGTCTGCCCTCTGCAAGTTCCTGTTCGGTGAAGGTACGCCCTGAAACGATTTCCGCTTCACCGGATTCCAAAAGGGCAAACATCGGTATTGCCGCGCCGGAAAAGGTAAAAGCCGGCATCCCGAAACCGGGATAAGAACTTCCTTCGCGCTCCGCCCTTTCGAGTGAAGTTGTCTGCATTCCTGTTGTAACGGCATAATCATAGGATTTAATGTAAGAACCGCATGCTGCAGCTATATTATCAAGATCATCAAAGGTCAGCCATTTAATCTCGCCGAAGTCCTCTCCCTTCATCATCATTTCGTTCAGTTTTTCAAAATTAAAGGACAGTGAAACGATAGGCGGCAGTTCCTTTAAAACAGCATCTTTTGTACCGTCCACCGATTGTACGATGAGAAGCGAAGAAAGCATGATGTTGCCCAGAATAAGCACAATTAACAGTAAAATCAGAGTTTTGGGAATTTTCCTTGTAATACTTATCAAGGCACGCCGAAAATAGTTCACGAACACAATCCTCCTTTAACGTAGTCGCAAGCACTGATCCAAATTATTCAATATAAGGCCCAAAATACCTTTCATTAATATGTTATATTTCATTAACATGTTATATTTTTTTAACAAAGGAAATGGCTGCCCGCCGGAAATGCCGGAATCCTTTCTAGACTTTGGTTTTGCTGCGGTCCCAAAGCTGTGCGGCCTTATTCCGGAAGAATTTTACGGTTTTTTCCAAAGCTGCATCTCCCTGCTGCAGGTAATGCTTCGTTTTTTCTCCGGCAAGCCTGGCGGTATCATATATTTTCCCCCGGACAGTGTCCAGAAAAATATCCGCTTTTTCAGTGTAAGGCAGCGTCTTCTCCAGGTAAGGGAGCAGCTTTTCCCTTGCTTTGCCGGCAGGTGTATTAATGAAGAAAAAGACAACACCGGCCGCCCCCGCAGCAATCATTGTCCAAAAGGCATTGCGCACCGCCGTAAGGTTTATGCCGTACTTCCCTTTGCCGCTTTCCTCTGCAGCGGTTTTTTGGCCGGGCACCTGTGTTCCCTGCATGTCGGGCCCATAAAAATAATATGCAACAACATCGGCAAACATGGCAGCTCCAGCCTTGGCTGCATCTTTACTGTTCATATGCGTGCCAACCTCAATTAACAGATTTGTCGGCGCCAGATCCTGATTGTAATTGCCGTGTGCCAGAAATATTCCTTTAACCAGGCCCGGGTAAAGCTTGTCGGATGTGTTCTTCAGGTCCAGGGCATATTGCCTTACTGTCTGCATATTGGGGTTTTGCCTGCCGACCACCAGTTGTACCTGGGTAATCCATTTGCCGTCTATTTGCACCGCATAATAACCGGCGGGACCCGCGTCCCGGTGGACGTCAAAAACCGCATCGGGTCCTTTACCCAATAAATTCTGCGCTGTAGCCCGCGAGCGGCGGTAAGCGCCGCGGTCATGGGGAAGATGAAGCGTCTCTGCGTGCAAAACGGTAATATCCTTTTTGCGGAGAGCTGCGGCAAAGGAATCCCCCACTTCATGGATTCCGCCTTCTCCTTCTATACTGTCCGTGCCGTTAGTGGGCACATACGACTCGGCATTATGAGTATGATAGACACCGATTATCCCCTTTGGCTTCCCCTCCGGCGCCGGATCCGGCTTGCTCCTTTCATTTTCTTCTTCCTTATTGGCAAATAAATACCTGCCCCAGGCAGCCAGGATTCCTCCCCGCTCATCCCCTGCAAAACTGTGTCCCAGCCGGCGGACAAAGCGGCAGCGCGCTTTATAGCCTTCAACTTTATAAACACGGTAAAGTTCGTTATTCCCGGTGATATATTCGTCACCCACATGGATTTTACGCCCGGTCAGCAGTATTTCCCGGCCGTCTTCAGTTTCCATGGTATAATAAAGACCTTTTTGGATTTCTTCCCGGGAGATTTCATCCATATCCCGGTTCTCAAAAAATTCCCAAAGCGGTACGGCATCTGTTCCCAGCAACAGGCAGGACAAAAAAAGAAAAAGTATAATTACAGAGGTTTTCCCTTTCATGTCCGCGCCCCCCTCTGCAAACGCTCCCGCAGTTCACCCACAAGCTCGGCCAGCAATACGGCTCCCGTGCCGGCAATTACCGCCGCGCCGTAAACTCCCGTTGAACCAATCACCACCGGTACATGCAGGCGGTAAAGCCAGAGATTTTCCGCCCAGGCAAAAATATCGGTCAAAATAACGCCAAGCACGCCTCCGATAAAGGCACTGCGGCGCGAACGGCCCAGCAGGTAGGCAATGGCGGCGGCAGCAATGGCAGGGAAAAAGAGCGGATCGGCAAGGTAAAAAACCGAAGTAGGTTCAACCGGCAGAAGTTTTTCCGAGAGATAAACCACCCCTGCCACTGCCGCAGCAGTAATTAATGCCCTGCGCTTTTCCGCCGCCCGGTCTGCCGTTGCTATCAGGTAGACGGAAACAGCGGCAGGAATCAGCGCTCCGCCTATATTAACGGAAAGCCCGGCATAAACGGGTATATTCGGCAAAAAACCGGCGGCCAGCATTAAAAGCAGAATAATTAAAGCCTGCAGCTTGCTTAACCGCATTCTGTCCAGCACCCTGTGCAAAAAGCCAAGATAGACAAGAACAGTGACGGCAATTAAAACCAGGCTGCCCAGATTTGTGGTAAACACTTTTTAACCTTCTTTCCTTGTAGCTGCACATCTAGCATTCCCGCAAAAAGGCAAAAATAAAAGGCGGGAATTATCTCCAGCAAGCCGCAATGGCGGCAAAAGTTGGCAGGCGGACAGGATAACCGGGCAAAAAAAAAGCAGATGCCCGTTTGAGAAAGCATCCGCTTTTTACTGCCGGCAGGCATTCAACCGCTGCAATTTCTACCGGATTGAACAATAACATTTTGTGTTCCTTTTTTTTAATAATTAATTATTTCAGGAAACCCTGTAGAATTGTCTCTTCCGCCTCTTCCTCCGTTAATCCCAAAGTCATCAGTTTTAACAGTTGTTCGGAATTTATCTTGCCGATGGCCGCTTCGTGGATAAGCTCGGCATCTGAATGATAGGCGGCAATTTCAGGGATGGAAGAAACTTTGGCCTGCTGCATGATGATGGAGTCACACTGTATATGACCGCGGCACTTGGCATAGCCGTGCAGATTGAGATGGAAAATTTGCCGCGATTCATCCTGGGCCACAGAACGGGAAATAATCTGGGCGGTGGAATCTTCCCCTAAAAGCTTTACGGTAATATTTGATTCGGCTTCCTGCCGGGAAGTAGTCAGCAGCCTTTCCGTGACAACGAGCCGCGCATTTTTATGCAGCCGTACTTCCGTATCCCGCTTTGTCTTGTCAACTCCCCTGATCTGAATCATTTCCAGTTCCGCAACCCCGTTTTCCTCCACTTCAATAATGGTTTTGGGATTCAGAACCCGCTCTCCGCTCCCTTTGCCTTCTCCGTAATGCTTTTCAACATACTTCATTTTGGCGCCCTTGCGGACAAAAAACTCATGTATTCCGTCATGCTGGGCTTTCCGGCTGCCGGGATTATGGATGCCGCAGCCGGCGACAATCAAAACATCCGCTTCTTCTCCGACTTCAAAGGTATTGTACACCAAATCAGAGAGCCCCTGCGACAATATCACCGGAATATGCACGCTTTCCCCCTTCGTGCCCGGTCTGATCAGGACGTCTATCCCCGGCTTGTCCTCCTTGGTTACAATGTCAATATTTGCTGTTGTATTGCGGGCTACACCCTGCCCGTCTTTGCGGATATTGAATGCTCCCTGGGGGATACTGTGCAAATCGGCAATCTCCAACAGCAGCTTTCTATCTGTCGCATTCAGCACTGGCCAACTCCTCCTTCAGACAATCCCTGCGGCAGCGGCAGTCTGAATCAAACTGCTTGACATCGGCAAGAATTTTCTCTTGGCTTGTTATTTCACTGATTGTACCGTCGCTTACTACGATAACCTGGTGGGCAAGCCTGACGATTCTTTCCTGGTGGGAAATTATAACCAAAGTTGTATCGGAGTTTTCATGAATCCGCTCAAAGGTCTCCGTCAGCTTTTGGAAACTCCACAAGTCTATTCCCGCTTCCGGTTCATCGAAAACGGCAACTCTTAATTTCCGGGCCAGCAGGGTGGCAATTTCAATGCGTTTTAATTCCCCGCCTGAAAGGGAAGTATTGACTTCCCGGTCAAGATAATCCTGGGTACACAGCCCCACGTCATAAAGCAGGTCGCAAGGCTCACCGGTTATGTTTTCACCGTTCGCAGCAAGACTTAAGAGTTCCTTTACCTGCAAGCCCTTAAAACGGGGAGGCTGCTGGAAAGCATAGCCTATGCCCATTCTTGCCCGCTCGGTAATACTCTTATCGGTAATGTCCTCCCCGTCCAGTATGATTTTCCCTGAATCCGGCCGGTAAATCCCCATAATTGTTTTGGCAATGGAGGATTTTCCCCCGCCGTTGGGCCCGGTCATTACATAAATCTTTTTCTCTTCAAGCCTCAGGTTGATATTCTTTAAAATCTGAATGCGGTTATCGCCGTTCTGTGCCGTCACATTAATATTTTTCAGCTCCAGCATCCCTCTTAGCCTCCATTAATTAATAAACGATTTTTTACCGGTCGACCAAGTTAATTATAGCTCAGTGCAGGCAAAAATCATTTTCAGCCGCCCACTACCCTTGCATTCCCGCCGGTTTGCGCTTTTTCCAAAAAAATGCTTCCTGCCGTCATGTGTAGCTTGACCGGTATACAGACAGCGGCAGGAAGCCGGGCAGCTATAATCACCGCATCCTTATTCAAGTTTGACAAAGCGAACGGATAGGATGGCATCAATTTCCTGCAGCTGCTGCAGGACATCTTCCGGCACCGGGCTGTCCACCTGAACTACCATTACCGCTTCTCCGCCCAGTGACTGGCGGCCCACCTGCATGCCGGCGATATTAATATTACTGTCACCCAGGATAATGCCAAACCTGCCGATAACTCCCGGCATATCATTGTAGGTGGCTACAAGCATATAACGGGAAGGAACAACTTCAATGCGGTATTTATCAATCTGAACAATGCGGATATCCTTATCATTGAAGATTGTCCCGGCCAGAGTTTTAACCCCATCCCCGGTCTTGACATGGACAGTAACAAGGTTTGTAAAGTTATCCGCGGTAGAACTGGTTATTTCACGTATCTTGATGCCCCGCTGTTTGGCAATCAGCGGTGCATTCACATAATTGACCGTTTCTTTTAAAATAACCGACAGCATCCCGATTAAAAATGAAGTGGTAAGCGTGGAAACGGGATAGCCGGAAATCTCCCCGCCGTAGATTATCTCCAGCTTCTCAACCTTGCCGTCAAACAGCTGGGTATAAAGGGAGCCGAGCGTTCTCATCAGGGGGACAAAGGGCCTGAAAACAGACATTGTTTCCGGCGGAATAATAGGCATGTTGACAGCGCTTACCAGCGGGCCGCCATACAAAGCATTCAGTACCTGTTCGGCAACCTGGACAGCCACATTAACCTGCGCTTCGGTAGTTGACGCTCCCAGGTGAGGGGTAACAATCACATTGGGAAGCTTGCAGAGAGGGTTGTCCGTTGCCGGTTCCTGCTCAAAAACATCTATGGCTGCTCCCGCCACCTTGCCGGATTTGAGAGCTTCATATAAGGCCTCTTCATCGATAAGCCCTCCGCGGGCACAGTTAATAATCCGCACGCCGTCTTTCATCATGGCAATCTCTGCCTTGCCTATCATATGCTTGGTATCCCCGGTCAGCGGTGCGTGCAGGGTAATAAAATCAGACCGGCGCAAAACCTCCTCGAGAGTTGCCAGGGTAACTCCCAGTTTTTCAGCCCTGCTTTCTGAAATATAGGGATCGTAGGCCAGAACCTCCATGCGCATCGCCTGGGCGCGCTTGATAACTTCTGAACCAATACGCCCCATGCCGATGACCCCCAGGGTTTTCTTATACAATTCAACCCCCATAAAGCTGCTGCGCTTCCATTCGCCGCTTTTCAGGGATCGGTCGGCTGCCGGAATATTGCGCGCCAGGGAAGTCATCAGGGCTATGGCATGTTCGGCGGCGGAAATAGTGTTTCCTTCGGGGGCATTCAGGACAATAATGCCCTTTTCCGTTGCCGCATCCACATCTATATTGTCTATTCCAACACCCGCACGGCCAATAACTTTCAGCTTCTTACCGGCTTCAATTACCTGCCGGGTCACCTTTGTAGAACTGCGTACCACAAGTGCATCATAATCCGGAATAATTTGTACAAGTTCTTCAGGCGTTAGATTTGTTCTGACATCTGTTTCAGCTTTTTCTTTTAGTTTATTAACTCCCAGTTCAGATATTTTGTCGCTGACAAGAATCTTCATCGCAATTATCTCCTTCCGCGGTTCGTGAAAATTATGGCACGGTGCCCGCCGCGGAAACAGCAAATTTTCCTGTCACCCGGCAGGCCCCTTGGCGGTGATAAAGGTGACGAGCATGCTAAACTCTGACAATATTTTGCTTTCTTCATAATACCACACTGCTCCCAAACAGTGCAAGTTCTTTCTTCTCTCCCGTCACCATAGTGTCTTTTTACCGGAATTTTCTTTTTTCCTCTGTTTTGCCGCCCTGTAAAGAGCCGCAAATAAAGCCGCTGCGTGGCTGAACTTTCGGCAGAGCCACTCGGGATGCCACTGTACACCCAGTGCAAAGGGATGGCCGGGCATTTCCACGGCTTCTATGATACCGTCTGCGGCTGCCGCCGAAACCGACATGCCCCTTCCCGGAAAACGGATTGCCTGGTGATGAAGACTGTTAACGCGCAAGACTTTTTTGCCGGTAATGCGAAAAAGCAGGGAACCCTCGCGGACAGTTACCCTGTGAATCGGGTAATTGCGTGGTGCCCGCTGGTCATGCTGGATTTTTTCTATTCCCGCCAGGTCCTGCCACAGCTTCCCTCCCGCCGCTATGGCCATGATTTGCGCACCGCGGCAGATTCCCAAAACCGGCATTCCTGTCTGCAAAGCATAGCGGGCAAGATATATTTCCATTCCGTCCCTCTCCGGCTGGACACGTCCCTGGGCCGGCATAGCCTCTTCGCCGTAATGGACGGCATCGGGATCCCCTCCCCCGCTTAGCAGCAAGGCATCGGCCGCTTCCGCCGTTTTGCGCCAGAGACGGGGCGTCCCGCAGACAGGGATGAGCAGAGGAACGGCGCCGGTTTTGGCAACGGCGCCCACATACGCCTGCGACAGCCTGTTTTCACTGCCGACGCGATTGCAGGTAATACCGACTCTTACCGTCAGTTGGACTACCTCCCCCAAAAATTAAAATACGTAACTTTTTCAGTTACGTATTTTAAAAATCTATTAGCCCCAGGGATATTTTTAAAGCCTGGTTCACTTTCTGCATCAATTTTTCGTCAAGTTCGGTAATCTTATCACGCATCCGCTGTTTATCGATCGTCCTGATCTGCTCCAGAAGGATTACTGAATCTTTTTCCAGACCATATTCTTTGGCTTCAACCTCAACATGGGTGGGCAGTTTTGCTTTGTCTATCTGTGAAGTAATGGCGGCGATAATAACAGTGGGGCTGTACTTATTGCCGACATTGTTTTGAATAACCAGGACCGGCCGCACACCGCCCTGTTCGGAGCCAATAACAGGGCTTAAATCAGCAAAAAAAATGTAACCCCGTTTTACTTCCACCACATTCACTTCTTACCCACCAATAATTCCGCAATTCGGGTTGCCTCATTTTCCACAACAAAGGCTTCGTTAGCAAGACGCAAGTTAATTTTAGCCATTTCAGCATAGCCACGCTTCATTTTTTCCCTGATCAGCTTTTTTTCCCGTTCGGAAAGATACAGGCGCATGGCCTCACGAATGAAATCGGAACGGCTTCTTTTTTCCAGAGCAACGATATCGTCCACTTCTTCCAGCAAATGATGCGGCAAGCTGATCATAATCCGCTTGGTCTCCGCCAAAGACAGCACCCCCTAAATTTCGTCTTCTCCCAGGTAAATCCTTGGCACCCGGGGGCCGATGGCCGTTACAACCTCATAATTTATGGTGTTCAACCAGTGGGCAACTTCATCCACATGCAGTTCCGCATCCTGCTGTCTGCCGAACAGTACGGCTGTGTCCCCGGTTTTTACACCATCAATGCCCCGTACGGAAATCATAGTTTGGTCCATGCAAACACGCCCTACCACGGGAGCCCGCATCCCGCGGACAAGAACCTGCCCGCGGTTGGAAAGCCGGCGCCGGTAGCCGTCTCCGTAGCCCACATTCAATGTGGCAATACGCTCAGGCTCTGATGTAACATAGGTGCTGCCATAGGAAATCCCGGTACCTGCGGGCACATCCTTAATAAATACAATTTTCGCCTTCAGGGACATGGCCGGCCGTAAATCAATACTGTCCCATTTTGTTTCCGGAGAAGGAGAGAGGCCGTACAGGCCTATCCCCAGACGCACCATATCCAGACGGGATTCGGGTAAATTTACGGCGGCAGCGCTGTTGGCTGCGTGCTTGCAGGGAATGTTGATCCCCTGTTCTTCCAGGCGCTTTACCAATACCAGGAAGCGCCTCAATTGTTCGCGGGCAGAGGAAAGATCCGCCCGGTCTGCAGAGGCGAAGTGGGTATAGAGGCCGGTGATGCGCAAGCCCGGAAGATCTTTAACAAATCGGACAAACCTGTCTGCATCTTCACAGGGGAAGCAGCCCAGCCGGGTCATACCCGTATCAACCTTGATGTGCACATCCATAATTCTGCCATCTTTAACGGCAGTGCGGGAAAAAGTCTCCGCTTCCTCTTTTGTAAAAAGGGACGGTACAAGGTTGTATTCCAGCAGATATGGTGCGTATTCCCGCGGCGTAAAGCCCAGGATCAGTATGGGTGCGTCAATACCGCTTTCCCGCAGCGGCACAGCTTCTTCCAGCATTCCCACACATAAGGCGGAAGCGCCGGCGGCCAGCGCTGCTCGGGCAACCTGTACTGCTCCGTGGCCATACCCGTCAGCCTTAACGGCAGCCATTAGCTTGACAGGAGAAGGAATACGGGTGCGAAACTGCCGGACGTTATGGGCTATTGCGCTTAAATCAATTTCCGCCCAGGTTGGCCGCAGCGGTAGCCTTTGCAATGCCAAAGCACCACCTATCGTTACAATACATATTGTATTCCACGGCAGAGTTGTTTATTCCTGCCGGTAATGATTGCCTCGCACAGTCATTTTTCATTGGCTTTTACCGGGCGAAACACCTTTTTCCAGGCCGAAATAATTATGAATGGCCTCTGCCGCTTCCTGCAGGCGGTCGGCGGCAATCAGGCAGGAAATTTTTATTTCCGAGGTGGATATGATTTCGATATTGATGCCTGCACCGGCCAGCGCCTCAAACATACCTGCCGCAACGCCGGAACTGTGAATCATGCCGGCGCCGACAATTGATATTTTCGCTACATCATGCTTGTGCAGCAGCTCCTTTGCTCCGATTTCAGCTACCAGAGGCTCCAGAACAAAGAGAGCCTTCCCGCAGTCTTCCTCTTTCACCGTAAACAAAATGTCATTTTCGCCGTTGCGGCGAATACTCTGAACAATCAGATCGACATTTATGCCCTCTTTCGCCAGGGCTGAAAAAATGCGGGCCGCTATCCCCGGCCTGTCCGGCACACCGATAACAGCTATTTTCACCTGGTCTTTATCACAGGCTATGCCGCTGATGACAGTTCCTTTTTCCAAACTTGCCGCCTTCTTGACAATAGTACCGGTTTCTTCATGGAAGCTGGAGCGGACATGAATCACTACACCGTGTTCCTTTCCGCATTCCACCGCCCGCGGGTGCAGAACCTTTGCTCCAAGGCTTGCCAGTTCCAGCAGTTCGTCATAGGTAATTTCCTGCAATTTGCGGGCCTTCGGCACAAGCTGCGGATCAACGGTAAAGACCCCGTCCACATCGGTGTAGATTTCACAGACTTCCGCGTCCAGGGCTGCCGCCAGGGCCACTGCCGTAGTGTCCGAGCCGCCCCGGCCCAGTGTATTAATATCACCCCGGGCATCGGCTCCCTGAAAACCGGCAACCACCGCCACCTTCCCCGACTCCAGGGCTTCCTTCACGCGCCCGGCGTTAAACTCAAGAATTCTGGCATTTAGGTACCTGCCGTCCGTCAGCACCCCGGCCTGCGGCCCGCTGAAGGCGGCGGCGTCGCAGCCTATTTCCCGCAGGGCCATTGAGAGCAGGGCGGCGCTTACCAGTTCTCCCGTTGAAAGCAGCAGGGCCGTTTCCCGCTCCGGCGGCCGGGCGGCAATCCGGCCTGCCAGTTCCAGCAGTTCATCGGTGGTGTCGCCCATGGCCGAAACAACCACGGCCACCTGGATGCCGCGTGCCCTGGTATTTGCCACCCTCTTTGCCACATTAAATATTTTTTCTATATCACTGACGGATGTCCCGCCGTATTTTTGCACGATTCTTGCCATAATTCTTCCTCCGTCTTAAAAGCCTTCTTTTTAGTCTGCCACCCGCAAAATGCTGTTAATACTGCTGATCACCGGCATGGCAGACAAAGTTTCAACGGCCTGCCTAAACCTGCCTTCCTCAACATTGTGAGTAACCAAAACAATTTCCGCCGTTTCCGCGTCGCTGCGCTTCTGAATAATCATGTCCAGGCTGACCCGGGCATCGCCGAATGCCGTTGCCAACTTGGCAAAAACACCCGGTTCATCCTTAGCCTTCAGCCGCAGGTAGAAGCGTGAAACCTGCCTGTGCGGCGGGATAACTTCTTTTTTCGTAAAATCAGTTTCCATAATCCCGTTTTCTATTTCTTCCTTGATAATCCTGGCGGCATCCATAATATCTGCGCACACGGCGCTTCCTGTGGGCAAAGCTCCGGCGCCGCGCCCGAAAAACATAACCTCGCCTACGGCATCACCCTGCAGGAAAACGGCATTAAACTCATTTTCCACCGACGCCAGGGGATGACTCAGGGGAATTAGCGCGGGATGCACCCGCAGTACCAGCCCGTCTTCCTTTTCCTCTGCCACAGCCAATAGTTTCACGCTGTAACCCAGTTCCCGGGCATAGCGGATATCTCTTAATTTGACCTCCGTAATCCCCTCCGTACAGATATCATCCATGGAGATGAGAGCGGAAAAGGCCAGAGTTGCCATGATATTCAGTTTGTAAGCGGCATCCCGTCCTTCCACGTCAGACGCCGGGTCGGCCTCGGCAAAACCGCGGGCCTGGGCTTCCGCCAGAGCCTCGGCAAACTCCATCCCCTCCAGGGACATCTTTGTCAGTATATAGTTGGTTGTTCCGTTAATAATGCCGATAATCTTTTTAATACGATTGGCCGCCAGGCAGTGTTTCAAAGGTCTGATCAGGGGAATTCCGCCGCCCACACTGGCTTCATAAAATATATTTTTCCCCTGGTTCTTGGCAATGGCAAGCAGTTCCGCACCGTTTTGAGCCATTAAATCTTTATTGGCCGTCACCACAAACTTGCCGTTTTCCAGGGCGCGAATAATAGCCTGGCGGGCAGCGCCAACGCCTCCCATAAGCTCAACAACAATATCAATCTCCGGGTCGCAGACCACATGGTCAATCTTTGTCGTCAACAGTTCCTGATCTACTGCCACGGGACGTTTTTTGCCGGTATCGCGCACGGCAATGCGTTTGACTTCAAGGCCGACTCCCAGTTTGCGTTCAATTTCCCTACCGTTTTTTTGCAGGATTTGCAGTGTTCCGCCCCCTACCGTCCCCAGGCCCAGCATACCGATTTTAATCGTCCTGTTTTTCATTGTACCACTCCTTTAGCTTTGCCCTCTGATTTCCAGTTTTCTTACTCCGGGAATACCGGCCAAGGTTGTCAAAAGCTCGCTCACATCCACATTAAGCTGCTTTGTCTCAAAGGAAATAGTTACATCGGCCACACCCTGCAAAGGGATGCCCTGGTTGATTGTCAGGATGCTTCCCTTGGCCGCTGCAATGGAATTAAGCACTGCCGACAACACTCCCACCGTATGCTCAAGCATCAGGGAGATGGTCAGGATCTTCCCTCGGCTTGCTTCCTGAAAGGGGAAAATATAGTCACGGTATTTGTAGAAGGCGCTCCGGCTGATGCCGACAGCCCGGACCGCTTCGTTTACCGTGGCGGCACGGCCTGTTTTTAGCAATTCTTTGGCTTCCGCTGTCTTCCTTAAGACTTGAGGCAGTACTTTTTCCTGCACAAGATACAGCTTCTCCGGCATTTTTTCTCCCCGTCCACTGGGTATGGACATTTATTCATAGTGTATAAACAGATTATAGCACCCCCGGCACCGCAATGCAATTATTATTATTATTTTATCCGCAATAATTTTTACTGCCGCTGCAGCCCAGGCTGCAGAAGCTTATTGCCGGGCAAATATACCGGGATTCTGCCTTTTTTGCAGCATTTCCTGTCACCTTGCAGCCCCGCCTGTCATAGTATATTACAACTGCAGGGGGTGATGAAATGTCGAGGCAATTAAGCGGCGATATATTTGTTGCCGGTGTTATCAACCAAAAGGCAGTCAATCAAAATACACAGCAAATCCTTGTACTTGTGGCATTGCAGGTAGCAAATATAATAGAGGCTCAATTTGGATTTGCTGAGAATGATGACAGCGATACAATCGAAGGTATCGGCATTAATGTTGTTTAAACTGCATGAGAAAGGAGCAGAAAGATGTACAAACTTGCCGCCCAGTATCTTGGCGGGGCAAATCCTCAAAAGGTAAGACGGTGGGGCAATGCCGATGTTTTTGCCGCCAGCGTAATTAACCAGAAATCGGTAAACCAGAATGCCCAGCAAATTCTCGTCTTGGTTGCCCTTCAGGTGCTGAATCTCATTGAAGCGCAGTTTGGCGTAGCAACAAATGAAGATCAGGATGTAATCGGGTAAATAAATCTTAGAGAAAGGAGTACCTGCATTGAAAATCGGTTTCTCCAAAAAAGGCCTGACTCTTGATTCAAAGCCCTTTAATCCCCTAAATCTTTCTTTCAGGGATTACGGCATTGAATACGGGGATGAGCTGCCTAAAATTGATGCTTTTGAAATCCTGGAAAAACTAGCAGCCGCCAGGAATGAAGGCATGACACGTGCCGACCAGATCAAAGTGCTGCAGTCCGTTCTGCCCAAATAACAATATGAAAACAGGAGGCCGACAGAATGCCTGATGTACTTGTTGCCAGTGTGGTAAATCAAAAGGTTGTCAACCAGAATGCCCAGCAGATCCTGGTTCTTATTGCAGCGCAAATTGTCAGCACCATTGAAGCACAGTTCGGATTTTCAACCAACCAGGACAACGATACCATTGAAACCTAAGACGATCCGCCGGCCCCTTTTCTCCTGCAAAAGGGGCCGGCTTATGAACACCTGTACCGCAATTCTCATATATTGTTTTAGCAGAGGGTTTTAAAGGGGGAAACTACATGCCGGAGGAAACAAAACTGCCTGCCGGCCGCAGAAGCAACGGTGATGTTCTCATGCAGGCAGAAATAATTGACCAGCTCAACACCAACCAGCAGTCCAACATGACACTGTCGGTGGAGGCCGTCATTACACAGGCAGAATCCCTGGTTAAACTGAACTTCACATAAGGAAAGGAGAGCCGCAGAGCAGATGTCCGCCGAACCCTGGATTATCGTTAAGCCGGCAAAAAACAAAAAAATCCCTGAAATTCGCATCGAGATGTCCGGACGTGTTTATATAAACGGTGAACCTTACAACGAAAATGATCCGCGCTTTCGCAACATCTCCGTAAACGTGGAAACCCACAATAAACTAAACACAGGTGAAGAAACCAGAAAAATGCTGGAACTGCAGAAAACAGCCAAAAAAGGTGAGGTAATCACCGTGTCCGAATCAAAAGACAAAGACAAAAGCGAAAGCACCACTATTAAATTTTAAGGGTGTTTTTCCATGAGCAAAAAAAACTTCTCTTTTATAACCCCGGATTTTGCAATCAGCATGAATATCCGGCGAAAAAATTACGGCAGCTTGCTTTTGGATCTTTATGCTCTGCGCACTAATGAGGAAATGAACAGCGATGAGAAGGCAAAAGCCCTGCAGTCCCTTCTAAAGGAAGACAGCCGCGAGGATGACAGCCATGAGCAAAAATAGAATTGTAACTCTCGGCAATCTTTCCAATGAAGCAAATATGCACGCCTCCCGGGAAACAAAACTTTTGCAATTAAATACGGTCATTTTCGCCGGCCTGGACTCTTTGCGGGCAAACCGCTACTTGCGGCGGAAACTGCCCCTCTCCGTGGCGCTTGACAAGTCAGGGGCCTTGGAAATCAGTGGTATAGAAGGCATATCTCTTTCCGATGACCGGATTCGCATCCACAGTGACCGCAAGGTCACAACAAGCAGTGACTCAAATCTGCCGCAGTCAGATTAAGGAGTAGATTCCTTTGAGAAAAGAAAACAGTACCCGGAAGTCCTTTAATTTTTTAATAAATTCCTCCAATCAGGCCAACCTGTCAGGCGTAAGCAATGTGGATGCCAGGCAGATAAATACAGTCTTTGTATTGATTGCCCCATACTACATAGACAGGTTCAATATGGAAGGCCTGGATATGGATATTCGCGTGGACGAAGAAGGGGTTCTCTGGGTCGACAAACAGTCTTTTGAGCCCATAGAAATAGCCAGGGGAGTTAAAATCATTGGCATCATCCAAAGATAACAGCAGTCAGCCCTTAGCCTGCCCGCTGTGCGGCGCCCGGAGCATTTTTATCGTAGCTCTGGAAGATTTTCTTTATTTGGAATGCCTGAAAGGGCACGGCAGCCACAAGTATTACGGCAGGCAGAAAGGAAGCGCGCCAAAGCCGGAAAATATCGTCCGCAGACTGGAAGATATGTTTACAGCCGAACAAAAGCGGCTTTTCAGCCGGGTTACTGCCGCCATTAATGAAACCGACGGGTTTGCCCGCTTGCCGGTTCATGAACAAATCAAATTCCTGTGTGCAAAGTGCCGGTGCACGGAAAAAGAAATCTACCAGCTTTGCAAACTGATAACGGTATTCCAAAATGCGTCCGGAGGTGGGATAAAAAACGGGAACAAAAATCTACCCCGCTAAGGTTTACATTGATGATCCGCAAACACCGGCAAAAAACAGCGAAGACATATCCTTAAACCCAAAAGCCGGTACGGAGGAGACAGAAGATCGCAGGCAAAGAGCAGTGGAAAAGAGCGAGGAAGAACAGTTGGCCGGCCTGGCAAAGCTGCTCGCAATATACGAAAAACTGGCTAAAAAGTAGCGGCAAAACCGGTCTGCAAAGGTAAAACCGCCCGGGGGCGGTTTTACCGTTTTTTTAAGTTTCAGGCAAAGGCAGGCAAATAAAGGTGCCAACCTTTAAATTGTTAGGGTCCAAACCGGGATTCAGGGCCATGATCCCTTCAACCGTTACTCCCTGTTCCCGGGCTATTTTAAAGAGAGTATCTCCCGGTCCTACTTCCAGGAAGAGACCGGTCGGGCAAACAGGCAGCTGTTCATCCATACCCATAACACGCACCTCCCGTTAACATGGTATTCACACCTGAGGGAAATGGTGTTTATGCTAATTGTCGGGTTTAAGAGAACCAGCTATCTTTACCATCTGCTCCAGCGGCAAAGCGCCTGCCAGAATAAAGGAGCTTTCCTCAAGCGACCAGCGCAGGACTGCCAGGTTATTACTTAAATTTTGCTGAAAGTAGCCCTGTCGCAGGCCAAAATAAACTTCCCGAACGGCGGCGCTCTGCAGCACGGCATCTTCCCGCTTTGGATACTGTACCAAAGTAAAAGGTTCCGGTCCCCGGTAGACAAAGATGAGCTGCTCCCTGTCCGGTTCGCTCACCCGGGAGATAACATATAAGGAAAAGCCTTCAGGCAGGTAAGAAGGCAGGTAAACATCAACCGGCCAGCCTTTTTTCGCCTCCGCAAGCGAAAGGGGTTCTACCAGGCAATAGGCGCCGGCTTCCTGTTCAGTCTTGGCGGTGTATTCGAACAGCTCCGCAGGCAGCGGGGGGTTAAGCTCCAGCCTCTTAACTTCAAGTCTGCTTAACATTTCACCTTCCAGAAAAATTTCCACCAGGACGGGAAACATTGTCTTACCGTCAAGCCAAAGGCGGACCTCCTCCCCCTCAAGCGGGCCGGCATAGGCAGCAACATACCTTTCCTGCCCGTTCAGCTCTCTTTTACCCAGAAACTCGAACTCTGCAGCCTGCTGTAGCCCGTTCAGGTACCCCACGAGCAGAAAAGGCGGCACCAGTTCATGGCTCTCTTCCGCAGCAAGGCGGAAGCAGTCGCCAATCTCCGGCTGACAAATCCAAACCTGACTTCCGTCACAGATAAAATGCTGCTCTTCTTCCTCCGCTTTTACTTCCACCCGGAAGCGCCCTGAAAAATCCTGCCACTGTCTGACACGATAAACCTGTTCACCCGTAAAACTCGCCACTTCAGCTTCCAATTCGGCATAATACCCGGCAAGCCTATCCGTCCGCTGTTTTATCCGCTCCGGCAGGTTCTTTTCGCTGACGCTGCATCCGGCAAGCAAAACAACTGCAAGCAGCAGGCAAAGCAAGGTTTTTGCGGACAATCCCCTCTCCCCTTTACCGGTTTTTACACCGGCAGGAACTTAAATAATTACTGTCGGCAGGTTTAGCTCCCTTTCTATATTTATTTTTTCGCAGCGCAGATATGCCTGGGGAATATAGTCCGCAATATCTCCGGCCATTAGTGCGCGGCGTCCGGACTTTTCAACTGCCAGGTCTGCAGCCAGACCATGCAAATAAACAGCCAGCCTGGCCGCGGCAAAGTCTGCCATGCCCTGGGCCAAAAGGGATGTCAAAAGCCCGGTTAGCACATCCCCGCTGCCGGCCGTGGCCATGCCGCTGTTGCCGGTAGTGTTAAATGCAGCCCTGCCGTCAGGTGTGGCTATTATGGTATGGGCGCCCTTAAGCACAGCAACGGCATTAAACCGGGCGGCAATATTTTTGGCACTGCCCAGCCTGTCTTGCTGAACCTGTTTTGCAGTTATGCCAAGAAGCCGGGCAGCTTCACCGGGGTGAGGAGTCAGCACGGTCGGTGCCTTCCGGCCGTTTATAATATCCGGATGGGCGGCAAGCAGGTTTAGAGCATCGGCATCGGCTACCACCGGCAGCGGGCATTCCTGGAAAATTGCCTCTAAAAGAGGCAGCAGAGTTTTTTCAGTGCTCAGACCGCAGCCGACGCCCAAAGCACGGCACCTGCCCCACAGATCCCGGAGAACCGCCGGCGCTTCACTGCCAAAGGCACCGGCAGCCGTCTCCGGCAGTAAAACCGGTATTGCCTCAGGAACCCTGCTGCCAAGGACGGTGGCGATACTTTGCGGCACTGCCGCATAAAGCAGTCCGCAGCCTCCTCTTAAAGCCGCCAGGGCCGACAGGGCTGCCGCACCCGGCATTGACCGTGAACCGTTTACTAAAAGGACAGATCCAAAAGTCCCTTTATGACTGTCATCCGGCCTCGGCGGCAAAAGTTCTGCAGCCCCGGCTGCCGTCATCAAGGACAGGGGATAACTCTCAAGCAAAACCTGCGGGATTCCGATCTCAGCCACTTCCAGGCGGCCTCTGTATCCCGCTCCCGGGTAGAGGAAATGGCCCGCTTTGGGCAGGGCAAAAGTTATCGTCCACTGTGCGCGAACGGCAGCGCCCATGACCCGGCCGCTGTCGGCGGCAATTCCGGAAGGAATATCAACGGCAATAACGTCAGCCGGGCTTTCGTTAACAGATTCGATTATCTTCCGGTAGAAGGAATCAAGCTCGCGGGAAAGGCCGGTGCCAAAAACTGCATCCACAATTAAATCCGCTTCTCCTAAGGCTGATTTAAAGGCGGCAAAGGCTCCGTCTTCCCGCAGGCAGGAAACCGGGATATCGAGCTTTCTAATTATCTTCAGATTGGCAAGGGCATCCCCGCCGTATTTGTCGTCCGGGAGAGCGGTCCAAACGGTAACCTCTTTTTCCCTGTACAAATGGCGGGCGGCAACAAACCCGTCGCCGCCGTTATTCCCCCCGCCGGCCACAATGACGATTCTTTTTCCCGGAGTCATTTTGCGTATCCTTTCTGCAAGCCTGATGCCTGCATTTTCCATCAACACCATACCGGGGATTTTAAACTCATTTATTGCCCGGGCATCTATTGCCCGCATCTCGGCCGCTGTTACCACATTCATATTGCATCCTCCCCTATCTTGCAAAACTGCTTCCGGCAAACAGGCGCATAAAGTGCGCCTGTTATTTATCTTCCGCGCCGTCTTCCGCAAGGGCGCAAGCCTGGGCTACCGCATATTCCCTGCTGTGACTCAACGACAGGGCAATATCCACAAGGGAAAGTTCCTTTGCCCGGGCCTTTGCCCGGCCGTGCAAATAAACCCGGGGTTCTCCTCCCGGCAGGGAAAGGATCTCCACCTCTTTCCAGCAAAGCTGCCCCATCCCCATTCCTAAAAGTTTAAAGATCGCTTCTTTGCCCGCAAAACGGGCTGCCAGGTGACGGGCTGCATAGTTGCGGGCTGCCAGCTGCCGTTGTTCCTTCCGGGTAAAAAGATGCCGCAGGAAAGATTCCGGTCTTCTGCGGTATGCCCCGGCAACCCTGGCAATTTCTATTATGTCCACTCCTGTTCTTATGCGGAACCGTCCGGCCATTGCCTTCAACACCTTTAATTAATTTGGCTTTTGCTTCGACAGCCGCAAAAGAAAATCCTTTTAATTGCCAACCGCTATGCCGCCTGTTCTACGGGCGCGTTCACAACAAAAAACCGCCAGGCAGGCGGTCTTTTTTAGCGAATATATATTTTTTTGCTGATTTCCGTTTCCGTGCTCCTTTCTTCATAGCAGAGGGTAACATTGGCATAGGTGAGCGATTCATTATGGGAATTGACACCGTAAAGCCCCAGCTGTTCAATTACAATTTCCCGCAGTTCGGCAATAAACTCCTCAATTTTTTTAATATCGGCAAGACACCTTGTTCCGGACTGCAGCTGCTGAAAGGAAGTCTCAAACTCAAGTTCCAGGGGATTCCCCAGTTCATCAATCTGGTAAAAGAGGCTGAAACCGGCCCTCGCCAGGGGAGGAGACGACTCTTGCTGAACTTCATCGTGCACTAACAGCAGGCCGCTATAGGTAAAGGACAGGGGCAGCGGCTTTAGTTCTCCTGTCACCTGCAGTCTTGGAGAATCCTGCAGGTGCTTCTCCTCTGCTTCTTTGATTAAACCAACCAGCTCTTCGGTATTAACACTGATGGCAAACATTTTATTAATGCGGGATATGCCGCCCATTTCCAGCAATTCTTCCAGGGACAGCCTGCCGTTTTCTTCGGCGCCTAAACTATGTTCTTCTTCAGTCCAGCGGGCAAGAACATTCTCGCTGACATAAACCGGCTGCAGCAATTCCAGCTTTTCAGGCTCATTTTCCTGCAAGTAGCTGCGGGCTTCAGCAGCATCGGAAACCTTTTCGGGCAGCCTGATACGCTGCAGTTTCTCACTGGCTGTATCTGCAAAACCGTCATAACACACATAACGGCGGACAAATACCGTACTGCCCGTCATCTTTTCTTCAAGCAGCACATAGTAAACAAAATCGGGAATGATAGTAAAGTCAATATCGGCAAGCAGCGCCGCTCTCGCATTTGTTTCATTGTTTTCCGCAGATTCTGCCTGCGTAGGCGGCATCTTCACACTGCAGCCAGTAAAAAGAAGAGATATTACTATAAGTAAAAGGAATAATATCCTTGCCATACTGCAACTCCCTTGCTTTTGTCTCGGCCTGTTATAATCATACCAGATAAAGGTGTCGATTTTGTTACCCTTTATTCACAGAACACGGTTTCAAGTTAATTTTTTTTAAATGATTTGCTAATTAATGACTTAAATATACAGTGTTTTACTTGTACGCCCTACTGCAAAGCATTTTCCACGGCTTTCAGGATAGCCTTGCTGCTGTAAGTTGCTTTCGAAATCAAGTCAACCTTTAAAGACTGTGCGTCAATAATTCTGTCAACAATAATCTCAGCCGGCGATCCTTTTCCGTTATCATGCCTGACAATATCCACGGCTGTAATTTTCCCGTCTTCTACTCTCACTTCAACAAGCACATTCACGATACCGGTGTATACTTCACCGCTGTAAACTCCATCCTTTTTGTTTTGCAGGTTTAATTTCCCCAATTTCCATGTCCCTGAGAGTCCTGACACTACGCCAAACGAAAAGCCCCAGGATACCGGCAGTCAGGGCTGCCGCAACCAGCAGCCATGTTAATATCTTGCGCAGCATTTTCCCGCCCCCTCTATTGCCCGTAAAGGGCTGTGCACATTCTTTCCATGGCTTCCGTATTTATATCTTCCCTGGTGCTGTTTGCCCCGGCAACAACGCGTACCACTGCCTTTTCCAGAAAGTTCAGCCGCTCAAAATAAAAAGCATAGCCGAAATATGCAACAGCGGCGGCATGCTGCAAAAGCTCAGCGGGATAAGCCGCCTCTGCCTGTTCTTCCGCCTTCTCACTGTCGGCACAGCAAATAAATAAACCAAGTTTCTTTTTCAGCAGTTGCTGCTTATGTACACGGCAGTAGGCGGCTGCTTCCTTTCTTATTTTACCCATATACACCGAACCGCCGACTATCACCGTGTCATAATTTTTGGGGTCTGCCTGTTCCTCCTGCCGTAAATCCAGCAGATATACTTCGCCCGGTATTTTTTCCGCCAATAACCTGGCACACTTTTCCGTAAAGCCGTGTTTTCCCTCGTAAACAAGCAATGTGTTCACAACAGCAACTCCCTTGAAATGGCAATATTTTGCACTGTCACTATATCAAACACAAATACACATGTCAACATTGCTCCTTCTTTGGATAGTGTCAAGACACTTTAG
>DGEC01000027.1 GCA_002385745.1 Firmicutes bacterium UBA3936
CCTAAAGTAATTTTACACTAACTACTGGTAACTGCTGCCTGCATCAATCACCGGGGCATGTCCCCAGAGGCGTTCAAGGTTGTAGAACCGGCGCTGTTCGGGCTGGAAGAGGTGAACAACCACCGCCCCATAGTCCAGGAGGATCCAAAGTGCCTCATCATAACCCTCTTTATGGAGCAAAGGATAGTCCGCTGTCTTTGTTTTTCCCATAATAGCGTCGGCAATGGCCTGTACCTGGGTTTTACTGGCCCCCTCGGCAATTATAAAACAGTCTGCAATCAGAGATACCTTGCCCACTTCTATTATTACGATATCTGCGGCTTTTTTTTCTTCGGCTGCTTCAACGATCAGTCTGACTAATCCCTGCAGCATCTCAGTCAACAACAGATCCCTCCCCGTCATCTGTACTATAATTCTTCCCAATAATGACTGTTATTGATACATCACTGCCGTAATTTCCGTCTTCTTCCTTTACCTTCAACAGGTCGGCGTTTTTAACTATTTGCGCTATCTCTTTGGCCGCATCTATGCATGTATCGCGGTAGACAACATGAGAACGTTCATAATCGAAATTATCGGCATTATCTACCCTTACCACATCGTAGCCTTCATTTCTCAGCAGCTCCGCCACACTGCCCGCTACCCCTGCGGTCCCGCAGCCGTTTAATACCTCCACTGTAACCTCTTCCCTTGGCACTGTTACGCTCTTGCTGTCAAGCCAGATTACAGACGAAGATATGCTGTCCATATCGGCCACATAGTAAATTCCTTCGTCCGTCGCATCCCAGTTCCCGGGTAAAACGTAGGACTCGGCACTTTCAGCATATGAATACTTCTCGTATCTTTTTATCAGAGCCATTACTTCCCGCCAGGAATAATTCGTTGTCAAAAGAGGCACTGCCCGGCGGAAATTCAGGATGTCTTTTATGTAATTTCCCTGCATTATTTTCCCTGTCAGGGAAGCAAAAAGCTGCCGCCTTGCTTCAAACTGCTCTTCCGGGGAGGAATTACCGTTCGACAAATAAGCGGAAATGCCTTGCGCCGCCGCGGCCGGCGCCACATCCTCCAAAGACAGATCCATTGCTTTAATTACTTCTTCAGCGGCGTCTTCCTCTATTTCCAGAAAAGCATGAATTTTTACGGCAAGCAAATTTTCCGCCGCGGCAAGCAGTTTTTCCCGCCCGCCTTTGTAGGCTGCCGCCAAAGATGTCGAAGTGTCTTCAGCGTCCGGCAGCAAGGTATTTACAGGAATCAGCAACAGGCGGACAGAATTGCTGTCGGGATGCGCCGCCGCCAGGCATATGCAGGTAACCCGGGCGTCCCTTTCACCGCCTGCTACACTGTAAATCAGCACATGTTCCGGCTCTCCCTTTTCCGGGACAGGCAGCCCCTGCGCCCAGGAAGAATTGTCCTTTAGCTCCTCCAGCGAACGGAAAAAACGGGAAGCGGAAAAAAGCAGGATCAAAAAGAGGAAGACAGCCAAGAGAAAGAATAAACGGCCTTTCTTTATTTTTCGCCGTTTTCTTCTTACCGTATAATAATAGGGCACCATCTACACTCCCTTCTGCCGGTTCTGCACCAGCCAGTTCCAAAAATCGAGAGACAAGGGGTGAATTATATTCTCTTTTTGCAGCAGGTATGAAATGCTGTTGGCAGCAACCATCCGCAGGGCCTTCCGGAAATCAACGGCGGCATAATCACGCAGCGCTTCCACCTGCGGGTAAGAACGGCCCGGTTCGGTTTTATCGGCCAGATAAATTATCTGCGCCAAAAGGGACATTCCCGGCCTGCCAAGGGTATGGTTCTCTATTGCATCCAGCACTTCCCTGTCTGTGACTCCCCACTGCCGGGCGAGCAGGGCGGCGGCAGGTCCGTGTAAAAGGATTGGCTCTTCCCGGCTGTATTTATCGACATTAAGATTATTATCCTGCGCAAACTGCAGCAGTCGTTCTCCCGGCCACTCGCGCGCAGCATCATGCAGCCATCCGGCAAGCCGGGCCTTTTCAACATCTGTACCGAGTGACTCAGCCAGCCTGCCGGCAGTTTCCGCCACTCCGGCGCAGTGGTTATACAGTTTTGGTGAAAGCATCTTCCTCAGCCTGCGGGAAATTTCCTTTTCAGTCATTTGATCACCGCTTCTAGCTTCGACAAAAAGGCAGGCTTTTCCTGCTGCGGCAAAACTGCCCGCCACAGCGATTTTGGCAAAAGAAAAAAGGCAACAGATGTTGCCTCGTTACTGTTCAGGACGTGGTTTTGCTTCATTAACCACCAGCTTCCTGCCATCCAGTTCCGCTCCGTTCATATTGATTATTTTCTCCGCATCCTCCTCGGCTACTTCTACAAATCCATAGCCCCTGGAACGTCCTGTAGACTTTTCAGTAATAATTCTGGCGCTGATTACTTGCCCCTTTTCACTGAAAAATTCTTTCAACTCTTCTGCAGTGGTTGACCAGGGAATATTACCGACATAAATGGTTTTTACCATGCTGCATTCACCTCACTTTCCAAGCCTAGTAGTAGTATCTGATTGAAGCTGCGTTTTATACCTTGTGTGAGACATCTCTGTAGAGACCGTTTTTGTAAATATATGCCGTTACAGAATCAGGAGTTAAGTACTTTATAGGTTTTCCGGCGCGGACCCGTTCACGGATTAATGTTGATGAAATTTGCATGGCCGGTATTTCCAAAACTGAAATTTGTTCCAGCACTTCCGGGCATTTTTTCCTGATTGTGTCCTTTACTTTTTTCAGCGTATAGCCCGGCCGCGTAGCGGCGATAAAGTGACAGATGGAGACCAGTTCCTTGTAATCCTTCCAGGAGGTTATTTCCATAATGGCATCGGCGCCGGTTATAAAATATAAATTAACGTCACCTCCGAAATACTCCTTGAAAAAACGAATAGTATCAATGGTGTAAGTTGTTCCCTTTAGACAGTCTATCTCTACTCGCGAAACGGTAAAATAGGGATTGTTCATGGTAGCAAGAACAGTCATTAAATAACGGTGTTCAGGGTTGGTAACGCCGGCGGCAGGTTTGTGCGGCGGATGGCCGGTCGGCACAAATATAACCTTGTCCAGTTTAAACTGAATGCGTACTTCCTCGGCAATAACCAAATGCCCCAGGTGAATAGGGTCAAATGTCCCTCCCATGATTCCTATGGATAAACCGTTTTTTATCTTTGGCAACTGCAATGTCATATCCTCACCCCGTAATCAGTCTTCCTCCTGAAAAATAAATTCCAAATCACCGATCTTTACCGTGTCTCCGTTTTGTGCACCGGCTTTTTTCAATGCTTCTTCATATCCCCGCAGGCGGAAAAGCCGCTGGAAACGCTTTGCCGCTTCTTCATTGTTAAAATCGGTCATGGCAGCAAGTTTTTCCAGACGTTTCTCCTTCATAATGAAAATACCGCTTTCCTGTACTACTGCCAGCGCATCTTCCTCATCGCCCGGCCTAAGAACCACTGCCTGTTCTTCCGTAGAAATGCCCCCCGGCGGCAATTCCTCAAGCAGCCGGGCAATATGGTAGATAAGTTCCCGCACACCGCTGCCGGTAACGGCGGAAATGGGAAAAACATTTTCTTCACCAAGCACAGAACGCAACTGCTTCACACCCTCCTCGGCCTCCGGCAAATCGGTTTTATTGGCAGCCACCACCCGGGGAAGCAAAGCAAGGCGCTCGCCATAGAGTTCCAGTTCCTTTTCAATCTGGCGGTAGTCTTCCAGGGGACTGCGGCCGTCCACCCCCGCAGCGTCAACTACCTGCAAAAGCAAGCGGGTACGCTCAATATGGCGCAGGAAACTGTGGCCAAGTCCCGCTCCTGCATGGGCTCCTGAAATCAGCCCCGGAATATCGGCCATAACAAAAGGCTCCACTCCTTCCACCTGTACAATACCCAGGTTCGGGCTCAGTGTGGTAAAGGGATAGGAAGCAATCTTGGGACGGGCTGCCGTTACCCGGGACAGCAAAGTGGATTTTCCCGCATTGGGGAAGCCAACAAGGCCAACATCGGCAATTAACTTCAGCTCCAGCCATAGCCAGCGCTCTTCACCGGGTTCGCCCTTTTCCGCAAAGCGGGGAGCTTTGTCAGTGGCGCTGGCAAAGCGTGCATTGCCCCGTCCTCCCCGGCCTCCTTTCGCCGCAATATAAGTTTCGCCCGCTTTTACCAAATCGGCAAGCAGTTTGTTATTCTCCGCATCCCTGACTTGCGTGCCGGGAGGGACCTTGACTATTTTATCCCCGGCACTGCGGCCGTGCATATTCTTCCCTTTGCCATGTTCGCCGCGACCGGCCTTGATATGCTGCTGGTAGCGAAAATCCAGCAGCGTGCGCATACCGGGGTCAACCTGAAAAACGACATTGCCGCCGCGGCCTCCGTCACCGCCATCAGGCCCGCCAAAAGGCACATATTTCTCACGGCGGAACGATACGGCTCCGTTCCCTCCGTTGCCGCCCTTGACATATATTTTTGCCCGGTCTACAAACAAACTTATCACTCCTGCCGCTCGCTTCTGTCTGCCTTATTTTCTCCCGGGAAAGCCTGTTTATCCAAAAGTATACAAAACTTTCCTTTTTCCTGCAGTGTGGAGATGCCGCACTTTTCTGCAGTCTTCTCCGCAGGCCGCCAGAAAGAAGAGTCATTTATGGCTCTTCCCGGCAGCACCAGCCACAGTTCCGATATATCTCCGCCCTGGATACGAACTTTTAAATGGGGACAGTTGCAATCAGCCAGGCACTCGCGAACTGCCGCAAGCACAAGAGGCAATGACTGCAGGATGTCTTTTGCGATTAAGGGCACAGTGTTTTCCACGTGCAGGCTGTAAGTGCCCTTAAATTCTTTCAGCAGTTCTTCATAAACTATGAGGGCAAACCGTATATCGCCGCAGCCGATAAAACGGCTGAACTGTTGTATTTCCTCGCTTGCCTTGCGTATGTAGGCAAAAAGTTTATCCTTTTTTTGCAGCTGGGCAAGACCGCTGATAACCTGCAGTATATTCATGATATCATGGCGGTGGTATTTAAGCAGTTTTTCCACAGCTTGAGGGAAATCTTGCATGGCAACTCTTCCTTAAACCTTTAATTTTTGCTTCAGGCATTCTGTAAAAAAAACAAACCGGAGTATCTCCGGTTTATTACAGAAATCAGTGCTCTAGACAGCTTCTCCGTTTGCGTAAACGCTGACCTGTTTTTTGTCCCGGCCCTTGCGTTCAAAAACAACTACTCCGTCAATTAAAGCGAACAGGGTATCATCCTTGCCCCTGCCGACATTTTTTCCGGGATGGATTTTAGTGCCGCGCTGCCTTACGATAATGCCGCCGGCAGAAATTGTCTGGCCGCACGCACGTTTTACCCCAAGGAATTTGGGGTTGCTGTCACGGCCGTTGCGCGAACTCCCGACACCTTTTTTGTGGGCAAATAATTGTAAATCCATCATCATCGGAGTTCACCTCCCATCATCATACACTTGCAAAAACCCCGGGTAGCTCCGGTTAATTTCATCAAGTCCTATCAGCATGCTCTCAGCCAAAAACGCCACTTTTTCCTGTTTTTCGGGCGGCAGTCCGCTGGGGACGGAAAAACTGAAGTAACCGTCGCGGATATCCGCTTCTGCGTCTACCTGCAGGAGGCGCCGTACGCTAAAGTAAAAAGTCTGCACCAGGGCTGAAACACCGGCACAGATAATGTCCTCGCCCTTTGGAGCGCTGCCGGTATGGCCCTCTACCCTTACGGCAGCAACCGCGCCGTCCTGCCTTTTGACACTGACGCGGACCATGGATTATACCTCAATTTTTTCAATTAAAACCCTGGTAAAGGGCTGGCGGTGGCCCTGTTTGCGCCGGTAATTCTTTTTGGCTTTATATTTAAACACAATTATTTTCTTGTGTTTACCATGCTCCAAAACCTTGGCATGGACAACTGCTCCTTTGAGATAAGGCCTTCCCACCTCAAGCTTGTCTTCCTTTTTTGCCGCCAACACACGGTCAAAGCTTACTGTTGCCCCGATTTCTGCGGGAAGCAGTTCGACATCAAGGACTGAACCTTCTTCCACCCGGTACTGCTTACCGCCTGTCTCGATGATTGCATACATGAAATCATTTCACCTTCCTGTAAAGACTCGCCGGCAGAGGTACCATGCGGTTTAGAACCCCGGCCGCGCGGTTTGCGATAGCCGCCATAATATTCTAGCACAGTGCTTGCTGCTTTGTCAATTCAAACAATTATCGCCCGGGCAAAGGTTTT